>NZ_JBTHHU010000046.1:0-57584 GCF_059089585.1 Streptomyces sp. SX-6 | reverse complement strand
GGACGGTACCCCGCCCTCCCGCCCGGGGCGCAACTGCTTGGGGGGCCCCCCGGGCGGTGGGCGCGGCCGCGTCGGCGCGCGTCGGGGGCGAGGACGACGGGACCCGGCCGTACGTACGGCTCGCGGGGACCGCCTCCCGCTCCGCCGGGGCGGGGCGGGCCGGGCGGGGGGCCGCCGACGGGGCCTCGGACCGCGAGGGGGTCCGGTTCCCGTCCAGGGTGCTCGACGGGCTGCCGACGGGGGTGGGGGTGTCGAGGGGCGCGTCGGCGCGCACCTGTCCGCTGGCGCCGCCGCTGTGCCCGCTTCCGTTGTCGCCGCCTACCGCCAGCGGGTTGCCCGGCAGCAGGCCGGAGACCATGGCGACGGCGCCCATGGCCACGGCCGCGGACGCGCCGAACAGGCCGGTCCGCACTTGTGTCTTCGGCTTGGCGGGCCTGCCCGCCTTCTTCCCGCTCTTCCCGGCGGCGGGCCGGTGCGGGCTCCTGTGCCGCCCCGCGGACACGGGGCGGTCGGGGGAGGCGATGGGGATGGGTACGGTGGGTGCTTCGGCCGGGTCGAGGTGCTCGGCCGTCTCGCTCGTCTCGCGGGTCCTGGCTGCCGCTTTGTCAGAGGTCACGGGGGCAGAGCGTCGATGACGACCCATCCGCTGCCTTCCTTTGTGCTCGGCCTCAAAGTGCGTCACTCGTACGGGGGAGTCTTTTCGAGCCGCGACTGTACGGCATGGCATGGGGGGCCGAAGTGCCGCTTATCTAATTGGCCGGTTAGCGTGCAGACATGAACGAGATTGTCCGTCTTACTGCCTGGGTTCGTGGCCAAGTGCAGGGCGTTGGTTTTCGATGGTTCACCCGGGAGAACGCAATGCGCATCGGGGATCTGATCGGCTTCGCCTCGAACCTCGCGGACGGCCGGGTCCAGGTCGTGGCCGAGGGGCCGCGCGCCGGATGCGAACAGCTGCTCGACTGGCTGCGGGCGGGCGACACCCCGGGGCGCGTGGACGGCGTGACGGAGATCTGGGCCACGCCGCGCGGTGGCTACGACGGTTTCGAGATCCGCTGACCTGGCGGCCGGAAAAGCGGAATCCGTCGGAAGTGCGCGCTTTGGCATATGCCATAAGCACGTTCATGCGGGAGGAATTGCCTGATGGTTGCCAAGACGGCCGCACCGTGCAAGGCTGCCTTCCGACGGATGATCTCCACACCCCTGGGGTTCCGGAAGAGGAAAGCGCCGCGTGAATCGCCCGCCGCGCCCCCGGGACGCCTGTCGATACGGGGTGTGATCGTGTTGACCGTCAAACCTTTTGGTGAGACTCTGGAAGCCCCGCGCACCTTAGCTGTTTGGCATTGAAACACCGCAGTAGTGATGGCAGACACCGCGGGTGCGAATCCCTCACGACCCACACCGCTTCGGTCGGTCACTCAGTGTGGAGGACCATCCATCATGGCAAAGGCGCTTCTCGGTTACGTCGGCGGCTCCGACCCCCGAGTCCTCTCCGAGATGCGACGGCTTCAGCAGCGTGTCCAGGACCTGGAATCCGAGCTCATTCGGATGCAGGCCGAGAACGATGCCCTGTCTGCCGCCGCTCACCGTGGTGACTCGCTGCTCGACTCCATCGACGTATCCCAGGCGGAGCCTGCGCTCGCCTGACCGTACGCCCTGCCCCGGGGGCCCGGTCGGGCTGCACTGTCAGCCGCTTGAATGCTGCAAGGGACGCTTCGGCGTCCCTTCGTCATTTTCGGTGTGTTTCCGGATCCCCACCCCCCACACCGCATCATGTGCCCTGCACCTTCCAGGGTGAAACCGAGATGAACGGTAGAGTCCTACCGCGTGCACCTCAAGAGCCTGACGCTGCGCGGCTTCAAATCCTTTGCCTCGGCCACGACCCTTCGCTTCGAACCCGGCATCACCTGTGTCGTGGGACCGAACGGCTCGGGCAAGTCCAACGTGGTGGACGCCCTGTCCTGGGTGATGGGTGAGCAGGGCGCCAAGTCGCTGCGCGGCGGCAAGATGGAAGACGTCATCTTCGCCGGTACCACCGGAAGGCCCCCGCTGGGCCGTGCCGAGGTCTCGCTCACCATCGACAACTCCGACGGCGCGCTGCCCATCGACTACGCCGAAGTGACCATCACGCGGATCATGTTCCGCAACGGCGGCAGCGAGTACCAGCTCAACGGCGACACATGCCGTCTCCTCGATATCCAGGAGCTCCTCTCCGACTCCGGCATCGGCCGCGAGATGCACGTCATCGTCGGCCAGGGGCAGCTCGACTCCGTCCTGCATGCCGACCCCCAGGGCCGCCGCGCCTTCATCGAGGAGGCGGCGGGCGTCCTCAAGCACCGCAAGCGCAAGGAAAAGGCGCTGCGCAAGCTCGAGGCGATGCGTGCCAACCTCGCCCGCGTCCAGGACCTCACCGATGAGCTGCGGCGCCAGCTCAAGCCGCTGGGACGGCAGGCCGCGGTCGCCCGGCGGGCCGCCGTCATCCAGGCCGACCTGCGCGACGCCCGGCTGCGGCTGCTCGCCGACGACCTGGTGACCCTGCGCGAGGCGCTGAGCGCCGAGGTGGCGGACGAGACGGCGCTCAAGGGCCGCAAGGAGGCCGCCGAGGCGGAGCTCCGGACGGCGGCGCAGCGCGAGGCCGCACTGGAGGAACAGGTCGCACAGCTCACGCCGCGCCTGGCGACGGCCCAACAGACCTGGTACGAACTGTCGCGGCTGGCCGAGCGGGTGCGCGGCACGGTCAGCCTCGCGGACGCCCGTGTCGCCAGCGCGAGCGCGGCGCCCGCCGAGGAACGGCGCGGGCGCGACCCCGAGGATCTCGAGCGCGAGGCGGCACGCGTCCGTGAGCAGGAGGCCGAGCTGGAGGCCGCGCTGGAGGCGGCCGGCCGGGCCCTCGAGGACACCGCGCAGCACCGGGCCGAGCTGGAGCGCCGGCTCGCGGAGGAGGAACGCCGCCTCAGGGACGCCGCCCGCGCCAGCGCGGACCGCCGCGAGCAACTCGCCCGGCTGCACGGGCAGGTGACCGCGGCCCGCGGCCGGGTGGCCTCCGCCGAGGCCGAGATCGGCCGGCTGGCCGCCGCCCGCGACGAGGCCCGCGAACGGGCGGCCACCGCACAGGCGGAGTACGAGCGCCGGCAGGCCGAGGCCGACGGCGCCGAGGCGGGCGACACCGAACTGGCGGACCGCCAGGACGCCGCCAAGCGGGAACTGGCCGCAGCCGAGGCCGCACTGGGCACCGCCCGCGAGGCCGCGTCGGCGGCCGACCGCGACCGCGCGGCCCTCACCGCCCGCCGCGACGCCCTGGCCCTCGGGCTGCGCCGCAAGGACGGCACGGGCGCGCTGCTGTCGGCGCAGGAACGATTGGCCGGACTGCTGGGCCCGGCAGCGGAACTCCTGTCCGTGGCACCGGGATACGAGCTGCCCGTCGCCGCCGCCCTGGGCGCGGCCGCCGACGGAGTCGCCGTCGCCGGACTCCCGTCCGCCGCCGAGGCGTTGCGCCTGCTGAAGAAGGAGGACGCGGGCCGCGCCGTGCTGCTGCTCGCCGGAGCCCCCGAGACGGCACCCGCAGCCTGCCCGGACGGCCACCGCCTCGCGGCCGAACTCGTCGACGCCCCGCGCGAGTTGCTGCCCGCCGTGCGCCGGATGCTGCGCGATGTCGTGGTCGTCGACACGCTGGAGGAGGCCGAGGACCTCGTCGCCTCGCAGCCGCACCTCGTCGCCGTCACCGCCGACGGCGACCTGCTCGGCGCCCACCTCGCCCAGGGCGGCTCCGGCGGCGCCCCGAGCCTGCTCGAGGTGCAGGCGGCCGTCGACGAGGCCACGGCAGAACTGGCCGAACTGGACGGACGCTGCACCGAGTCGAGCGCCGCGCGCCGCGCCGCGGAGGAGAGACGTACGCAGTGCGCCGCGCTCGTCGAGGAGCTCTCGGCCCTGCGCGGCTCGGCCGACCGGGAGAAGTCGCGGCTCGCCCAGGACCTCGGCCGGCTCGCCGGGGCGGCACGGGCCGCCGCGGGCGAGGCCGAGCGGACCGAGGCCGCCGCCGCCCGTGCCGAGGAGGGGCTCGTCCGGGCCGCCGAGGAGGCCGAGGAGCTCGCCGAACGGCTGGCCGTCGCCGAGACGCTCGGCGACGAGGACGCCGCGGACGAACCCGACACGTCCGTACGCGACCGGCTCGCCGCCGACGGCGCCAACGCACGGCAGACCGAGATGGAGGCCCGCCTGCAGGTCCGCACCCACGAGGAGCGGGTCAAGGCCCTGGCGGGACGGGCGGACGGGCTCGACCGGGCGGCGCGCGCCGAACGCGAGGCGCGGACGCGCGCCGAGCAGCGCCGCGCCCGGCTGCGCCACGAGGCCGAGGTCGCCTCGGCCGTCGCGGCCGGTGCCCGGCAGCTGCTGGCCCATGTCGAGGTGTCGCTCGTCCGGGCCGACGAGGAGCGGCAGGCGGCCGAGGCGGCGAAGAACGAGCGCGAGCAGGAGCTCGTCGACGGACGGAACCGGGCCCGCGAGCTCAAGACGGAGCTGGACAAGCTGACGGACTCGGTGCACCGGGGCGAGGTGCTGGGCGCGGAGAAGCGGCTGCGCATCGAGCAGCTGGAGGCCAAGGCCCTGGAGGAGTTCGGCGTCGAACCGACGGGCCTGGCGCAGGAGTACGGGCCGGACCAGCCCGTACCCCCCTCGCCCCCCGCGGACGGCGAGGAGCTGCCCGAGGACCCCGGGCACCCCAGGAACCGGCCCGTGCCCTACGTCCGGGCCGAGCAGGAGAAGCGGCTGAAGGCCGCCGAGCGGGCGTACCAGCAGCTCGGCAAGGTGAACCCGCTGGCGCTCGAGGAGTTCGCGGCGCTGGAGGAGCGGCACAAGTTCCTCTCCGAGCAGCTCGAGGACCTCAAGAAGACCCGTACCGACCTCCTTCAGGTCGTGAAGGACGTCGACAAGCGGGTGGAGGAGGTCTTCACGGAGGCCTACCGGGACACGGCCCGGGAGTTCGAGGGCGTGTTCTCGCGCCTCTTCCCTGGCGGCGAGGGGCGGCTCGTCCTCACCGATCCCGACGACATGCTGGCCACCGGCGTGGACGTGGAGGCCCGCCCGCCGGGCAAGAAGGTCAAGCGGCTCTCCCTGCTCTCCGGCGGTGAGCGCTCCCTGACGGCCGTCGCGCTTCTCGTCGCGATCTTCAAGGCCCGCCCGAGCCCGTTCTATGTGATGGACGAGGTCGAGGCCGCGCTGGACGACACCAATCTCCAGCGGCTGATCGGGATCATGAAAGAACTCCAGGAGAGTTCCCAGCTGATCGTGATCACGCACCAGAAGCGCACGATGGAGGTCGCGGACGCCCTCTACGGCGTATCCATGCAGGGCGACGGTGTCTCCAAGGTCATCAGCCAGCGGCTGCGCTGAGCCGAATCTTCAACTAGTGAAGTCAATCCGCCCGAAACGTGGGGGATGGTTCTTCGTCACAATCTATTGACTTAGAAAATTGAAGACATAGGGTCTGCTGCGTTGCTTATGCCTTCAAGTGGTGGCTGATTCGATCTTGTGCACCACTGGAATGGCCACCCCCCACCGCCCGGCAGTGTCGCCGGACTCCAGGAGTACACGTTGACCAGCACTGCGATGGCGCAGGGGTCGGAGGCCCGCAAGGGCGCACCGGACCACCTGGGTCATGTCATCTTCATCACCGCTGCCGCGGCCATGGGTGGCTTCCTCTTCGGCTACGACAGCTCTGTGATCAACGGCGCGGTCGAGGGCATCCGCGGGAAGTACGACATCGGTTCGGCCGCCCTCGCCCAGGTGATCGCCATCGCACTGGTCGGCTGCGCCATCGGTGCCGCCACCGCGGGCCGCCTCGCCGACCGCATCGGCCGCATCCGCACGATGCAGATCTCCGCGGTGCTCTTCACGATCAGCGCCATCGGTTCGGCCCTGCCGTTCGCCCTGTGGGACCTCGCCATGTGGCGCGTCCTCGGCGGCATCGCCATCGGTATGGCCTCGGTCATCGGCCCGGCCTACATCGCCGAGGTCTCGCCGCCCGCCTACCGCGGCCGTCTCGGCTCCTTCCAGCAGGCCGCGATCGTCGTCGGCATCGCCATCTCGCAGCTGGTCAACTGGGGCATCCTCAACGCTGCGGGCGGCAACCAGCGCGGTCACCTGCTGGGCATCGAGGCCTGGCAGCTGATGCTCGGCGTCATGGTGGTCCCGGCCGTGCTGTACGGCCTGCTCTCCTTCGCGATTCCCGAGTCCCCCCGCTTCCTGATCTCGGTCGGCAAGACCGACAAGGCCAAGGCCGTCCTGGCCGAGGTCGAGGGCACGGGCATGGACCTCGACGCCCGCGTCGCCGAGATCGAGCACGCGATGCACAGCGAGCAGAAGTCCACGTTCAAGGACCTGCTCGGCGGTCGCTTCGGCTTCCTGCCGATCGTCTGGGTCGGCATCGGCCTGTCGGTCTTCCAGCAGTTCGTCGGCATCAACGTCGCGTTCTACTACTCCTCGACGCTGTGGCAGTCGGTGGGCATCAACCCCGAGAGCTCGTTCTTCTACAGCTTCACGACGTCGATCATCAACATCGTCGGCACCGTGATCGCGATGGTTCTCGTCGACCGCATCGGCCGCAAGCCGCTCGCGCTCATCGGTTCCGCGGGTATGGCGGTCTCCCTGGCCCTGGAGGCCTGGGCCTTCGCCGCCAAGACCTCGGCCGGCACGCTGCCGACCGCCCAGGGCACGGTCGCCCTCATCGCGGCCCACGCGTTCGTGCTGTTCTTCGCACTCTCGTGGGGTGTCGTGGTCTGGGTCTTCCTGGGCGAGATGTTCCCCAACCGGATCCGCGCCGCGGCGCTCGGTGTCGCCGCCGCCGCGCAGTGGGTGGCGAACTGGGCCATCACGGCCAGCTTCCCGAGCCTGGCCGACTGGGACCTGTCGGGTGCGTACATCATCTATGCGGTCTTCGCCGTGCTCTCCATCCCCTTCGTGATGAAGTTCGTGAAGGAGACGAAGGGCAAGGCGTTGGAGGAGATGGGCTGACATCCCCCGCCGCCCGTCTCCTCGCGAGGGCCGTCCCGGTTTCCGGGGCGGCCCTCCGCGCGTTTCAGCTCCCCGCCGGGGGGTCGATCGCGAGGGCGGCGGCTTCGCGTACGGCCTCGGCGACGGCGCGGAAGTCCTTGCGCAGGATCGCGCTGTGGTTGCTCGCGACCTTCGCGCTCACCTTGATGTTCGGGTTGCGGCCGGTCACCGCGCCGAGGCTGGTGCGTATCCGCTCCAGCTCGTCACCGCGGTTTCCCAAGGACTTCCCCGAAGCGACCACATATCGCGCCGGGACGGTGATGTCGTCCAGTACGGGGCCCAGCTCGTGCTCGCGGGAGAGCCTGCCGAGCTCGATGTTGCTGTCCGCCATCTGTTCGGCATTCATCCGCGGGAGCAGGCCCGTCGGGCGCAGCAGCGGTGCGAACCGGCTCGTCCGCCGGAACAGCTTCCGGATGCGCTGCTCCATGGCCTCGTCGAGCCAGTCGTACGGGTAGGCGCCGTCGACCAGGACCGCGCCCAGGGCGCGCTCCGGATTCCGGCCGGCCCAGTGCGCCCCGACGCACGCTCCGTAGGACCAGCCCACCACCAGCGCCCGGTCCACACCCCGGGCCGCGAGAACGGCATCGACATCGCGGACGGCGGCCTCGAAGGAGTAGTCCGCCGAGCAGTGCGACTTCTTGCCGCGAGCCCGCTCGTCGTAGGTGATGTGCCGCCACCCCGTTCCCAGTTCGGCGATGACGCGCCGCCAGTACCCCTGGGTGGCGAACTGGCCGTTGAGGTAGACCACGGGGATGCCGGGACCGCCGGTGTCGGTGACGGCCAGGGCCGTATCGTCGACCGGCACCATGCCAGTCCACTTCGAGCTGGTCGAGGAAGTGCCGTTCTTCGTCATGTGGTCCCCCTGGTCGTGTCGGACGTCTTGATCGCGGGCCCGGCCGGACGGCCTTGGTGCCGCTTTCTCAGAGGCTGCGGGCGGTGATGTCGCCGTTGGAGGTGGTGGCACGGATGTCGAGTTCGGCGGTGCCGTCGTTCTTGAGGGCGTTGCTGATGCGGCCGTAGCTGGTGCCGGCATCCAGGGCGGCCGAGACACCGGCGGCGGCGCCGACCGAGATGTCGCCGGACTGGGTCCGGAGCACGACCGTGCCGCGCACGGCCTCGGTGATCCGGATGTCGCCCCGCGCGGTGCTGATCTCCGCGGGGCCGTTGAGCCGGCCGACCTCGACGTCGCCGTCGGTCGCGGTGAGACGGATGCTCGCGGCCTCGTCGATCTTGATCTGGCGGTACGCGCCTTCGAAGGCGACGTCGCCGAGGCGGCCGACACCGCGGAGCTCGCACGCATCGGTCCTGGCCTCCACGCGGGAACCGGCGGGCAGCTGGACGGTGACCTCCAGGGCCCCGGAGTGGCCGAAGAGCTGGTTCTTGGGCTCGGGGGTGCGGATCCGCAGGACGCCGTCGGCGTAGGCAACGGTGGTCTGCTCGGCGAGCTGGACGTCGCGGCTCTTGTCGGGGTTGGCGGGCAGGACCTCGACGGTGGTGTCGGCGCGGTCGGCGGCGATGAACTGGACGCGCCCGGCGGGGATGTCCAGGACGGCGGCGATCGGGGCGGTGGTGTCGAACTTCTGCATCGTGCTCTCCCGTGTTCGGTCGTTGTTTCTGATGATGGAAAGCTACGTTGCGTTCGATGGTCAAGCAACAGCTTCGTTGCGTCTGATTGCTATTTCCGCAGGTAGAAGGCGGGAAATCGTTGCAACGGTCTGAGCGGTAATGCAATAACTCCGGCCCTGTCGTTGCAATGAAGTGGAAGTGAACGCTAGGCTGGAGGCATCACAGGCCACAAAGGAGGCCGCGATGCCGGGAGGCAGGCTCACCCAGCAGGAACGCCAGCAGATCGCGCTGGGGCTGGCCGACGGCCTCGCCTACGCGGAGATCGCCAGACGCCTGGACCGCCCGACCTCGACCATCACGCGCGAGGTGATGCGCAACGGCGGCCCCACCGCCTACCGCGCCGACCTGGCCCACCGCGCCACCGAACACCGTGCCCAACGCCGCAGGCAGGCCGCGCCCCGGGGGCCGAAGGCGCCGCCGCAGGCCTATGGGCGCGACGCCGAGGCGGTGCGTGAGTACGAGGAGACGTTCACCACCGTCCTCATACAGTCGGGCACGCCCAAGATGATGGCCCGGGTGCTGGCCTGCCTGTGCATCAGCGACGCGGGCAGCCTCACCGCGTCCGAACTCGTGCAACGCCTCCAGGTCAGCCCGGCGTCCGTCTCCAAGGCGGTCGCGTTCCTCGAGAGCCAGGGCCTCGTCCGCCGGGAACGCGATGAACGCCGCCGCGAGCGCTACTTCGTCGACGACGACGTCTGGTACCAGTCGATGATGGCCAGCGCCCGCGCCACCGCCCACCTCGTCGAGGTCGCACGGCAGGGCGTCGGTGTCCTCGTCCCCGGCACCCCGGCCGCCGCCCGGTTCGAGAACATCGCACGCTTCCTCGACTTCGTCTCCGAGAGCATCGCCCGCGCCGCGGACCAGGCCCGGGAGGTCCTCCACACCCCCGCACCCGCGAAGCCGGGTCCGGACCACGGATAGGCGGCCGTCGAACCACGGAGTCACTCCGCCGGGATCACCTCGGCGGCGGGGTCCGGGACGGCGGGAGTCGCGGCGGCGGGAGCCGGGGTGACGTGCCGGGTGAACGCCCACAGCACGAGCCCGAGGCAGCTGAACGCGGCACCCAGAGCGCATACGGCGCCCCAGCCGACCGCCGTGTAGAGCGAGGTCGCGGCGATGGCGCCGGTGGCGCTGCCGATCGAGTAGAAGACCATGTACCCGCCGATCAGCCGGCTGCCCGCGTCCGGGTGCAGCGCGTAGATCAGGGTCTGGTTGGTGACATGGACCGCCTGCACGGCGAGGTCGAGAAGGATCACCCCGACGACCAGGGCCCAGAGCGAGCTGCGGGTGAAGGCCAGGGGCAGCCACGAGGCGGCGAGCAGTGCCAGGGCGATGCCGGTGGTCCGCGTGGAGAGCCCGCGGTCGTTCAGGCGTCCCGCCACGGTCGCGGCCAGGGCGCCGGCGACACCGATCAGCCCCAGCGCCCCGATCGCGCTGTGGGACCAGAAGTACGGGGCCTCGCTGAGCGGCAGCGCGACGCTGCTCCACAGGGTGCTGAAGGAGGCGAAGACCAGCAGGCAGAACAGGGCCCGGAGCCGCAGCAGCCGTTCCCGTGCGAACAGAGCGACCGTGGAGCGCAGGAGCTGTCCGTAGCGCAGGGTCGCCGGCGGGACGTCACTCTGGCGCGGCAGCACTCGGTACAGGACCAGCGCGAGCACGGCGGTGAGCGACGCCGAGGCGAGGTAGACGGAGCGCCAGCCCGCGAGATCGGCCAGGAGGCCGGACGCGGTGCGGGCGAGCAGGATTCCGGTGACCACGCCGCTGGTGACCAGGCCGACGACCCGTCCGCGCCCGGCGGGCGGGGCCAGCGATGCCGCGAAGGCCACCAGCGTCTGCGTGACGACCGCGAGAAGCCCCGTCGCGGCCATGCCCGCGAGCAGGACCGCCGCCGTGCGGGCGGCGGCCACCACGGCCAGCGCCACCACCAGGAGCAGTAACTGGGCCACGATGAGCCGCCTGCGGTCGGCCATGTCGCCCAGCGGTACGAGGAAGAAGAGCCCCAGCCCGTATCCGACATGCGTGAGGGTGACCACGCTGCCGACGAGCGCCGGGCTCATGGCGAGGTCGTGGCCCATGGTCACCAGGAGCGGCTGGGAGAAGTAGACGTTGGCCACCGCGGCCCCGCAGGCGACGGCGAACAGTAGGACGACACCACGGGACAGGACACCGCTACCGGGCATCAGCACTCCTCCGTATATCTGGTTTCATCTTGCTACCAGTGGCCGACGCTAACGCGCTTGGTAGCATGTTGCAACCGTTGTGAGAGTGAGGGACGCCATGGTGACCAGGACGCGCTTCGACGACAGCGACTGTCCCGTCGCCCGGTCGGTGGACGCGATCGGCGACTGGTGGTCCCTGCTGATCGTGCGGGACGCCTTCGACGGAAGCCGGCGCTTCGGGGAGTTCCAGCGCAGCCTCGGCGTCGCGAAGAACATCCTGACCTCGCGCCTGCGCACCCTGGTCGCCGGCGGTGTCCTCGAATCCGTCCCCGCCTCGGACGGCAGCGCCTACCGCGAGTACGTGCTGACTCCGAAGGGCAAGGCGCTCTTCCCCGTCATCGTGGCGCTGCGGCAGTGGGGCGAACAGCACTTCTTCGCCTCCGGCGAACCGCACTCACAGCTGGTCGACCGCCGGCAGGGACATCGCCTCCGCGCACTGGAAGTGCTGTCCGAGGACGGGCGTCGGCTGGACCCCGACGACACCACCGTCCACAAGATCTCCACCGAGTGACAACGCGACGGCCCCCCTGCTCCACGGAGCAGGGGGGCCGTCGCGTTGTCCGGCGGTCCGCTTACGCGGAGACCTTCTCGCGGTCGGCGTCCGCGTCGCGCTGGGCCGGGATGGCCGCCGGGGCGTTCTCGCGCG
Source organism: Streptomyces sp. SX-6 (assembly GCF_059089585.1). NCBI lineage: Bacteria > Bacillati > Actinomycetota > Actinomycetes > Kitasatosporales > Streptomycetaceae > Streptomyces > Streptomyces sp. SX-6. The sequence continues at coordinate 46,049 of NZ_JBTHHU010000046.1, read as the reverse complement.
GGGTCGGGAGGACCGCCATGACGATCGCCGAGATCACGATCGTCGCGGCCCAGCCCAGCCCGTACTTGCCGATGAACGTGTCGGCCAGCGGCCCGGAGAACCAGTCGCACTGGGTGAAGCTGATGCCCGCCAGCAGGGCCACCGCCCAGGCGGTCATCGCCTGCCAGCAGAAACCGCCCACGTACCAGTAGCGGCTCGTACGGCCGGTGTCCATCAGCGCCTCCGCGTCGTAGCGCACGGCGCGCTTCCGGCGGCGGGCCATGTCCACCGCGTAGACGCCGATCCAGGCGGAGAAGGAGACCGCGAGCAGGATCAGGAAGGTGATGAAGGAGCCCAGGAAGCTCGTCGCGACGAGCATCAGCAGACCGCCGGCCACCAGGGAGATGACCGCGTTGATGCTGACCGCCATCGCACGGGGCAGCTTGACGCCCATGGTCTGCGCGGTGAAACCGGCCGAGTACATCGAGAGGCTGTTGATCAGCAGCATGCCCACGATCGCGGTGAGCAGGTAGGGCACGGCCAGCCAGGTCGGCAGGATGTCGCCGAGGAAGGAGACCGGGTCCTGCGCCTTGGCCAGGCCCGGGGTGGCGACGGCCATGACCGCGCCCATCAGGACCATCGGCACCATGACCAGACCCGCACCGGACACCGTGGTGCCGACGATCTTCTTGCCGGACGCCTTGTGCGGCAGGTAGCGCGTGAAGTCGGGGCCGGTCGGCACCCAGCTGATGCCGCCCGCCGCGATGGTGCCGATGCCGGCGATCATCATGGCGGTGGAGCCGGCGGGCTTGGAGAAGACGTCACCCCAGTGGATGTGGGCGATCAGGTAGCCGAGGACCAGCACGCTGAAGACGCCGAAGAGGTACGTCGACCACTTGTTGCACACGGCGAGCGCCTTGCGCCCCATGCCGCTCACCAGGAACGTGCAGGCGACGAACGCGAACAGCGTGATGAGGATGAGCGCGGTGTTGCTCTTGATGCCGAAGAGCAGGTCCAGGACGGTCAGCACCGCATACGCGCCGGTGACCGCGTTGATGGTCTCCCAGCCGAAGCGGGCGACCCACAGGATCGAACCCGGGAAGAGGTTGCCGCGGACGCCGAACGTCGCGCGGGAGAGCATCGCGCCCGGGGCGCCGCCCCACTTGCCGGAGACCGACAGCACACCGACCAGGCCGAAGGAGGCCAGCGCGGCACAGGCCGCGACGATCAGTACCTGCCAGAAGTTCAGTTTGTTGAAGACCACCAGGGCGGCGCCCATGGTGAGCAGCAGCACGCTGATGTTGGCCGCGACCCAGGTCGGGAAGAGCTCCCTGACCCGACCGTGCCGTTCGTGGTCAGGAACGGGCTCGATGCCGCGGGTTTCTATCGCGCCTTCGGGGTCGGTGGTGCTCACGTTGTCCTTGTGGGGGGCCATAGAGGGGCTCCGTGCAATAAAGCGGGGTGAGGGGAGGGCCCTGGTAGTACCTGGGCAAGAGGGGACGCTGGGACTCTACGCGCGTCGCCTCGACATACGCCATCGTAGTTTGCTCCAACTTTGGCCGTTTAGTGACTTTGGTCCTCAGTACGACGCACAAACTCACACGTCGGACGCCCGGCAGCGCGGTGGCCGATACTGGGTTGCGTTATGGAATTCGTCATCCTTGCCGTAGTCATCGCTGTGATCGCGCTCGGCGCGATCAGCGGGCTCGTGGTGAGCAGCCGCAAGAAGAAGCAGCTGCCCCCGGCGCCGCCGAGCAGCCCGTCCGTCACCGCGCCGCCCGCCGAGCCCCAGGTGGGCGAGGAGGCCGAGGCCCCGCGCGAAGAGAAGCGCCGCACCGTCGAGGAGGTGGAGCTTCCGCCGGCCGAGGAGACGGCCCCGGAGGCGCCCGTCGTCGAGCCGGAGGCGCCCGCGCCGGCCGCACCGGAGATCGAGGTGCCGGAGCCCACGGCGGGCCGCCTCGTCCGGCTGCGCGCCCGGCTCTCCCGTTCGCAGAACTCCCTGGGCAAGGGCCTGCTGACCCTGCTCTCCCGCGAACACCTCGACGAGGACACCTGGGAGGAGATCGAGGACACCCTGCTGACCGCCGACGTCGGCGTCGCGCCCACCCAGGAGCTGGTGGAGCGGCTGCGCGAGCGCGTGAAGGTGCTCGGCACCCGCACCCCCGAGGAACTGCGGGCGCTGCTCCGTGAGGAGCTGCTCACGCTCATCGGCACCGACGCCGACCGCTCCGTCCACACCGAGCCCGGTGTCGGGACGAACGGCGAGGAGAAGCCCGGTGTCGTGATGGTCGTCGGCGTCAACGGCACCGGCAAGACCACCACCACCGGCAAGCTCGCGCGCGTGCTCGTCGCCGACGGCAAGTCCGTGGTCCTCGGCGCCGCGGACACCTTCCGCGCCGCCGCCACCGAGCAGCTGCAGACCTGGGGCGACCGCGTCGGCGCCCGTACGATCCGCGGGCCCGAGGGCGGCGACCCGGCGTCGGTCGCCTTCGACGCGGTGAAGGAGGGCATCGCCGAGAACGCGGACGTCGTCCTCATCGACACCGCGGGCCGGCTGCACACCAAGACCGGGCTCATGGACGAGCTCGGCAAGGTCAAGCGCGTCGTGGAGAAGCACGGCAGCGTGGACGAGGTGCTCCTCGTCCTGGACGCGACCACCGGCCAGAACGGCCTGGTGCAGGCCCGGGTGTTCTCCGAGGTCGTGAACATCACCGGCATCGTGCTGACCAAGCTCGACGGCACGGCCAAGGGCGGCATCGTCGTCGCGGTCCAGCGCGAACTCGGCGTGCCGGTCAAGCTGGTGGGTCTGGGCGAGGGCGCCGACGACCTGGCGCCGTTCGAGCCGGAAGCCTTCGTGGACGCGCTCATCGGCGAGTAATCGCCGATCGCTCCGGCAACGGGCCCTGTCGCAACAGCCGCGACAGGGCCCGTCGTTGATCAACAGTACCGTCAGGTCGCGGCCGACCGGTGGCAGACGTACGCCAGCGTGCCCAGCAGCAGCCGGGCCTCCGGGGGGCGGTCCGCGGTGTCCAGCCCCGGTGCGCGGAGCCAGCGCATCGGGCCCAGGCCCGCGTGGTCGGAGGGTGGGGCGGTGATGTGGTCGCCGGGGCCCATCCCGCGCAGATCGAGCCGGGTGTCGTCCCACCCCATGCGGTAGAGGAGCTGAGGGAGTTCGGCGGCGGCCCCCGGCGCGACGAAGAACAGCGCGCGCCCGTGCGGCGTGAGCGCCACCGGGCCGAGCGGCAGCCCCATCCGCTCCAGCCGTGCCAGCGCGTGCCGCCCGGCCGCCTCCGGGACCTCCAGTACGTCGAACGACCGCCCGACGGGCAGTAGTACGGCCGCACCGGGCGCCTCGGCCCAGGCGGCCGTCGCCTCGTCCAGCGTGGCACCTGCCGGTACCCGTGGGGCGAAAGAAAGCGGATGAGCCCCGGGGGAGGGGCAGTTGGCGGTGCCGCACGAGCAGCTCACGCGCCCGCTGCGCGAGGCGCGGGCGCCGGGCACCACATCCCACCCCCAAAGGCCGGTGTATTCCGCGACCGTCGTCACGGATTCCGATGCGCGGCCTCGGCGCCGAGAGCTCGAGCGCAGGTCCCGGATGCCGCCGATTGTGAAGCCCATGCTCCCTCCAACGGGTCGTCTTCGCAGATGGTTACGGGTCGGAGTGTCCCGGACACGTACGGTCGCGGGCGACCGGAAGTGCGACGGCGTGACGGTGTTCCGCGGGTGGCGAAGTGCGGTGCGCGCGCTGTGGCGTGCGTCAATGCACCTCGTCCGGCTCTTCGGTGATCGAGTCGTGTCAAGTCAATCGTGAGGAGGGCCCGAGGAGTTCATTCCTTGGGGTGGCGAATGGTGGCGTTTACTGGACTGAGCTCGCTTCAGCGGTGATCGTAGGATTACTTTCGGTGCGTGGGTCGCGCGAACCCGCTGGAGAATGGCCCCGATCAACGGGCGGCATGCCATGGGCGGTTCGCACAACAGGACGCTTCGTATGCGCGTCGTATGCGCGGATTTCGTATGCGCGAAAGCGAAGGCGGAAGCGAAGCATGACCAAAGCAGGGGATGGGGGCGTTCCAGTGGGCGTCGACGTCGATGGCACCGCTGGTGCCGGCAGGGCGGACGGGGCCGGTGCGGCCGACCGCACCGAGAAGGCCGAGAAGCGCCCCAATGAACAGCTCGGTTCCTGGTTCCTGCGCAGCGGCTGGTCGAAGGGCGAGCTCGCGCGGCAAGTGAACCGCAGGGCGCGGCAATTGGGTGCCCACCACATCAGCACGGACACCTCCCGGGTGCGCCGCTGGCTGGACGGCGAGCAGCCCCGGGAGCCGATCCCGAAGATCCTCTCCGAGCTGTTCTCCGAGCGGTTCGGCTGTGTCGTGGGCGTGGAGGACATCGGGCTGCGCGCCGCGCACCAGTCGCCGTCCGTCTCGGGCGTCGACCTGCCCTGGGCGGGCCCCAAGACCGTCGAGCTGCTCAGCGAGTTCTCCCGCAGCGACCTGATGCTCGCGCGGCGCGGTTTCCTGGGCACCTCGCTCGCGCTCTCCGCCGGCCCCGCGCTGATCGAGCCCATGCAGCGCTGGCTGGTCCCCGGCCCGACCGGAGGGACCAGGCCGGACGGGCTCGCGGCGGAGCGCGTCCGGCGCGCGCCGCGGCTGTCCGGGCCGGAGCTGGAGCTGCTGGAGTCCACCACCAAGATGTTCCGGGCCTGGGACGCCCAGTGCGGCGGCGGGCTCCGCCGCAAGGCCGTCGTGGGCCAGCTGCACGAGGTCACCGACCTGCTCCAGGAGCCGCAGTCGGAGGCCACCTCCAGGCTGCTCTTCAAGGTCGCCGCCGAACTGGCCGAGCTGGCGGGCTGGATGAGCTACGACATCGGGCTGCACCCCACCGCGCAGAAGTACTTCGTGCTCGCGCTGCACGCCGCGAAGGAGGCGGGGGACCGCCCGCTCGGCTCGTACATCCTCTCCAGCATGAGCCGCCAGATGATCCATCTGGGGCGCCCGGACGACGCGTTGGAGCTCATCCATCTCGGGCAGTACGGCTCGCGCGAGACGGCCACCGCGCGCACGCAGGCGATGCTGTACGCGATGGAGGCCCGGGCCTACGCCAGCATGGGCCAGTCGGCCAAGTGCAAGCGCGCCGTGAACATGGCGGAGGACTGCTTCGCCGACTGCCTGTCCGGCGACAGCGACCCCGACTGGATCCGCTTCTTCTCCGAGGCCGAGCTCAACGCGGAGAACGCGCACTCCTTCCGGGATCTCGCCTACGTCGCGGGCCGCAGCCCGACGTACGCCTCGCTGGCGCGGCCCAAGATGGAGCGCGCGGTCGAGCTGTTCGCGGTGGACGGCGAGCACCAGCGGTCGTATGCGCTCAACCTCATCGGCCTGGCCACCGTCGACCTGATGGAACGCGAGCCCGAGGAAGGCGCGGTGCACGCGACCAGGGCCATGAAGATCGCCAAACAGGTCCGCTCGGAGCGGGTGAACAACCGGCTGCGCAAGACGGTGGACAGCGCCGTGCGCGACTTCGGCGAGGTCGCGGAGGTGCGGGAACTGACCGAGCAACTCTCCGCCCATCTGCCGGAATCGGTGCGGGCCGCCCAGGCGGTATGACCCCACTGGCCCCCGCAGGCCTCTTCCGGCCACGGTCCCCGGCCGCGGCGATCCTCCGAACAGCCCGACTCGGCTCCCCCACGCCAGGTCGCTCCGGACGGTCGCCGCGGTCGGTCGCGCCGGGTCACCGGGCCTTCCGGAGGCCGTGACGCGTGCAACGGCAGTGAAGGGGGTACGGCCGAATTCACCCGCGCGTAACACGCTCGCAGCCTTCGTCACCCGTGTGAAACAGCCAGCTGTCCTGGCCGAAACCGTGCTGCGTCAGCCTCAAGGCCACACCGGCCCACGAGGACGGCAGCCCGCACGGGGGCACGGGCCGAGGCTGCGAGGAGACACCGACCATGAATGGCGCAGATACCGCGTTCGTATTGATCAGTGCTGCGCTCGTGATGCTGATGACACCCGGCCTGGCCTTCTTCTACGGCGGCATGGTGCGGGTGAAGAGCGCGCTCAACATGCTGATGATGTCCTTCGTCTCGCTCGGCATCGTCACGGTGCTCTGGGTGCTGTACGGGTACTCGCTCGCCTTCGGCGACGACACGGGGGCCGGGCTGCTGGGCAATCTCGACCACATCGGCCTCAAGGGCATCCACCCCGACACCCTGACCGGCGGCAAGGAGGGCATCCCGGTCTTCGCCTTCGCCCTCTTCCAGATGATGTTCGCCGTCATCACTCCCGCGCTGATGAGCGGAGCGCTCGCGGACCGCGTGAAGTTCAGCGCCTGGTCGCTGTTCATCACGCTGTGGGTGACGGTCGTCTACTTCCCGGTGGCGCACTGGGTGTGGCAGCCCGACGGCTGGCTCGCCAAGCTCAAGGTGATCGACTTCGCCGGCGGCACGGCCGTCCACATCAACGCGGGCATCGGCGCGCTGGCCGCGGTGCTCGTCGTCGGCAAGCGCATCGGCTTCAACAAGGACCCCATGCGCCCGCACAGCCTCCCCCTTGTCATGCTCGGCGCGGGACTGCTGTGGTTCGGCTGGTTCGGCTTCAACGCCGGCTCGGCGCTCGCCGCCAACGGCACCGCCGCCAACATGGCCCTCAACACCCAGGTGGCCACCGGGGCCGCCATGATCGGCTGGCTCGCCTACGAGCGCATCCGGCACGGCGCGTTCACCACCCTCGGCGCGGCCTCCGGCGCCGTCGCCGGCCTGGTCGCCATCACCCCCTCCGGCGCCGCCGTGAACGCCTTCGGCGCCCTCCTCATCGGCGTCGTCGCCGGTGCCGTCTGCTCCTGGGCCGTCGCCCTCAAGTTCAAGCTCGGCTTCGACGACTCGCTCGACGTGGTCGGCGTCCACCTCGTCGGCGGCGTCATCGGCACCCTCCTCGTCGGCGTCCTCGCCACCGACGGCGTCGGCGGCGCCACCCAGCTGGGCCGGCAGGCCGTCGGAGCGTTCTCCGTCATGGCCTACTCCTTCGCCGTCTCCTGGGTCCTCGCCAAGCTCGTCGACAAGACCGTCGGCTTCCGGGCGAGCACCGACGACGAACTCGGCGGCATCGACCAGGCGTTCCACGCCGAGACCGCCTACGACCTCAGCGCGGCCGGCGGCACCTCGTCCGCATCGGCCACTTCCGCCGCCTCCGCCTCTTCCGCCGAGCAGCCCCAGCACAAGAAGGTGGACGCATGAAACTGATCACCGCCATCGTCAAACCGTTCAAGCTCGACGAGGTCAAGGAAGCCCTGCAGGGCTTCAAGGTCCAGGGCCTGACCGTCACCGAGGTCAAGGGATACGGCCGTCAGCGCGGCCACACCGAGGTCTACCGCGGCGCCGAGTACCGCATCGACCTCCTGCCCAAGATCCGCGTGGAGATCCTCGCGAAGGACGAGGACGCCACCGACATCGTCGACGTCATCGTCCGCGCCGCCCAGACCGGCAAGATCGGCGACGGCAAGGTGTGGGTCGTCCCGGTCGAGACGGTCGTACGGGTACGGACCGGCGAACGCGGACCCGACGCACTGTAGGAACCACCGACGAGGGAGCCCGAGTTGACCGACACCAGGCTGCACGACACCGACTCGGGAACCGGCGGTTACGCGGCGGCCCGGCTGAGCCTCCTGCACGGGAAGGCCCTGACCGGGCCCGCGCTGCGCACCGCACTCGCCCGGCTCACCGACGCATGGCTGAGCGCCCTGCTCGGCCACGCCCGGGACGTCGCGCTCGTGGCCGTCGGCGGCTACGGGCGCGGCGAACTGTCCCCGCGCAGCGACCTCGACGTGCTGCTCCTGCACGACGGCTCGGCCGACCCCGCGGGCGTCGCCGAGGTCGCCGACCGCGTCTGGTACCCCGTGTGGGACATGGGCCTCGCCCTCGACCACGCCGTCCGCACCCCCGCCCAGGTCCGCGAGGTCGCCGCCGAGGACCTCAAGGTCCACCTCGGCCTCCTCGACGCCCGGCACCTCGCCGGGGACCCCCGCCTCACCGCCGCACTGCGCACCACCGCCTACGAGGACTGGCGCGCCCAGGCCCCCGCCCGGCTCCCCGAACTGCGCGAGCACTGCGAGGAACGGGCCCGCCGCCAGGGCGAGTTGCGCTTTCTGCTGGAACCCGATCTCAAGGAGGCCCGCGGCGGCCTGCGCGACGCGGCCGCACTGCGCGCCGTCGCCGCCTCCTGGCTCGCCGACGCCCCCCGCGAGGGCCTGGAGGCGGCCCGTCACCTGCTCCTCGACACCCGCGACGCCCTGCACCTGGCCACCGGACGCGCCACCGACCGGCTCGCGCTCCAGGAGCAGGACCAGGTCGCCGCGCGGCTCGGCCTCCCGGACGCGGATGCCCTGCTGCGCCGGGTGTACGAGGCGGGCCGTACGGTCTCCTACGCCTCCGACGTCACCTGGCGCGAGGTCGGCAGGGTGCTGCGCGCCCGCTCCGGACAGCCCCGGCTGCGGAGGGTGCTCGGCGGGCGCGGGGGGCGGGGCGGCTTCGTGGAACCCGAGCGCGTGCCGCTGGCGGAGGGCGTGGTCGAGCAGGACGGCGAGGCGGTGCTGGCCCGTACGGCACGGCCCGAGCTCGACCCCGTCCTGCCGCTGCGCGCGGCCGCCGCCGCAGCGCGGGCCGGGCTGCCGCTGTCCACGCACGCCGTGCGGCGCCTGGCGGTTGCCGGGCCGCTGCCGGTGCCGTGGCCGGAGGAGGCGCGTGCCCAGCTCGTCACCCTGCTCGGTGCGGGCGAGCACACGGTGGCCGCCTGGGAGGCGCTCGAGGCGGAGGGGATCATCTCCCGGCTGCTGCCGGAGTGGGAGCACGTACGGTGCCGGCCGCAGCGCAACCCCGTCCACCGGTGGACCGTCGACCGGCACCTCGTCGAGACCGCGGTCCAGGCCGCGGCCCTCACGCGCCGCGTCGCCCGGCCCGATCTGCTGCTCGTCGCCGCGCTCCTGCACGACATCGGCAAGGGGCGTCCCGGCGACCACTCCGAGGCCGGCGAGGCCATCGCGCGGGGCGTGGCCGTCCGGCTCGGCTTCGGCGACGAGGACGCGGGGACGCTGGCCACGCTCGTCCGCCACCATCTGCTGCTCGCCGAGACCGCCACCCGGCGCGACCTCGACGACCCGGCCACCGTGCGTGCGGTGACCGCCGCCGTCGGCCGGGCCGACACCCTCGAGCTGCTGCACGCCCTCACCGAGGCCGATGCCCTCGCCACGGGCCCGGCGGCGTGGAGCGCCTGGCGGGCGTCGCTCGTGGCCGAGCTCGTCCGCCGCACGGCGGCGGCCCTCGCGGGCGAGCCGGTCGCGGAGCGGAGGGCGCCGCAGGCGCCGCCGAGCGAGGAGCAGCTGGCGCTGATCGAGGAGGCCCGGCGTACGGGCGCCCCCGCCGTGACGCTGTCCGGCGCGGCGCTGACGGCGGCCGTCCCGGACCAGCCGGGTGTACTCCCCGCGGTCGCGGGGGTGCTGGCCCTCAACCGGCTCACGGTCCAGGCGGCGGAGCTGGTGGGGGGAGAGGTTCTGCTGCTGCGGTGGCGGGTCTCCGCCGAGTACGGCGAGCCGCCGGAGCCGGCCCGCCTGCGCGACGACCTCGTCCGCGCGCTCGACGGTTCGCTCGACATCGCCGCCCGCCTCGACGAGCGCGAGGCCGCGTACGCCCGGCAGCGCCGGGGCGTCGTGCCGGTCCCCCCGACGGTGACCGTCGCGGAAGGCGGCTCGCACGACGCGACGGTGCTGGAGGTACGGGCCCAGGATGCGCCCGGGCTGCTGTACCGGATCGGACGGGCGCTGGAGGCGTCGGGAGTGTGGGTGCGGAGTGCGCATGTGAGTGCGTTGGGGGCGAGTGTGGTGGGGGCGTTCTACGTGACGGGGGTGGGTGTGAGTGAGGATGTGGCGGGGGAGGTGGAGCGGGTGCTCCGGGGTGGGTGAGGGGTGGAGGTGCCCCGGTCCCGCCCTCTCACCGTCTCCTCCGGGGGCAAGCCCCCGGGCCCCGAAACCGCGCTTCGCGCGGTTGTCCTCAATCGCCGGACGGGCTGAAATTCAGCCCGTCCGGCGATTGAGGACGAGCGGCGGAGCCGCGACAAGTGGGGTCCGGGGGCGGAGCCCCGGGAGACGGCGAGAGGGCGGGACCGGGGCGTAACTCCACCCCCACCCACCCCGGATCCGGCAGGCGAGGACTCCCTCCTCCCCGGGCCGGATACCCTGGAGGACGACTGAGACGACCTGCCCCCTGACCCGAGGATCTGCGACCGCCGTGTTCGACACTCTTTCCGATCGCCTCGCAGCGACTTTCAAGAATCTTCGCGGCAAGGGGCGCCTCTCCGAGGCGGACATCGACGCCACGGCGCGCGAGATCCGCATCGCCCTGCTCGAGGCGGACGTGGCCCTGCCCGCCGTCCGGGCGTTCATCAAGAAGGTCAAGGAGCGGGCCGCGGGCCAGGAGGTCTCGCAGGCCCTCAACCCGGCCCAGCAGGTCATCAAGATCGTCAACGACGAGCTCGTGACGATCCTCGGCGGCGAGACCCGCCGCCTCCGGTTCGCCAAGACCGCCCCGACCGTGATCATGCTCGCCGGTCTCCAGGGTGCCGGTAAGACCACGCTCGCCGGAAAGCTCGGCCTCTGGCTGAAGACGCAGGGGCACAGCCCCCTGCTCGTCGCCTGTGACCTCCAGCGCCCCAACGCCGTCAACCAGCTGAGCGTCGTCGCCGAGCGCGCCGGCGTCGCGGTCTACGCGCCGCAGCCGGGCAACGGCGTCGGTGACCCGGTCCAGGTCGCCAAGGACTCGATCGAGTACGCCCGCTCCAAGCAGTACGACGTGGTCGTCGTCGACACCGCCGGCCGCCTCGGCATCGACGCCGAGATGATGCAGCAGGCCGCGGACATCCGCGACGCCGTCCAGCCGGACGAGACGCTGTTCGTCGTCGACGCCATGATCGGTCAGGACGCGGTCAACACCGCCGAGGCCTTCCGCGACGGCGTCGGCTTCGACGGCGTCGTGCTCTCCAAGCTCGACGGCGACGCCCGAGGCGGTGCCGCGCTCTCCATCGCGCACGTCACCGGCAAGCAGATCATGTTCGCCTCCAACGGCGAGAAGCTGGACGAGTTCGACGCGTTCCACCCGGACCGCATGGCGTCCCGCATCCTCGACATGGGCGACGTGCTCACCCTGATCGAGAAGGCCGAGCAGACCTTCAGCCAGGCCGAGGCCGAGAAGATGGCGGCCAAGCTGGCGAAGGGGCCGAAGGAGTTCACGCTCGACGACTTCCTGGCCCAGATGGAACAGGTCCGCAAGATGGGCTCCATCAGCAAGCTCCTCGGCATGCTGCCGGGCATGGGCCAGATCAAGGACCAGATCAACAACCTCGACGAGCGCGATGTCGACCGCACCGCCGCGATCATCAAGTCGATGACCCCGGCCGAGCGCCAGGACCCGACGATCATCAACGGCTCGCGCCGGGCCCGTATCGCCAAGGGCTCCGGTGTGGAGGTCAGCGCGGTGAAGTCGCTGGTCGAGCGGTTCTTCGACGCTCGCAAGATGATGTCGCGCATGGCCCAGGGCGGCGGCCTGCCCGGAATGCCGGGGATGCCGGGCATGGGTGGCGGGGCGTCCCGCAAGAAGAAGCAGGTCAAGCAGGGCAAGGGCAAGCGGCAGAGCGGCAACCCGATGAAGCGCAAGGCCGAGGAGCAGGCCGCTGCCGCCCGCCGCGAGCAGCAGGCGGCCAACCCGCTGGGCCTGCCCGCCGCCGGTCAGGACCAGAAGGACTTCGAACTCCCGGATGAGTTCAAGAAGTTCATGGGCTGATGCTCTACCTCACGCGGGCGATCAAGTAGCGGAAGACGTTCGGCATCCAGACCGTGCCGTCGGCACGCAGATGGGGCTGGAGTGCCTCCGTCAGCTCCTTGATCACCTGCTCCTCGTCCGTCACGCGCAGCGCCGCGTCGAAGCTGCCGGTCGACAGCAGGCCGCGTACCGCGCTGCCCAGGTCGGCGTAGCCGTACGGGCAGGACACGCGCCCGGAGCCGTCCGGGCGCAGGCCGGCCAGGCGGGCCAGGTTCTCCAGGTCGTCCCGGCCGCACGGCCGGTGGCCCGCCGCCGTGGTCGTCGGGTCTGCGAGACGGGCGGCGACCCGCAGCACGGTGGACGCGGCGCAGCGTTCCGGCGGGCCCCAGCCGGCCAGGACGACCGGTGTGCCGCGTTCGGCGCGGGCCGCGGCGCGTGCGAGGGCGTGTGCCGTGCCGGGCGAGGCCGCTTCGGGGGAGCTCCCGCCGGCGCAGTGCAGCGGGTCGAAGGCCGTGACGAGGTTGAACGGACGGCCGTCCGGGGCCGGTACGCATTCGGGACCGCCCTGCCCGAGCCGGGCGGCCCCGGTTCCGTACGGCCGTCCGTCGAGCCGTTCGCGCGCGAGGTCGAGGCGGCGTGCGTCGGTGTCGACGCCGCTGACCGAGGCGCCGCGGGCCGCGGCCATCAGCAGGGCGAGCCCGGAACCGCAGCCCAGGCTCAGCAGCCGGGTGTCGGGGCCGACCTCGAGCCGTTCGTGGACCGCCTCGTAGAGCGGTACGAGCATCCGTTCCTGGATCTCCGCCCAGTCGCGGGCCCGCGACAGGGGCGGGTGCGATGAGGACGGCCGGTGCCGTCGGACGAGCGTTGGTGTCATCGCATGGGCCCCCATCCGCCGCATGACGTGTTCAGGTCGAAGTTCCGCCCCCATGTGTGCTGCCGTGCGCCCTGCCGGTGAAGCACCCCCGATGCCAGGGAACTGCGCTTCCGGGCCCGAGTCCAGGGGGTGGTGCGAGGAAGGTTCCGGTATGCCCCCGATGGCATGTGCCAAATCGCGGCCGGGGAAAGCCGGGGAAAGGGGCGGGGAACGGGGGGTTGCGAGGGGACGGATTCACACTCGGCCGTAGCGGCCCCGTACCATTCGCACCATGGCAAAGGCTCCCATTCTCACCCCCCAGGCGGAAGACTTCCCGCGCTGGTACCAGGACTTGATCAACAAGGCCGAGCTGGCCGACAACGGCCCGGTGCGCGGCACCATGGTCATCCGACCGTACGGGTACGGGCTCTGGGAGCGCATGCAGCAGGAGATGGACGCCCGCATCAAGGACGCGGGCGCCTCCAACGCGTACTTCCCGCTCTTCATCCCGCAGTCGTACCTGACGCGGGAGGCCGAGCACGTCGAGGGCTTCGCGCCCGAGCTGGCGGTCGTCACGCACGGCGGCGGCAAGGAACTGGAGGAGCCGGTTGTCGTCCGGCCGACCTCCGAGACGATCATCAACGAGTACTTCTCCAAGTGGGTGCAGAGCTACCGCGACCTGCCCCTGCTGATCAACCAGTGGGCGAACGTGGTGCGTTGGGAGATGCGCCCGCGCGTCTTCCTGCGCACCAGCGAGTTCCTGTGGCAGGAGGGGCACACCGCGCACGCCACGTACGAGGACGCCCGTGACTACGCGGCCCGCATCCACCGCGACGTCTACCGCGACTTCATGGTCAACGTCCTCGGCATCGACGTGATCCTCGGCCGCAAGACGCCCAAGGAGCGCTTCGCGGGCGCGATCAACACCCTCACGCTCGAGGGCATGATGGGCGACGGCAAGGCGCTGCAGCTGGGCACCAGCCATGAGCTGGGCCAGAACTTCGCCAAGGCGTTCAACACCTCGTACCTGTCCAAGGACGGGCACCAGGAGCTGGTCTGGCAGACCTCGTGGGGCGTGTCGACCCGCATGGTCGGCGGTCTGATCATGTCGCACGGCGACGACAACGGCCTGCGGGTCCCGCCGCGCCTCGCGCCGGTCCAGGCCGTCGTGCTGGCGATCAAGGGCGACGACGCGGTGCTGGCCAAGGTCCGCGAGATCGGCGACGTGCTCAAGGCCGCCGGTGTGCGGGTGCAGGTCGACGACCGTACGGACACCCCCTTCGGCCGCCGTGCCGTGGACTGGGAGCTCAAGGGCGTGCCGGTCCGCATCGAGATCGGCCCGCGCGACCTGGAGAACGGCACCGCGATGCTGGCCCGCCGGATCCCCGGGGGCAAGGAGCCGGTGCGCATCGAGGACCTGGCGACGCTGCTGCCGAAGGTTCTCGAGGAGGACCAGGAGCTGCTGCTGCGTCAGTCGCGCGAGCGCCGCGAGTCGCGGACGACGGACGTCGCCACCATCGAGGAGGCGGCCGGGGCCGCTGCCGCCGGCGGCTGGGCGCGCATCCCGTGGGCGCAGCTGGGTCCGGAGGGCGAGGCCAAGCTGGCCGAGCAGGCCGTGACCGTGCGCTGCCTGGTGGGCGAGGACGGGTCCGTGCCGGACTCCGACGACGCTCCGGGTGCGATCGCCATCGTCGCTCGCGCCTACTGAGCCCCTCTCGAGTCCTCTGCTGACTCGAGAGTCAGTTCGCCCCAGCTTGTGTTGGCCCGCCGGGAAACTGACTGGTACGTGCAAATTATTTGGGATGGCCCGGTATCGGAACACCGGGCCGTCCCGACTCGTTGTCACGACGTGAGCACGACACCACCTGTTCTCGCCGCAGAGCTGGCACAGGCGTGGGCCGATATTCAGCGGTACCACGCCGAGCTGCCAGATCTCGCCGCGCCCGAATCATTGATCGGGGAGTCGTCGTCCGCCTGTGGCGCCGAGCTCTCCTTCGAAAGGCTGCTGCACGAGGCAGTGCACGGCATCGCGGCAGCCCGCGGTGTCCGCGACACGTCCCGCGCCGGCCGCTACCACAACCGCCGGTTCCTGGCGATCGCCGAGGAACTGGGGCTCGACCACAGTGATGAACCGCATCCCAGCAGCGGTTTCTCCTTGGTCGTGCTCACCCCGGAGGCGCGCAAGCGCTACCGCCCGACCATCGACAGACTGCAGCGTGCGCTCAAGGCCCACACGGTGGCCACCGCCGCGGACACCTCGCGGACCTTCCGCGGCCCGGCGGCGCGTCATGGCTCGTCCGGCGGCGGGGTGCGGGTGAAGGCCGTGTGCGACTGCGGGCGCAATGTCCGGGTCGTGCCGTCCGTGCTCGCGCAGGCGCCGATCATGTGCGGTGGCTGCGGCCAGCCCTTCCGGATCCCGGAGCCGGTTCCGGTCGGCTGAGCCGGAGGTGGGACGCGTCCGCCCCGGAGGGTGTGGCACAATGGGTCGCTGTACTCGACAGTCGTACAGGACCCCTCTCTCCTCCGGCTGACGCGTCCATCGGGCACTCCGAGTACCGCAACCCCACGTGGCATCTTGTTGTGCCCAACCACGTCAAGACCAGGAGACACCACTTCCGTGGCAGTCAAGATCAAGCTGAAGCGTCTGGGCAAGATCCGTTCGCCTCACTACCGCATCGTCGTCGCCGACTCCCGTACCCGCCGTGACGGCCGGGCCATCGAGGAGATCGGTCTGTACCAGCCGACGTACAACCCGTCGCGCATCGAGGTCGACTCCGAGCGTGCCCAGTACTGGCTGAGCGTCGGCGCGCAGCCGACCGAGCCGGTCATGGCCATCCTCAAGGTCACCGGTGACTGGCAGAAGTTCAAGGGTCTGCCCGCCCCGGCGCCGATGCTCGTCGCCGAGCCGAAGGACAAGCGCGCCGCGTTCGAGGCCTTCACCAAGGCTCTCGAGGCGAACGACGCGAAGGGTGAGGCCATCACCCCGAAGGCCAAGAAGTCGGAGAAGAAGGACGAGGCCGCCGAGGCCGAGTCCGCGTCGACCGAGGCCTGAGGATGCTCGAGGAGGCCCTTGAGCACCTCGTGAAGGGCATCGTCGACAACCCCGACGAAGTGCAGGTCGCCTCGCGCAACCTGCGCCGTGGGCGCGTGCTGGAGGTCCGGGTCCACCCCGATGACCTCGGCAAGGTGATCGGCCGCAATGGCCGTACCGCCCGCGCGCTGCGCACCGTCGTGGGCGCCATCGGCGGCCGTGGCATCCGCGTCGACCTTGTCGACGTGGATCAGGTTCGCTGATCCCGGCACACCGGCACGGGCCGGGAAGGGTTTCCCTTCCCGGCCCGTTGTCGCGTTTGAAGAGCGTTTGAAGAGAACGTAGAGAAGGACGAAGGATCGTGCAGCTCGTAGTCGGCAGGATCGGCCGTGCCCACGGCATCAGGGGTGACGTCACCGTTGAGGTGCGTACGGACGAGCCCGAGCTGCGGCTGGGACCCGGTGCCGTGCTCGCCACGGACCCGGCCGGCATGGGGCCGCTGACCATCGAGTCCGGACGCGTGCACAGCGGACGGCTGCTGCTGCGCTTCGAGGGCGTGAACGACCGCAACGCCGCCGAGGCGCTGCGCAATACGCTCCTGATCGCCGAGGTGGACCCGGAGGAGACGCCGGAGGACCCCGACGAGTACTACGACCACCAGCTCATGGACCTCGAGGTCGTCACCGTCGACGGCACCGTCGTCGGCCGTATCACCGAGATCTCCCACCTGCCGTCGCAGGATCTGTTCATCGTGGAGCGGCCCGACGGCGGCGAGGTGATGATCCCCTTCGTCTCCGAGATCGTCACCGGCATCGACCTCGAGGCGCAGCGCGCCACCGTCGACCCGCCGCGCGGTCTGCTCGACAGCGCCGAGGCCGATGTCGCGGGCACTCGCGAAGAGGGCGGCGCCTGATGCGCATCGACGTCGTCACGATCTTCCCCGAGTACCTCGAACCGCTGAACGTCTCCCTCGTCGGCAAGGCCCGGGCCCGCGGCCGGCTGGACGTACGCATCCACGACCTGCGGGACTGGGCGCACGACAAGCACAACACCGTCGACGACACCCCGTACGGCGGCGGCCCCGGCATGGTGATGAAGCCCGAGCCCTGGGGCGAGGCGCTCGACTCCGTGATCGAGTCCGGCGAGGGCCTGCCCACGCTGGTCGTCCCGACGCCCAGCGGCCGCCCCTTCACCCAGGAGCTCGCCGTCGAGCTGTCCGAGCGGCCCTGGCTGGTCTTCACCCCGGCCCGGTACGAGGGCATCGACCGCCGCGTCATCGAGGAGTACGGCGACCGCCTCGACGTGCGTGAGGTGTCCATCGGCGACTATGTGCTGGCCGGCGGCGAGGCGCCCGTCCTGGTCATGGTCGAGGCCGTCGCCCGGCTGCTGCCCGGGGTGCTCGGCAACGCCGAGTCGCACCGCGACGACTCCTTCGCCCCCGGCGCCATGGCCGACCTCCTCGAGGGCCCCGTCTACACCAAGCCCCCCGAGTGGCGCGACCGGGGCATCCCGGAGGTGCTGGTCAGTGGCCACCACGGCAAGATCGCGCGGTGGCGCCGCGACGAGGCCCTGCGCCGTACGGACCTCAACCGCCCCGACCTGATCGCACGGGCCGACCCGGCGTCCTTCGACAAGAAGGACCGCGAGATGCTCTCGATCCTGGGCTGGGCCCCGGGCCCCGACGGCCGATTTGGGCGTCTGGGCCCCGACGTGGAAGAATGAGCCGTTGCCTTGCGTCCGGCGCACGCCCCTGCCACAGGGGGAACGACGTCCGCCCGCCGCGATCGGCACGATTTCCGACTTCAGTACGAGATTCCGCTGATGACCTGTGGCATCGGCGAGGAAGCAGATGATCATGTCCAGCCTGCTCGACAACGTCAACGCCGCGTCGCTGCGCACCGACGTCCCGGCCTTCCGTCCCGGTGACACCGTGAACGTCCACGTCCGCGTCATCGAGGGCAACCGCTCCCGTATCCAGCAGTTCAAGGGTGTCGTCATCCGCCGCCAGGGCGCCGGCGTCAGCGAGACCTTCACGGTCCGCAAGGTCTCCTTCTCCGTCGGCGTCGAGCGCACCTTCCCGGTGCACAGCCCGATCTTCGAGAAGGTCGAGCTGGTCACCCGCGGTGACGTCCGCCGCGCCAAGCTGTACTACCTCCGTGAGCTGCGCGGCAAGGCCGCGAAGATCAAGGAGAAGCGCGACAACTGAAGTTCCGTCCGGTGTCCCGGCCTGGCCGGATAGGCTCTCGGCTCGATGGACACCGATACAGAGCTCTCGGAGCGCGACCGCTCTCCCGAACCCGTTCAGGGGGAGGAGCAGCGGTCGCGCTCCTCGCGTTTTTCCGGGCGTACGCGCCTGAGTGCTGTACGGCAGTGGCTCACCCGCGGAGGGCCGCTGCGGAAGGCCGGGCTGCTGCTGGTGGCGTGCGTGATCTGCGTGCTGCTGGTCAGCAGCTATGCCGTACAGCCCTTCGCGATCCCGTCCGGCTCGATGGAGAACACGCTCCGGGTCGGTGACCGGGTGCTGGTCAACAAGCTCGCCTACGACTTCGGGGACGAGCCGCGCCGGGGCGACGTGGTGGTCTTCGACGGGACGGATTCGTTCGTCCAGGAGAGGCCCTCCGAGAACCTGCCCACCGCGCTGGTGCGCAAGGTGGCGTCGTCCGTGGGCCTGATGCGGCCCGCGGCGACCGACTATGTGAAGCGGGTCGTCGGCGTCGGCGGTGACCGGGTGGTCTGCTGCGACAAGCGCGGACGGATCGAGGTCAACGGGCGGGCGGTGACCGAGGACTACCTCTACCCGGGGGACGTGCCCTCCCGGGTGCCGTTCGATGTCGTGGTGCCCGAGGGGAAGCTGTGGGTGATGGGCGACCACCGCAGCGCCTCCCGGGACTCCCGCGACCATCTCGGGGAGCCCGGCGGTGGCATGGTCCCGGTGTACCGGGTCATCGGCCGCGCGGACTGGATCGGCTGGCCGCTGGGGCACATGACCACGCTGGAGCGGACCGACGCCTTCGCGGACGTGCCACCACCGTCGCACGGCGGGAGCGCGCATGGGAGGTCATAGGCGCCAGGGGCGCGGGACGGACGGCGAAGTCGCGCCGGAGCCCGGCATCGGCGGACGGGCGGAGCGCCGCAGGTCCGCGCGGCGGGCCAGAAACCGGCGGCGGCGGTCCGTGGTCAAGGAGGTGCCGATCCTCATAGGGGTGGCGCTGCTGATCGCCCTGGTGCTGAAGACGTTCCTGGTGCAGGCGTTTGTGATCCCGTCCGGCTCGATGGAGCAGACGATCCGGATCGGCGACCGGGTGCTGGTGGACAAGCTGACGCCGTGGTTCGGCTCCCGGCCCTCCCGTGGTGACGTGGTGGTCTTCAAGGACCCCGGCAAGTGGCTCGACGGGGAGCAGCAGAAGTCCGGGCCGGATCCCGTCGGGATCAAGCAGGCGAAGCAATTGCTCAGCTTCATCGGCCTGTTGCCGTCCGCGAACGAACAGGATCTGATCAAGAGGGTGGTCGGAGTCGGGGGCGACACGGTCAAGTGCTGCGACAAGGGCGGCAAAATCACGGTCAACGGCACACCGCTCGACGAGCCGTATCTCCATCCGGGGAATCCTCCCTCACAGATGAGGTTCGAGGTACGGGTCCCGGCCGGGCGGATCTTCGTGATGGGCGACCATCGCTCGAACTCGGCCGATTCACGAGCGCATTTGGACGAGCCGGGGGAGGGAACAGTCCCGGAGGACCTGGTCATCGGGCGGGCAATGCTGATCGCCTGGCCCTTCGGGCACTGGCGTGGTCTCGAGGAGCCGGACACCTTCGCATCGGTCCGAAACGCGGCGGGCCCACAGGCACGGACCGGTGATTCGGCGCATAGTGTGTCCCCCACGGATCAGGAAGGAATGATCCGGCTCCCGACCCCTGCGGAACTCCCGCTCGTTATGGGAGTAGTGGGCCTGCGGCGGATGCGCGACAGGCATCGGCGCGGAGTGAGGAGTGGATGTGGGGGATTTGGCGGTCGGCGCGCGTTCCGGTCATGGAGAGCCCGAGAAGCGGCCCGGGAACGCTGAGGGGGAGTCCAGGAGCCAGGCGCCGGACGAGACCGTCCCCCCGTCCGGCGCTCCCGCGGACGGTCCGAAGGAGTCCGCCGAGGCGGCTTCCGGTTCCGTCGACGACGGAGGGCCGGGCGAGAAGGGCGAGAAGGAGCCCAAGAAACAACGATCCTTCTGGAAGGAACTGCCGATCCTCATCGGCGTCGCCCTCATCCTCGCGCTGTTCATCAAGACGTTCCTGGTACAGGCGTTCTCGATCCCGTCCGAGTCGATGCAGGACACGCTCCAGCGCGGTGACCGCGTGCTGGTGGACAAGCTGACGCCGTGGTTCGGGTCCAAACCCGAGCGCGGCGAGGTGGTCGTCTTCCATGATCCGGGCGGCTGGCTGCCCGAGAACCCGGCTCCGGCGTCCGGCCTCGGCGGCGGCGTCCAGAAGGTCCTCAGCTTCATCGGCCTGATGCCCTCGGCCGAGGAGAAGGACCTGATCAAGCGCGTCATCGCGGTCGGCGGGGACACCGTCGAGTGCAAGGGCGGCAACAGCCCCGTGACGGTCAACGGCAAGGCTCTCGACGAGCCGTACATCGCCCCCGGCAACACCCCCTGCGGCGACAAGCCCTTCGGGCCGATCAAGGTCCCCAAGGACCGGATCTGGGTGATGGGCGACCACCGCCAGAACTCGCTGGACTCGCGCTACCACCAGGGCATGCACGACGGCACGGTCCCGGTGGACGACGTCGTCGGCCGCGCGATCGTCGTCGCCTGGCCCATCAACCGCTGGGCCACCCTGCCCGTCCCGGACACCTTCGACCAGTCCGGGCTGAACGCGGCGGCGGCCGTGGCGCCTCCGGCGCTGGGCCTCGCGGGCGCGGTGCCGCTGGTGCTCTGGCGGCGGCGCCGGCTGACGGTGAAGGCGGGGCGGGAGTTCTCGCAGCGGGAGTTCTCGCACGTGAAGGCTGACGTGAAGGGCTGAGGTGAGGGGCTGACTCTCGTCCCTACCCCCGGGTAGTGTGCGACTCCGTGCCCCAGGGCACCCGGAGTCCGTCCACCACACGGCGGGGGAACACGATGAGCGGAGCAGGACGTACGGACGACGGCCGCGGCCGCACGGGCAGGGTGCTGTCCGGGCTGGCCGTGGCCGTCGGCTGTGTGCTGTTCTTCGGCGGCTTCGTCTGGGGAGCCGTCGTGTACAAGCCCTACACGGTGCCCACCGATTCCATGGCCCCCACCATCGGCCAGGGCGACCGGGTCCTCGCCGAGCGCATCCACGGCGGTGACGTACGCCGTGGCGACGTGGTCGTCTTCCGGGACAAGGTCTGGGGCGACGTGCCGATGGTCAAGCGGGTCGTCGGCGTCGGCGGGGACACCATCGCCTGCTGCGACCGGCAGGGCCGCCTCACGGTCGACGGCAAGCCGGTCGAGGAGCCGTACCTCGAGGGCGGGGGCCCCGCCTCGCCGACGGGCTTCTCCGCCACCGTCCCCGAAGGGCAGCTGTTCCTGCTCGGCGACCACCGCACCGACTCGCTCGACTCCCGCTCCCACCTGACCACGGACCACGGCACGGTTCCGGCCTCCGCGGTCAGCGCCCGCGTGGACGCCACCGCGTGGCCGGTCGGCGGCTGGGGCATGCTCGGCCGCCCGGACGCCTTCGCCGCGCTGCCCGGCGGCACCTCCCGGCAGGGCCCGCTCCCGCTCCAGCTCACCGCCGTGATCGCCGGGGCGGTGCTTATCCTGGCCGGTGCGGCGTACGGACCGGTGGAGCGCCGGCTGTCGGGCCGGGCGGCGAGGGACTCGCCTGTCTGAAACGAAAAGGCCGGAAAGGCGGCAGCACCCCATGGCTGATGCGAGCGAGGATGTCGCGGGTACGCGCAAGGCCGCCCGGGTGGTCCTGCTCGACGGGCAGGACCGGATCCTTCTGATGCACGGTTACGAGCCCGGCGATCCCTCCGAGACCTGGTGGTTCACCCCGGGCGGCGGGCTGGAGGGCGACGAGGGCTGGGAGGAGGCCGCCCGCCGCGAGCTCGAGGAGGAGACGGGCATCACGGACATCGAGCTCGGCCCGCTGCTGTGGCGGCGCCACTGCTCCTTCCCCTTCGACGGTCGGCACTGGGACCAGGAGGAGTACTACTTCCTGGCCCGCACCCGGCAGGCCGCGTCCTGGACCGGCGGGGAGACGGAGCTGGAACGCCGCAGTGTCGACGGGCTGCGGTGGTGGACCTGCGAGGAACTCCTCGCGGCCCGTGAGACGGTGTATCCGACCAAGCTCGCCGAGCTGTTCCGCGCACTGCTCGACGAGGGTCCTCCGAGTGTGCCGGTGCTCCTGGAGACGGAGCGGGCCTGACGCACAATGGGGGGACGCACGGCTGAAGGGGAACTGCCATGAGCGCCGAGGACCTCGAGAAGTACGAGACCGAGATGGAGCTGAAGCTCTACCGGGAGTACCGCGACGTCGTCGGTCTGTTCAAATACGTGATCGAGACCGAGCGACGGTTCTATCTCACGAACGACTACGAGATGCAGGTCCACTCCGTACAGGGAGAGGTCTTCTTCGAAGTCTCGATGGCCGACGCCTGGGTGTGGGACATGTACCGGCCCGCGAGATTCGTGAAGCAGGTGCGGGTGCTGACGTTCAAGGACGTCAACATCGAGGAGCTGAACAAGGCGGACCTCGACCTTCCGGGTGGCTGAGTTGTCCACAACCGGCCGGTAGTCCACCAAGATCCAACAGTTGGGCGCGGATGCCCCACAGTCGGTGCCGGAGGTGGTGCCGATGTCGGGTTCCGGACGTGCCCGTCAGGCCGTCGGCCGCTATGGGGAGGACCTGGCGGTGCGCCGGCTGACCGAGGCCGGGATGACCGTGCTCGCGCGCAACTGGCGCTGCGGGGACGGAGAGATCGATGTCGTCGCGCTCGACGGCGACGCGCTGGTCGTGTGCGAGGTGAAGACCCGCCGCGCGGGGCCGTACGAGCATCCGATGGCGGCCGTCACGCCGCGCAAGGCCGAGCGGCTGCGGCTGCTCGCCGAGCGCTGGCTCGAGCGGTACGGCGGCCCGCCGCCGGGCGGGGTGCGGATCGATCTGGTCGGGGTGGTCGTGCCGCGCCGGGGTGCGGCGGCCGTGCAGCACGTCAGGGGGGTGACGTGATGGCGTTCGCCCGTACCTGCTCGGTCGCCCTGGTCGGCGTCGAGGGCGTGGTGGTCGAGGTCCAGGCCGACCTGGAGCCGGGCGTCGCGGCCTTCACGCTGGTGGGCCTGCCCGACAAGAGCCTGGTCGAGAGCCGGGACAGGGTGCGAGCCGCGGTCGTGAATTCCGGGGTCGCCTGGCCTCAGAAGAAGCTCACCGTGGGGCTGAGCCCGGCCTCCGTCCCCAAGGGCGGCAGCGGCTTCGACATCGCCGTGGCCTGTGCCGTGCTCGCCGCCGCCGAGCGCGTCGAGCCGTGCCGGATCGCGGACCTGATGATGATCGGCGAGCTCGGCCTCGACGGCCGGGTGCGCCCGGTGCGCGGCGTGCTGCCCGCGGTGCTGGCCGCCGCCGACGCGGGCTACCGGCAGGTCGTCGTCCCCGAGCGCACGGCGGCGGAGGCGTCGCTGGTGCCGGGCGTGGCGGTGCTCGGCGTCCGCAGCCTGCGCCAGCTGATCGCGGTGCTCACGGACGAACCGGTGCCCGAGGAGGAAGAGCCGCCGGGCGAGGGGCGGCCGGATCCGATGCTGGCGGGCCTGGCGGTGCCGGGCGCGGGCCACGGTGCGACGGCTGCTGATCACCATCTCGACCTCGCCGAGGTCGCGGGCCAGCAGCGGGCCCGCCGGGCCCTGGAGGTGGCCGCCGCCGGACGGCACCACCTCTTCCTGCTGGGCCCGCCGGGCGCGGGCAAGACGATGCTCGCCGAGCGCCTGCCGGGGCTACTGCCGCCGCTCACACGGGAGGAGTCGCTGGAGGTCACGGCGGTGCATTCGGTGGCCGGGACGCTGCCCGCCGGCCAGCCCCTGATCGACCGGGCGCCGTACTGCGCGCCGCATCACTCGGCGTCCATGGCCTCGCTCGTCGGCGGCGGGTCGGGGCTGCCGCGCCCGGGCGCTGTCTCCCTGGCACACCACGGTGTTCTTTTTCTCGATGAGGCCCCGGAGGCCAGTCCGCGCGTGCTGGACGCGCTGCGTCAGCCGCTGGAGTCGGGGCATGTCGTCGTGGCTCGCTCGGGCGGGGTGATGCGGCTTCCGGCTCGCTTCTTGCTGGCCCTCGCCGCGAACCCCTGCCCGTGCGGGAGGCACGGCCTGACCGGGGACGGCTGCGACTGCCCGCCGTCGGCCGTCAGACGCTATCTCGCCAGGCTGTCCGGGCCGTTGCTGGACCGGGTGGATCTGCGGGTGTCCGTCGAGCCCGTCGCCCGGGCCGAGCTGACAGGAGGCGGGGCCGAGCCGACAGCCGTGGTCGCCGCCCGGGTCGGCGCCGCGCGCGATCGGGCCGCCGCGCGGTACGCGGACACCCCCTGGCGCACCAACAGCGAGGTGCCCGGCCATGAGCTGAGGACCCGCTGGCGGCCCGCGCCGGAGGCGCTGGAGGAGGCCGAACGCGACATGGAGCGCGGGCTCCTGACGGCGCGCGGGCTGGACCGGGTGCTCCGGGTCGCCTGGACGGTGGCCGACCTCGCCGGCCGCGACCGTCCCGGTGTCCATGACGTGCGCCAGGCGCTGGAGCTGCGCACGGGGGTCCGGCGCGGTGCGGTCCTGGCCGGAGGTGTGCCATGACCGGGACCGGGCCGGAGGAGCGGCTCGCCCGGGCCGCGCTGACCCGGCTGACCGAGCCGGGGGACGAGAGCGTCGGGCGCTGGCTGCGGGAGATGGGGGCCGTGGGCCTGGTGCGGGGGCTGACGGGGGCGGGCCCGCCCCCGCGCGGGGCGGGGGCGGAGCGCCTGGCGGGCTGCCGGGCCCGCGCCGCCGCGCTCGATCCCGCCCGCGACCTCGAGACCGTCGCCCGCCAGGGCGGCCGCTTCGTGTGCCCCGGCGAACGGGAGTGGCCGCAGCAGCTCGACGACCTCGGCGACGCCCGCCCCCTGGGCTTGTGGGTGCGCGGCAGCCCGGACGTACGGCTGTGGGCGCTGCGCTCCGTCGCCGTGGTCGGCGCCCGCGCCTGCACGGACTACGGCTCGCATGTCGCGGCCCTCCTCGGCGCCGGGCTCGCCGAGCGCGGCTGGGTGGTCGTCTCGGGTGCCGCGTACGGGGTCGACGGCGCGGCGCACCGCGGAGCGCTCGGCGCGGGCGGGGCGACCGTGGCGATGCTGGCGTCGGGGGTGGACGTGCCCTATCCGCGCGGGCACGCCGAGTTGATCGGCCGGATCGCGGAACAGGGCCTGCTGCTGGCCGAGTTGCCGCCCGGCGGGCACCCGACCCGGAGCCGCTTCGTGCTGCGCAACCGCGTCATCGCCGCGTTGACGCGGGGCACGGTCGTCGTGGAGGCCGAGTACCGCAGCGGTTCGCTGGTGACAGCACGCCGGGCCCGGGAGCTGGGGCGGCACACGATGGCCGTCCCGGGACCGGTCACCTCGGGGCTCTCCGCGGGGGTGCACGAGCTGTTGCGGGAGGGGGCGTGCCTGGTGACCGACGCCGACGATGTCGCCGAACTGGTGGGCGGCATGGGGGAACTGGCGCCCGAGCGCCGGGGGCCCGTGGTCGCCAGAGATCTGCTGGATCCCCTGGCGGCCCGGGTGCTGGAGGCCGTGCCCGGCCGCGGCGGGGACGCGGAACACGTCGCCCTGCGGGCGGGTCTGGGCCGGGACCGCGCGCTCGGCACGCTGTACGAACTCCAGGCCCTCGGATTCGTGGAGCGCCGGGGCGATTGCTGGCAATTGGCTGACCCGCCGTCAACATCCGGCACATCCAAGCCCCCCGGACGGCGCCCCGCTGTGCGGCGAGGCGGTCCTTGACCTGGGGCGATCGGGTGAAAGGGTTAAGGCCGTGACCGCGGCGGTCGATACGCCGGGCTTCGTGCGGTGCAGGGCCCCGGTGGCCGCGTCCGCGTACACCGAAGGGATTCCTGTCGCGCAGCGCAGTGCTCCGATCACGCTACGCTCACGGAATTACCGCCATTCGTACCACTCGACCACGTCACAGCAGACACGTCACAGCAGAACGGCTCAAGACGACGAATGCCCCAGCAACCCTCCGGGTCCGATCGCGCGGCGGCTCCGCCCGCAGCGCGCGGAGCCGTGCGTCCTCCCGCACCCTCGACGCTCGACGAACTGTGGAGGTCGTACAAGGCGTCGGGTGACGAGCGGCTGCGGGAGCAGCTGATCCTGCACTACTCGCCGCTGGTGAAGTACGTGGCGGGCAGGGTCAGCGTCGGGCTGCCGCCCAACGTCGAGCAGGCGGACTTCGTCTCCTCCGGGGTCTTCGGACTGATCGACGCCATCGAGAAGTTCGACCCCGGCCGGTCCATCAAGTTCGAGACCTACGCCATCACCCGCATCCGCGGGGCGATGATCGACGAACTGCGGGCATTGGACTGGATCCCGCGTTCGGTGCGGCAGAAGGCCCGCGCCGTCGAGCGCGCGTACGCCACCCTGGAGGCCGCGCTGCACCGCACGCCCTCCGAGGCGGAGGTGGCCGCGGAGATGGGGATCTCGCTCGACGAACTCCACACGGTCTTCAGCCAGTTGTCGCTGGCCAACGTGGTGGCCCTGGAGGAGCTGCTGCACGTGGGGGGCGAGGGCGGCGAGCGGCTGAGCCTGATGGACACGCTCGAGGACACCGCCGCCGACGACCCGGTCGAGGTGGCCGAGGATCACGAGCTGCGCCGGCTGCTCGCCCGCGCCATCAACACCCTGCCGGACCGCGAGAAGACCGTCGTCACCCTCTACTACTACGAGGGCCTCACCCTCGCCGAGATCGGGAACGTACTCGGCGTCACGGAGAGCAGGGTCAGCCAGATCCACACCAAGTCGGTGCTCCAGCTGCGGGCCAAGCTGGCGGACGTGGGGCGCTGAGGGCCCGCGGAATCGTCCCGCCGCCGTCGTCGCCGCTACGGCGTGTCCGTAGAGTGGGAGCGTGCCCAGGATTCGAGCGGCCTCAGTGGCCGAGCACCGGACGATGCAGCGCGGCGCCTTGCTGGACGCCGCCCGCTCCCTGCTGTCCGAAGGCGGTACGGAGGCGCTGACCTTCCCCGCCCTCGCCGAACGCACGGGGCTGGCCCGGTCCTCGGTCTACGAGTACTTCCGCTCCCGGGCCGCCGTGGTCGAGGAGTTGTGCGCCGTCGACTTCCCCGTGTGGGCGGCCGAGGTCGAGTCCGCGATGGAGCGCGCCGACACGCCCGAGGCGAAGATCGAGGCGTATGTGCGGCGGCAACTGGCGCTCGTCGGCGACCGCAGGCACCGGGCCGTGGTCGCCATCTCAGCCGGGGAACTGGACGCGGGCGCGCGCGAGAGGATCCGTGCCGCCCACGGCGGTCTGATCGGCATGGTCGGCGAGGCCCTCGTCGCCCTCGGCCATGAGCAGCCGCGGCTGGCCGCCATGCTGCTGCAGTCCGTGGTGGACGCCGCCGTCCGCCGCATCGAGCTCGGCGTCGAGGAACCCGAGCAGATCACCGAGGCCGCGGTCGCCATGGCCCTGCGGGGCGTCCGCGGCTGACAGCGGCAGCAGCCGTGAGGGGCCGCGGCGCAGCATCCACGGCGGCAGCAGGCTCAGCGGGTCGAGATACTCCCGCCCGCGCAGCAGGCCCCAGTGCAGGCATCCCTCGGGGCAGTGATAGGGACCCGCCTCCAGCTCCCCGAGCGTCGCCCCGGACGCCACCCGGTCGCCTTGGTGCACGACGGCGCGCACCGGTTCATAGGTGGTGCGCAGCGGGGGCGTGCCCGTCCCGGGCAGCTCCACCGACACCACTCCGCGCCCCGCGACCGTGCCCGCGAAGGACACCGTGCCCGGCGCCGCGGCCCGCACCGGCTGCCCCGCCCGGGCGCCGAGATCCACCCCGCGGTGGCCTGCGGCCCAGCGCACGGGCGGCGGTTCCCAGCCCCGTACGACCACCGGCCGTCCGCCGCCCGCACCGGTGACCGGCCAGGCCCGGTCCGCGGCGGGCCGGGCGGGATCCGGGCCGCCGGGCCCGCCCGGTACGTCGTCGGCCGTGGCCGGGGGACCGCCGGCCAGGCAGAGGGTGAGGGCCGTGAACGCCCCGGTGATCAGGAGGACGAGTCGCATGGCCACCACCGTGGCCGATCCCCGCGCAGCGCGGGGATCTTGACCGGGAACTGTGGACTACTCACGGGTTGTGGACAGCTCCGTCACCCGGTCCTTTCCCCGTCCCGTACACTTCTCGTGGCGACCCGGGTCACCGGGTCGACTTCGCACGCCCCGCCATCGGTACTCCCGGTGGCCGTGTCTCTCGGTCCAGTGACCCCCACGGAGTTTCCTGGCAAGGCGCGTCGGGGCGTCAGGAGCGGCGGCCGCCCGGCCGCCGTGGAACCGAGTATCACAAGGAGCGCGGCCATGGCCGTCGTCACGATGCGGGAGCTGCTGGAGAGCGGCGTCCACTTCGGTCACCAGACCCGTCGTTGGAACCCGAAGATGAAGCGTTTCATCTTCACCGAGCGCAACGGCATCTACATCATCGACCTGCTCCAGTCGCTGTCGTACATCGACCGCGCCTACGAGTTCGTCAAGGAGACCGTCGCGCACGGCGGCTCCATCATGTTCGTCGGTACGAAGAAGCAGGCCCAGGAGGCCATCGCCGAGCAGGCGACCCGCGTCGGCATGCCCTACGTCAACCAGCGCTGGCTGGGCGGCATGCTCACCAACTTCTCGACCGTCTACAAGCGCCTGCAGCGCCTGAAGGAGCTCGAGCTCATCGACTTCGAGGACGTGGCCGCCTCCGGCCTCACCAAGAAGGAGCTCCTGGTCCTCTCCCGCGAGAAGGCCAAGCTGGAGAAGACCCTCGGCGGCATCCGCGAGATGCAGAAGGTGCCGAGCGCCGTCTGGGTCGTCGACACCAAGAAGGAGCACATCGCCGTCGGTGAGGCGCGCAAGCTCCGCATCCCGGTCGTCGCCATCCTCGACACCAACTGCGACCCCGACGAGGTCGACTACAAGATCCCGGGCAACGACGACGCCATCCGCTCCGTCACCCTGCTCACCCGCGTGATCGCCGACGCCGTCGCCGAGGGCCTCATCGCCCGCTCCGGTGCCGCGACCGGCGACCAGAAGCCGGGCGAGAAGGCCGGCGAGCCGCTGGCCGAGTGGGAGCGCGACCTGCTCGAGGGCGAGAAGAAGGCCGAGGAGCCCGCCGAGGCCCCCGCCGCCGAGGCCCCTGCCGCCGAGGCTGCGGAGTCGGAGAAGCCGGCCGCGGACGCCGAGCAGGCCTGACCTGCCGTACGGGACCGCGGGGGCCGGGTGCCCCCGCGGTCTCCCGGCGGATCCACGGCCGGATGCCGTCCGTTGGACGGGACCCGGCCGTTGTGGTGACCTCAAGACGGATCAGCCTGCCAGGTGCTTTCGATGGCACGGCAAGGCGCAGCGCACGAGAAGGATTCAAGGATGGCGAACTACACCGCCGCTGACGTCAAGAAGCTCCGCGAGCAGACCGGCGCCGGCATGATGGACTGCAAGAAGGCGCTCGAGGAGGCCGAGGGCAACCTCGAGAAGGCCGTCGAGATCGTCCGCGTCAAGGGCCTGAAGGGCGTCGCCAAGCGCGAGAGCCGCACCACCGAGAACGGTGCTGTCATCTCCAACATCGCCGCCGACAACGCCTCCGGTGTGATCGTCGAGCTGAAGTGCGAGACGGACTTCGTCGCCAAGGGCGAGAAGTTCCTCGCCGTCGCCGACGCGCTGGCCGCCCACGTCGCCAAGGTCAAGCCGGCCGACGTCGAGACCCTGATGGCTTCCGAGATCGAGGCCGGCAAGACCGTCCAGGCCTTCGTGGACGAGGCCAACGCCACCCTCGGCGAGAAGATCGTCGTGGACCGCTTCGCCGCCTTCGCCGACGGCTACGTCTCCGCGTACATGCACCGCACCGCCGCGGACCTGCCCCCGCAGGTCGGCGTCCTGGTCGAGCTGGACAAGGAGAACGCCGAGGTCGCCAAGGACGTGGCGCAGCACATCGCCGCCTTCGCGCCGAAGTTCCTCTCCCGTGACGCCATCCCCGCCGATGTCGTGGAGAACGAGCGTCGCGTGGCCGAGGCCACCGCGCGCGAGGAGGGCAAGCCCGAGGCCGCCCTGCCGAAGATCGTCGAGGGTCGCGTCACCGGCTTCTTCAAGGAGCAGGTCCTGCTGGACCAGCCCTTCGCCAAGGACAACAAGAAGACCGTCCAGAAGATTCTGGACGAGGCCGGTGTCACGCTGAAGCGCTTCGCGCGCATCCGCGTCGGCGCCTGAGCCCGTCAGCAGGGCAGCGAAGACCTGCGACCCGCTAGGGTCGTACGCAGTCGGCCGTCCACCGGCCGGCCGCTGATGTGACGAGGAGGCCATTGCCGCAGAGGGAACCGCGAGGACCCACCGGCAGTGGCCTTCTTCGTATGTGCACGAGGAGAGTTCCAATGAATCAGGGTGCGGACGCCCATACGGCCGCCGACGACAAGAGCGCAGGGAACGGCAAACCCCGCCGGTTCCTGCTGAAACTGTCGGGCGAGGCCTTCGCCGGAGGCGGAGGGCTCGGTGTCGACCCCGATGTCGTGCACGCCATCGCCCGGGAGATCGCTGCCGTGGTCCGGGAGGGCTACGAGATCGCCGTTGTCATCGGCGGCGGCAACTTCTTCCGCGGCGCCGAGCTCCAGCAGCGCGGCATGGACCGGGCCCGCTCGGACTACATGGGCATGCTCGGCACCGTGATGAACAGCCTTGCCCTCCAGGACTTCCTGGTGAAGGAAGGCGTCGAGACCCGGGTCCAGACGGGCATCACCATGGGCCAGGTCGCGGAGCCGTTCATTCCGCTGCGCGCCGTGCGCCACCTGGAGAAGGGCCGCGTCGTGATCTTCGGCGCGGGCATGGGCATGCCCTACTTCTCCACCGACACCACCGCCGCCCAGCGCGCCCTGGAGGTCCACGCCGAGGCGATCCTCATGGGCAAGAACGGCGTCGACGGGGTCTACGACTCGGACCCGAAGAAGAACCCCGACGCGGTGAAGTTCGACGCCCTCGAGTACGGCGAGGTGCTCTCGCGCGGCCTGAAGGTCGCCGACGCCACCGCCATCAGCCTGTGCATGGACAACAAGCTGCCGATCCTGGTCTTCGAGCTGCTCGCCGAGGGCAACATCGCCCGTGCGGTGAAGGGTGAGAAGATCGGCACGCTCGTGAGCGACCAGGACTCGCGGGACTGAGAACGCCCGTGGGAAACCGTCCGGGCACGGACGGCAACTCCGGGCCGTGGGAAGACCTCGGCACGGGGATGGACAACTGCCTGCCGGTCGGACACCGTGCAGGAGAAGACGCGCGCAGGGGCGAGGCTCTGCTTACTGATAACACCAGGAGCAAGTGGTGATCGAAGAGATCCTCCTCGAGGCCGAGGAGAAGATGGAGAAGGCCGTTGTGGTCGCCAAGGAGGACTTCGCGGCGATCCGCACCGGGCGTGCGCACCCGGCCATGTTCAACAAGATCGTGGCCGACTACTACGGCGCCCTGACGCCGATCAACCAGCTGGCGTCGTTCTCGGTGCCCGAGCCGCGCATGGCTGTCGTGACCCCGTTCGACAAGAGCGCGCTGCGCAACATCGAGCAGGCGATCCGCGACTCCGACCTCGGGGTCAACCCGAGCAACGACGGCAACATCATCCGTGTGACGTTCCCCGAGCTCACCGAGGAGCGCCGCCGGGAGTTCATCAAGGTCGCCAAGGGCAAGGGCGAGGACGCGAAGGTGTCCATCCGCTCCGTGCGCCGCAAGGCCAAGGACGCCCTGGACAAGCTCGTCAAGGACAAGGAGTCCGGCGAGGACGAGGTGCGCCGCGCGGAGAAGGAGCTCGACGACACCACCGCGAAGTACGTGGCGCAGGTGGACGAGCTGCTCAAGCACAAGGAAGCCGAGCTGCTCGAGGTCTGATGAACGACGCATCCTGGGGAGCCCCGCCGAGCGCCGGACACTGGGGGTCCACGGACCGAAGGACCCCGGTTCCGGCGGGTCCAGTGCACGGGACGGTCGAGGCGGCGCAGACTCGGCCCATGCCCATCGTGCCCGACGCAGGCGGAGACCAGGACGACCGTGATCAGGGGGCCGCCCGTTCCGGTGGCCCCCTCTTCCGCGAGGAACGCGCTGAAAGGGAGCCTGACATCCGTCCGCAGGAGCCTGCCGCCCCGAAGGCGGGAAAGAAGAGTGCGGGCCGCGATCTGCGGGCCGCGATAGGGGTGGGGCTGGGGCTCGGCGCGGTCATCCTCGCCTCCCTGTTCATCTACAAGCCCGTGTTCCTCGGCGTCGTCGTGGTCGCCGTGGTGGTCGGGCTGTGGGAGCTGACCTCCCGGCTCGCCGAGCGGAAGTCCATCAGGGCGCCCCTGGTGCCGCTCGCCATCGGCGGAGCGGCGATGACGGTCGCGGGCTATGTGAACGGTGCCGAGGGTGCCTGGGTGGCCATGGCCTTCACCGCGCTCGCCGTGCTGGTCTGGCGGATGACGGAGCCGCCGGACGACTACCTCAAGGACGTCACAGCGGGCATTTTCGCGGCGTTCTACGTGCCGTTCCTCGCCACCTTCGTGGCGCTGATGCTCGCCGCCGACGACGGTGCGTGGCGGGTGCTGACCTTCCTCGTCCTGACGGTGGTCAGCGACACCGGCGCGTACGCGGTGGGCTGGCGGTTCGGCAAGCACAAGCTCGCGCCGCGCATCAGCCCGGGCAAGACCCGCGAGGGGCTCATCGGCGCGGTGCTGTTCGCGATGGTGGCGGGCGCGCTGTGCATGCAGCTCCTCATCGACGGCGGCATGTGGTGGCAGGGCCTGCTGCTCGGCCTCGCGGTCGCGGTCAGCGCCACGCTGGGCGACCTCGGCGAGTCGATGATCAAGCGGGACCTGGGCATCAAGGACATGGGCGAGCTGCTGCCGGGCCATGGCGGGATCATGGACCGGCTGGACTCGCTGCTGCCGACCGCTCCGGTGGTGTGGCTGCTGATGGTGGCCTTCGTCGGCTCCTGAGCCGAGCGCGACTGCCGTACCCTGGAAGAGCCCGCCGCTGGTCGGCGGGCTCTTTTCGGCCCTGCGACCAGCGGGGATGCCCCGGTGAGATCCCCGGGCTTGGGCATGGTCCCCCCGTAGGCTCCGCGCACGCGGAGATCGCCCGTATTCGCCGTAACGAGGAGTCCCCGTCCATGGCACGCCCTGCGCCTGGTGAGCTCACCTTTGTCGCTCCCCGCGGAGTCAAGAAGCCCCCGCGGCACCTTGCCGACCTCTCGCCCGCCGAGCGCCGGGAGGCGGTGGCCGCGATCGGCGAGAAGCCGTTCCGCGCCAAGCAGCTGTCCCAGCACTACTTCGCGCGCTACGCGCACGACCCGGCGGAGTGGACCGACATCCCGGCGGCGTCGCGCGGGAAGCTCGCCGAGGAGCTGCTGCCGGAGCTGATGAGCGTGGTCCGGCACATCTCGTGCGACGACGACACCACGCGCAAGACCCTGTGGCGCCTGCACGACGGCAAGCTCGTCGAGTCCGTCCTGATGCGCTACCCGGACCGGGTCACCATGTGCATCAGCTCGCAGGCCGGCTGCGGCATGAACTGCCCGTTCTGTGCCACCGGCCAGGCCGGGCTGGACCGCAACCTGTCCACCGCCGAGATCGTGCACCAGATCGTCGACGGCATGCGCGCGCTGCGCGACGGCGAGGTGCCGGGAGGCCCCGCGCGGCTGTCGAACATCGTCTTCATGGGCATGGGCGAGCCGCTGGCCAACTACAAGCGGGTCGTGGGCGCCATCCGCCGCCTGACCGACCCCGAGCCGGACGGCCTCGGGCTCTCGCAGCGCGGCATCACCGTCTCCACGGTCGGCCTGGTCCCCGCGATGCACCGGTTCGCCGACGAGGGCTTCAAGTGCCGTCTCGCGGTGTCGCTGCACGCCCCGGACGACGAGCTGCGGGACACCCTCGTCCCGGTCAACACCCGCTGGAAGGTCCGCGAGGTCCTCGACGCCGCCTGGGAGTACGCGGAGAAGTCCGGCCGCCGGATCTCCATCGAGTACGCCCTGATCCGCGACATCAACGACCAGGCGTGGCGCGGTGACCTCCTCGGCCGCCTCCTCAAGGGCAAGCGGGTGCACGTCAACCTGATCCCGCTCAACCCCACCCCGGGCTCCAAGTGGACGGCGTCCCGGCCCGAGGACGAGCGGGCGTTCGTCGACGCGATCGCCTCGCACGGCGTGCCCGTGACCGTACGGGACACCCGCGGCCAGGAGATCGACGGCGCCTGCGGTCAGCTCGCCGCGACCGAGCGCTGATACTGTCACCTGACATCACTCGCACAAATGAACAATCCGACAGGGGAGCGCACGCAGCGCTGAGAGTGCGGCACGGCCCGCAGACCCTCGGACCTGATCCGGTTAGTACCGGCGTAGGGAGTCAGCTCGACCATGAACACCACCCTCCGGCGCGCCCTCGGTGCGGCGGCCGTCACCGCGCTGTGCCTTCCGGCGCTCGCCGCCTGCGGCGGATCCGACGAGGCCAAGGACGACAAGACGGTCACCCTCGTCTCGCACGACTCCTTCAACGCGTCGGCCGCGGTCCTCAAGGAGTTCACGCAGCGCACCGGCTACACCGTCAAGGTGCTCAAGAGCGGGGACGCCGGCCAGGCGGTCAACCAGGCGATCCTCTCCAAGAGTCACCCGCAGGGCGACGTGTTCTTCGGGGTCGACAACACCCTGCTGTCCCGTGCGCTCGACAACGGGCTCTTCACCTCGTACGAGGCGAAGGGCCTGGACGGGGTCCCCAAGGAGCTCCAGGAGGATGCCGCGAAGCACCGGGTCACCCCCATCGACAGCGGCGACATCTGCGTCAACTACGACCGCGCCTGGTTCGCGGACCACAAGCTGACCCCGCCGCAGAGCTTCGACGACCTGGTCAAGCCGGAGTACAAGAACCTCCTCGTCACCGAGAACTCCGCCACCTCCTCGCCCGGCCTGGCCTTCCAGCTGGGCACCATCGCCAAGTACGGCGACGCCGGCTGGCAGGACTACTGGAAGAAGCTCAAGGCCAACGGCGCCGAGGTCGTCGACGGCTGGGAGCAGGCGTACAATGACCGCTTCTCCGGCTCGGCCGCGGGCAAGAAGGCCAAGGGCGACAAGCCCCTCGTCGTCTCCTACGCCTCCAGCCCGCCCGCAGAGGTGCTCGGCATGAAGCCGCAGCCCAAGGAGAGCCCCGTCGGCGTCTCGGCCGGTACCTGCTTCCGGCAGGTGGAGTTCGCGGGCCTGCTGAAGGGCGCGAAGAACACCAAGGGCGGCCAGGCGCTGATCGACTTCCTGCTGAGCAGGACGTTCCAGGAGGACATGCCGCTCCAGATGTTCGTCAACCCGGCCGTGAAGGACACGAAGCTGCCCGAGCTGTACACCAAGTACGGAGCGCGGGTCACCGATTCCGGTACGCTCGCTCCGGAGAAGATCGCCGCGAACCGTGACCAGTGGATCAAGGCATGGTCCTCGCTCGTCCTGAAGTGACCTCAAGGCGGAGGTCGTTGGTGCGGCTCGGCCTGATGGTCGTGCCGCTCGCCTTCTTCGCCGTCTTCTTCGCCTACCCGGTCGCCGCGATCGTCTCGCGGGGGCTCAAGGCGGACGGACAGTGGCAGTTCGGCCGGATCGGCGAGGTGCTCACCGATCCACGCATCGGTGATGTCCTGTGGTTCACCACCTGGCAGGCGGCCGCTTCCACCGCGCTCACGCTGGCGCTCGCGCTCCCCGGCGCGTATGTCTTCGCGCGCTTCGACTTCCCCGGCAAGCGGCTGCTGCGCGCGGTCGTCACCGTCCCGTTCGTCCTGCCGACCGTCGTCGTGGGCTCGGCCTTCCTCGCGCTGCTCGGGCACGGGGGGCTGCTGGACGAGCTGTGGGGGGTGCGCCTGGACACCACGGTCTGGGCGATCCTCCTCGCGCACGTCTTCTTCAACTACGCCGTCGTCGTCCGTACCGTCGGCGGTCTGTGGGCCCAGCTCGACCCCCGGCAGGAGGACGCGGCACGGGTGCTGGGTGCCGGGCGGTTCGCGGCCTGGCGCCGGGTGACCCTGCCCGCGCTGGCCCCGGCGGTGGCCGCGGCGGGCCTGATGGTCTTCCTGTTCACCTTCACCTCCTTCGGCGTCATCCAGATCCTCGGCGGCCCGCGCTACTCCACGCTGGAAGTGGAGATCTACCAGCAGACCGCGCAACTGCTCGACCTGCCCACGGCGGCGGTGCTCACGCTGGTGCAGTTCGCGGCCGTGGCGGCGCTGCTCGCCGTCCACGGGCGGACCGTACGGCGACGGGAGTCGGCCCTGCGGCTGGTCGACGCCGCGCACACCTCCCGTCGGCCGCGGGGCGCGGCGCAGTGGGCGCTGCTGTGGTCGGTCCTGGCCGTCGTCGCCCTGCTGATCCTGCTGCCGCTGGCGGTGCTCGTCCAGCGCTCCTTCGACGGACCGGACGGCCAGGGGCTCGCGTTCTACCGCGCGCTCGCCTCCGCCGGGGACAACGGCGGCACGTTCGTCGTCGCCCCGCTGGACGCCATCGGCAACTCCCTGGCGTACGGGCTCGCCGCGACCGCCATCGCGCTGGTGATCGGCGGCCTCGCCGCGGCGGCGCTGGCCCGGCGTGAAGGCCGGCTGGTGCGCGGCTTCGACGCGCTGCTGATGCTGCCGCTCGGCACGTCCGCCGTGACCGTCGGCTTCGGCTTCCTGATCGCCCTGGACGAGCCGCCGCTGGACCTGCGCACGTCCTGGATCCTGGTCCCGCTGGCCCAGGCTCTGGTGGGCGTCCCCTTCGTCGTACGGACCATGCTGCCGGTGCTGCGGGCGGTCGACTCGCGGCTGCGCGAGGCGGCCGCCGTGCTCGGGGCGTCGCCGCTGCGGGCATGGCGCGAGGTGGACCTGCCAATGGTCGGGCGCGCCCTGGCCGTGGCGGCCGGGTTCGCCTTCGCCGTGTCGCTGGGCGAGTTCGGGGCGACCGTCTTCATCGCGCGCCCCGACCATCCGACGCTGCCCGTCGCCGTGGCCCGCCTGCTCGGCCGCCCCGGGGAGCTCAACTACGGGCAGGCGATGGCCCTCAGCACGGTGCTGATGCTGGTCTGCGCGGCGGCGCTGCTGGTGCTGGAACGCATACGCACCGATCGGACAGGGGAGTTCTGATGCTGCGACTCGACGGGGTCACGGTCCGCTTCGGCGAGCGCACCGTGCTGGACGCGGTGGACCTCGAGGTCGCCGAGCACGAGATCGTCTGCCTGCTCGGGCCGAGCGGCAGCGGCAAGTCCACGCTGCTGCGGGTGGTGGCCGGGCTCCAACGGCCGGACGCCGGGCGGGTGTTCCTCGCGGGCGAGGACCAGGGCGCGGTGCCGGTGCACCGGCGCGGGGTCGGGCTCATGTTCCAGGACCACCAGCTGTTCCCGCAGCGGGATGTCGCCGGCAACGTCGCCTTCGGGCTGCGCATGCGGGGTGCCGGGCGCGCGGAGTCGGAGCGTACGGTCGCGGAACTGCTGGACCTGGTGGGCCTGCCGGGTGCGCAGCGGCGGTCCGTTGCCGCCCTGTCCGGCGGCGAGCAGCAGCGGGTCGCCCTCGCGAGGGCGCTCGCGCCGCAGCCGCGGCTGCTGATGCTCGACGAACCGCTCGGCCAGCTCGACCGGAGTCTGCGGGAACGCCTGGTCGTGGAACTGCGGGCGCTCTTCGGCAGGTTGGGCACGACCGTGCTGGCGGTCACACACGACCAGGGCGAGGCGTTCGCGCTCGCCGACCGGGTGGTCGTGATGCGCGACGGCGGACACATCGCCCAGGCCGGGACGCCGCTGGAGGTCTGGCAGCGGCCCGCGTCGGAGTTCGTGGCGCGCTTCCTGGGCTTCGACAACGTGGTCGGTGCGGTGGTGAGCGGTGAGTGCGCCGACACGGCGTGGGGGAAGGTGCCGGTGCCGGCGGGGACGCCGGACGGTGAGTGCCGTGTTCTGGTACGGCCGGGGGGAGTGCGGGTCGTTCCGGCGGCGGAGGGGGTGCCGTGCGAGGTGGTTTCCCGGACGTTCCGGGGGGACCACGCGGTGGTGCGGCTTTCGCCTGGCGGCGGGCCGGAGTTGGAGGCGGCTTGCGGGTTGCGTGATGCGCCGGAGGTGGGGGTTCGGGTTGGCGTCGAGTTCGACGCGGCCGAGGTGGTTGTGCTGGGGGAGTGAGTGGGGCGCCCCGGTCCCACCCTTTCGCCGTTTCCTGGGGCTGCGCCCCAGACCCCGCTGTCGCGGCTCCGCCGCTCGTCCTCAAGCGCCGGACGGGCTGAAATTCAGCCCGTCCGGCGCTTGAGGACAACCGCGCGGAGCGCGGTTCCGGGGCCCGGGGCGGAGCCCCGTGGCTCAGCCCGTGGTCACCGGTTCGGGCTTCTTCTCCTCCGC
This sequence comes from Streptomyces sp. SX-6, assembly GCF_059089585.1. Taxonomy (NCBI): domain Bacteria; kingdom Bacillati; phylum Actinomycetota; class Actinomycetes; order Kitasatosporales; family Streptomycetaceae; genus Streptomyces; species Streptomyces sp. SX-6. The sequence continues at coordinate 7,882 of NZ_JBTHHU010000046.1, read as the reverse complement.
CGTAGGCGCAGACGCATGGCCGTCCGGTTCGCCGAACCAGGCGACTGCCACCGCACCCGCCACGGCGAGCAGGAAGCCGAGGATCGCCACCCAGGCGAAGCCGGGGCGGGAGTGGTCGCCGAGCCACAGGACGCCGATGATGCCCGGCAGGACGGTCTCGCCGACGACCAGGGCGGCCGTGGCGCCGTTGACCGAGCCGATCTGCAGGGCGACCGTGTGCAGGTACATGCCGACGCTGCCCGAGATGAGGATCGCGTAGAGCGCCGGGTCCGCGAGGAGCGTCGGCAGGTCGAACGGGTCGATGCCGTCGAGGATGCGTACGCCCACGCCGATCGCGCCGAAGCCCAGACCGGACAGCAGACCCGCCAGGATCGCGGACTTGGAACCCAGCAGGCGTACGGCCACGGTGCCGCCGCCCATCAGCACCACCGAGATCCCGAGCAGCCACCAGTGCGTGGACCTCTCGGTCGTCCCGTGGCCCTCCGTGCCGGCGGCCGTGGCCAGCAGCACCAGTGCCGCGCAGACCACGGTTATGGAGGCCCACTCGGGGCGCTTGAGCCGGATGCCCAGCAGCTTGATGCTCAGCAGCGCGGTGACGATGAGATTGGCGCTGATCACGGTCTGGGAGAGGAAGAGCGGCAGCATCCGGGCGGCGAGCGCGCCGAGCCCGAAGCCGACGAAGTCCAGCACGGTGCCGACCATGAACTCCCACGTCACCGCGGCCTTCGCGGTCGAGGAGAGGCTGGGTCCGCCGCGCCCGGTGACTTCCGTCGTGGAGGCCTTCGCGGCCTCCCTCTGGGCCGACTTCCGCGACCCCACGGCCTGCAGGACCGATCCTGTGCCGTAACACGCCGAGGCGGCGACAGCCGTCACAAGGCCGATGATCACCAATAGCTCCGTTCACCCGATAGCGTCGTGCTCTTGATGCAGACGTACTTTTCGGGTGCGGAGTTGCTTTTGAGTCAAGGATTGGTCAAACGGAGAGGGCTCACCTCATCAGGGGCAGCGCGGTGAGCTCCGCGACCGCCCAGGTGACGGGCGTCAGCACGGCCACCAGGACGCAGGTCCGCACGACGGCCGCGCTGCGCAGCAGGGAGGCGGGAATGCCCAGGCGCAGCAGGGCCGAGGCGGTCGTGGTGCGGGCCTGACGGGAGTCCAGCGCGGCGGTGATCGCGGTGGCCGTGACACAGGCCATGACGACGGCCGCGCCCAGGCCGGTGAGCGGGCCGAAGGGGCGCGACGCCGAGCGCTCCCACGCCGGGCCGTACAGCTGGGCGGTGGCGAGCGCGCCCGAGGCGACCGCGCACAGCACGCCGAGCGGGCGGCCGATGCGGGGCGCGATGTCCTGGAGCGTGCGCCCGGCGAGCATCCGCACCGGGCCGGGGCGCCCGGCCGAGACCGCCGCCCCGCACCAGTGGATCAGCCCGGGCCCGGCCAGCACCAGGCCCAGGGAGGCGAGCAGCCAGCCGCCGAGCAGCCCGGGGGAGGCGCCGTCCTGGCCCGGGAGCGTGAGCAGCCGGGCGGGCTCGGGGGCGGGCGCGTGGCCCACGTACGCCTCCAGGGCCAGGCCCGTCGCGATGACCGTGATGCCCCAGGGCAGGCCGGTGTAGGACAGTCGGCCCTCCGACGGCGCGGGCGGGGCCACCGGGACGGGCCCCTCCTCGCCGTCCGCCGGGACGACGGCCCCGCGCCGCTGCTCGCGCGGGCGCAGGGCGATGACGCACGCGGCGGCCGCCGACGCGGGCAGCAGCCCGAGCAGGGTGAAGGCCGCGGCCCACGGCAGGGGCTCGCCGCTGTCCAGCAGCCGGGCCGCGTGACCGCTCACCGGTGTGCCGCCGAGGTCGCCGCGGAGCTCGAGGTACACCAGCAGCGCGGCCGCGCTGCCGAGCGCACACGAGACGGCCGTCGACGTGGCCGCGAGCACCGACATCCGCACCGGGCCGAAACCGGCCGCGTCCAGGCCGTCCCGGGGCCGGGTGGCGGGGTCCGTACGGGCCACCGCGACGGCGAACTGCATCGCTGCCGCGAACGGGATCGCGCACCACAGCAGCCGTACGACCGAGGTCTCCGTCTGCGTCGGGTGTGCTGCCGCGTACCCGAGGGCGCACAGCAGCAGGAAGCCGACACCCGCCGCCGCGGCGGCGACCAGCAGCCGTCTGAGCAGGACGAGCGGGTGAGCGCCGCGCGCTAGGCGGAGACTGAGCACGCGGCCCTGCCCTCTCCCTCGGACGCGTCGGGCGCGGGGATGGCGCCGCCGCGGCGCCCGTCGGCGAGATGGACCACGCGGTCGGCCAGACCGGCGCTCTCCTCGTCGAGCGTGGCGAGGACGACCGTGATGTGGTGCGAGCGGGCGGCCGTGGTCAGGGTGCGCAGCACCTGGGCCCGGTCTGTGCTGTGCAGGGGGGCGGCCGGATCGTCCGCGAAGACCACGGTCGGCTCCCCGGCCAGGGCGCGTGCGACGGCGATCCGCTGGCACTGGGCGCGCAGCAGCGCACCGGGGCGCTTGCGTACGCAGTCGCCCACGTCGAGGCGCTCGAGCCATTCGTGGGCGGTCTGCTTCGCGGTCCGGTGGCCCACCCCGCGCGCCAGCAGGGGCAGGGCCGCGTTCTCCCACGCGGTCAGCTCCGGTACGAGGTGCGGGGTGTCGTCGATCCAGCCGAACCGTTCGCGGCGCAGCCGCTCGCGGGCCGGACGGGACAGGGTGTGCACGGGTGCGCTGTTGAACCACACCTCGCCGGGATCCGGCACGAGCTGGCCGGACAGGCATTTGAGGAGCGTGGTCTTTCCCGAGCCGCGCGGCCCGGTGAGGGCGAGGATCTCGCCCTCACGGACCCCGACGGAGACACCCGCCAGGGCCGGGGAACCGTTGTAGGAGTAGTGCAGTCCACGTGCCCAGAGCACGTCGTTGTCCGGCGGGGCCACCATATCGAGCACACCTCGGGTCGCTGGAGGGTCCGTTCCCCTGTCCGGGTGAACGAACCGGAGGCCATTGGGTCACTGGCACCGTACGGAACCGAGATCCTAGCCCCGGTCCAGGCTCGGCGCGGGAAGGACCCACTTTCCTCCCATCGGGCTCATGGACCGAGGGGTTACAGGTGAGTTGGTGCGAACATGCGCAGTACGGCCGGGAGTACGACGACCGAGGGGCCCGGCGCGGCGAGCGCGGTGGCCAGATCCGTGCGCAGCCGGTCCGGCGCGCTGCGGACGGCGGGGACGCCGAAGGACTGGGCGAGCGCGACGAAATCGGGGCGGGCCAGCTCCGTCGCGGTCGCCTCGCCGAAGGCGTCCGTCATGTACTCGCGCAGGATGCCGTAGCCGCCGTCGTCGACTATCAGCCAGGTGACGGGCAGCCCGTACTGACGGGCCGTGGCCAGCTCGGCGATCGAGTACAGCGCGCCGCCGTCGCCGGAGACGGCGAGCACCGGGCGGGTGCGGTCCGCCGCCGCGGCGCCCAGAGCTGCGGGAAAGCCGTAGCCGAGGCCGCCCGCGCCCTGTGCGGAGTGGAACGGGCCGGTGCGGGGGTCGAACGCGGACCAGGCCCAGTAGCCCAGGATCGTCATGTCCCAGAAACTCGGGGCATTGTCCGGCAGAGCGGCGCGGACGTCCGCGAGCACGCGCTGTTCCGTGTCCAGCGCCTGCGCCGCGATGCGGCCGTGTACGCGCTCCAGCAGTGCCCGCGCCGCCTTCGCGCCCCGGCCCGCGGGCCGCGCGGGCACGGTGGCGGCGAGCGCCTCCAGCGCGGGGAGGGCGTCCGCGTGGATGCCGAGTGCGGGGTGGTTGGCCTCCAGCTTGCCCAGGTCGGCCTCGATCTGGACGAGCCGGCCCCGGGGCCGGAACGTGTGGTAGTTCGAGGAGAGTTCGCCGAGGCCGGACCCGGCGACGAGCAGGGCGTCCGCGTCCTCCAGGAGGTCGGTGGTGTGCCGGTCCTCCAGCCAGGAGCGGAGTGAGAGCGGGTGTTCCCAGGGGAACGCGCCCTTGCCGCCGAACGTGGTGGCCACGGGTGCGTCCAGTTTCTCGGCCAGGGCGCGGAGTGCGTGCCGGGCTCCGGCCCGTACGACGCCGCCGCCCGCGAGGATCACCGGGCGCTCGGCCGCGCCCAGGACGGCCGCGGCCTCCTCGATGAGTTCCGGCCGGGGAGGGAGCGGGCGCGGGTGCGCGTCCAGCGAGCGCGGCGGCGGTGCGGTGGCGGGGGCGAGCAGGACGTCCTGCGGGATCTCCACCCAGACCGGTCCCGCCGGTGCCTCGAGTGCGGAGCGCCAGGCGGCGGCGAGCGCGGACGGTATCTGCGATGCGGTGCGGACGGTGTGCACGCTCTTGACGACGTCGCGGAACGAGGCCTGCTGGTCGCGGAGTTCGTGCAGGTAGCCCTTGCGGGCGCCGCCGAGGCCGGGGGTGGGGATCTGGCTGGAGATGCCGAGCACGGGGGCCGATGCGGCGGCCGCCTCCTGGAGGGCGGCGAGCGTCAGCAGTGCGCCCGGTCCGGTCGAGACCAGCAGGGGTGTGACCGTGCCGGTCACGCGCGCGTGGGCGTCGGCGGCGAAGCCGGCGTTGTTCTCGGCCCGCAGTCCGACATAGCTGAGCGGCGAGCGCCGCAGGGCGTCGAAGAGGGCGAGGGCGTGCTGGCCGGGCAGGCCGAAGACGGTACGGGCGCCGAGTGCGGCGAGTGATTCGAGGGTGAGGTCGCCGCCGGTGCGGGGTGTTCCCATGGGGGTGCCTTTCGCTTGTGGGGTGGGGAGTTGTGCCCCGGCCCCGCCCTTTCACCGTTTCCTCCGGGGCTCCTCCCCGGGCCCCGAAACCGCGCTTCGCGCGGCCACGCGGCGGAGCCGCACATCGAGCGCAGCCTCAAACGCCGGACGGGCTGGATGGCGCGCCCGCGAGGCGGCGTTGCCAGGCGTCCAGCACCACCGCATCCGTCCGCTCCGTGCACAGACTCACCGCGACGTACGCCGCCAGCGACGCCAACAGCCCGTACAGGATCGGCTCGTTGGCCAGCACGCCCAGCCAGGCCATCAGCACGACGACCGTGACACCCCCCGCGCACACCGCCGCCAGTGCCCCCGCACCCGTGCCGCGCCGCCACACCAGTCCGCCGACCACCGGTATCAACAGTCCGCCGACGAGCAGGTCGTAGGCAACCGTCAGCGCCTCGACGACGCTGTTCAGGGAGACGGCGATGCCGATGACGGCGGCGCCCATGACCACCACGAAGACCCGGTTGCCGGGCGCCGGACGGCCGCCCCGCAGGCGTGCCCAGATGTCGTGGTTGGCGACCGTGGCGCACGCGATCAGCGCGCCCGACGACGTCGACATCACGGCCGACAGCGCGGCGGCCAGTACCAGCCCCTTCAGCCCCATCGGCAGCGCGTCGCGCACGATCGTCGCGAACGCCTCGTCCGGACTGCCCAGTCCGGGATACAGCACCCGCGCCGCCGTGCCGATCACGGCACCTCCGAGCGCGTACAGCAGGCAGTACGTACCGGCGACTGTGCCGCCGAGGCGGGCCACCTTGTCGCTGCGGGCGGTGAAGACGCGCTGCCAGATGTCCTGGCCGATGAGCATGCCGAACGAATAGATCAGCACATAGGTGAAGACCGTCTGCGCACCGATGCCCATGGGGGAGAAGAACCCGCCCGGCAGCTCCGCCTTCATCCGCGCGAAGCCGCCGGCCCTGACGACCGCGACGGGCAGCAGGATCAGCAGCACGCCCACCGTCTTGACGACGAACTGCACCATGTCCGTGAGCGTGATCGACCACATGCCGCCGAGCGTCGAGTAGCAGACCACGATGGCCCCGCCCAGGAGGATGGAGACGACCCGGTCGAGTCCGAAGACGACGTCGAAGACGGTCGCGTAGGCGATGGTCGAGGTGACCGCCAGCATCAGGGTGTACGCCCACATCACGACGCCGGAGATCAGCCCGGCGGAACCGCCGTACCGCAGGTCGAGCATCTGGCTGACCGTGTAGACCTTGAGCCGGGCGATGCGCGCGGAGAAGAAGACGCTCAGCGCCAGCAGCCCGAGGCCGATGGTGAAGACCATCCACGCGCCCGACAGGCCGTGTTGATAGCCGAGCCCCACGCCGCCGATCGTCGACGCGCCGCCCAGCACGATCGCGGCCATCGTGCCGGAGTACAGGCCGGGCCCCAGGCGGCGGCCCGCGACGAGGAACTCGCCCGCGGTGGTGGAGCGGCGCATGCCCCACCAGCCCATGGCGAGCATGCCCGCGAGATAGAGGACGATCACCGCGTAGTCGACGACGGACATGGCCGTGACCCTAGGCGTCCCGTGAAGCGGCCGTGAAGTGTACTTTTCCTCCATCCGTCGGCCATGTGCCGGACGAACCATCCATCGGGGGCCATGAGATGCGCGAGATCCTTCCCCAGGCTGTTCCCGTCCCCCTGTCCGCGCTCCTCGGCCATCCGGAGCTGGGGCTGCGGCAGATCGCCGGGCCGCGTACGGACGTCGGGGTGCACTCCGTGCACACCAGCGAGATGTCGGACCCCGTCCCCTATCTCCTCGGCGGCGAGCTGCTGTTGAGCGCGGGCGTCGCGGCCCCGGAGCGCGGCCGGGACACGTACTGGGACCGTTACGCGGCCCGTACGGTCCAGGCGGGAGCGGCGGCGCTCGGCTTCGGCGTGGCACCCGTGCACGACGCCGTGCCGGAGGCGCTCGCCACGGCCTGCGACCGGCACGGGCTGCGGCTCGTGGAGGTGCCGGAGCCGACGCCGTTCACGGCCGTCGGCCGCGCCATGGGGCAACTGGCCGCGGCGCTGAGGCACCGCGCCCTGCACCGTCTCGCGGAGGCCCAGCAGGCGCTGACCACGGCCGCGGCCCGGCCGCACCCCGTGCCCGCCGTCCTGGGCCGACTCGCGGCCCAACTCGACGGCTGGGCCGTTCTGTTCGCGTACGACGGGAGTGAAGTCGTCGCATCCGGCGCCCGCCCGGCCGGCTCCGTCCGCGAGGCGCTGGCTCAACTGGCCGCGCGGGTGCGCGGCGGCCTGTCCTCAGCGGCGGACGGGGCGAGCCTGTGCGCATATGGCCTCGGCGGGCCCGAGCCGCTGGTGCTCGGCGTGTGTGTGCCGCGTCGTGACGCGGCCGACGACGCGATCGCGGGCGTCGCCGTCGTCCTGCTCACGCTGCTGACCGCCGCCCGCCCGGCGTCGGGCGAAGCGGAGCGCACGGCCGCGCTCGTCCGGCTGCTCCTGGGGGACCGACCTGCCGATGTGGCGGGCCTGTTGACGGGTGAGGCGCAGTGGACCGTCGTCCGCGGTCGGCGCAAGGGGCGTACCGCGCCCGGCGATCCTCCCCCATGGCCTGAAGGGCATGGGAGGGACCCCCATGCGGCGGGCGCGCTCGCGGCCGGGCTGGGCACGTCGCTGATCGCTGTCGACGGGGACGGGCTCGCCGCGCTCGTACCGGGCGGCGGAACGCTGTCGGCGCAGCCCGGCTGGACGCTGGGCGCCGCGGCGCCCGTGCCCGTGGCGGAGCTCGCGCGCGGCGCGGCGGAGGCGGCCGGGGCCCTGCGGCGGGCGCTCGCCGAGCGCGTACCGCTCGTACGGCACCGGGCGGACGACGGGGCGGGGCTCGCGTCGCTCGTGGACGAGGCCGGGGCGCGGGCCCTGGCCGGCCGCCGGCTGGCGCCGCTGGAGGGACAGCGGGCGCTCCTGGAGACCGTACACACCTGGCTTTCCCTGCACGGGAGTTGGGACCGTACGGCCGTGGCGCTCGGCGTGCACCGCAACACGGTCCGGCAGCGCGTCGCGCGGGCCGAGGCGCTGCTGGGCGCGGACCTGGGGGACGCGGATGTGCGGATGGAGCTGTGGTTCGCGCTCAAGTGGCGGTCATGACAAGGGCCGTGGGGGGGGGAAAGAAAGGGGCAAAA
>NZ_JBTHHU010000045.1:0-58352 GCF_059089585.1 Streptomyces sp. SX-6 | reverse complement strand
CCCTGCCCGGCGTGCCAGCTCGGCACGCTCGGCCTCGGACAGCGTGATCTCCACAGCGGAAGGCCCCGGATGCGACATGCCAACAGGGTAGTAACTAACCCTCAGGATTTCTGGCGCATCACACTAGTGCTGTGGCCGGGATGGTCCACCGTGATCGGAAGGCGGCTCGCGGGACGAGCGCACGCGCAACGGCTGGTATTACTGGGGCATGCAGGAAGAGACGGCACGCTCCGCGATCGACACGTTCATCTCCGCGTTTAACGCCTCGGACGACAGCTATGTGACTGCCCTGCTCTCCCAGGCCCTGACCTCAGACGTGGTCTTCTGGGGGCCGTTGGGTCGCATCGAAGGAATCGCGGCGGTCGAGCGGTTCGTGCTGGACATCCGGCGCCACCCGGCGGGGACCGGCACGATGGTGCGCTGCTCAGCGGTGGACATGCCTGACGAGTGGGCCCGGTACCAGTGGGTCTTCACCACGCCGGATGGAGGCCCCCGCCTGGCGGGAACGGACGTCGTCCATCTGCGGCGGAGCCTCATCGACCAGGTCATCGTCTTTGCGGGGGAGATCGAGCCGTCCGCCTCCTGAGTCGTCCTCCTGTCGCTGTTCTTAGCAGATCGGGGCGCCGTCGGGTCGGGCGGCGCGGATCGACTTCAGCGCGGCCAGGGTGTTGGCGGTGCCCTTGCGGCGGCGGTTGACGCCCCACAGGCGGTCGTCGCTCACGGAGTAGCAGCCGTGGAAGTAGGTGACGCCGTGGGTGCGGCAGTTCGACGTGGCGCGGGGCAGCGTCTTCGCCCTGCTCGGCTCCAACGGGTCGGGCAAGACCACGACCGTGAGGATCCTCGCCACGCTCCTCAAGGCCGACTCGGGAACGGCGAGCGTCGGCTTCGACGTCGCGGCACGGAAGACCACCTGAGGCAGCCCGACCACTGTGCTCAGAGCGTCAGTTGGCCGTAGCGCGTGAGGGCCTCCTTATAGGCGGCCGTGCCGACGCTGATCCCCCCAGCATAGGGGTGATTGAGCGCGAGAACCAGATAGATCATGTAGGCGAAACCCGCCGCCCCGACACCGAGAAGCACGTAGTGCGTCCGACTGGTGGGTTTGCCGAAGAGGGCGAAGAACACCAGCGTGGCGACGCCGGAGCCGACCATGAGGAACAGGATCGGCGGCGGGACTTCGGCGTCCTTCTGCGCCAGCCGCTCCCTCCTGGCGACGTATACGTCCTGCAGACGCTGTGCCGTTTCGCTGCGCACTGCACGGGAGTTCTCATCGGTGACAGGCATGCGGTACACGGCCGCACGCAGCTCGTCGAGCCCCCGCACAGTGGATTCGTCCACATGCCCTTTGCTCATGGCGGGCCATTCGGCGTCGATGACCGAGTGCGTATAGGCGGTGACGCGCTGCCGGATGTCGTCGCGTTCGCGCGCCGGCAGGCCTTGCGCGACGAAATAGACGTCCTTGAGCGCACCGGCCTCGGCGAGAGTGGCCTTGCGTGCCGTATCGAGTTGCCCCTGGGCATTGACGGACAGAAACGCGAAGGAGAAAACGAAGAGGCCGCTCACCGCCCCGATCGACATCTCAACTCCCTTGGGGAGATCGGGGACTTTGTGCCCCTTGTGTCGACGCAACAGGAAAGCGGTCAGGCACACGGCGAACGCGGTGGAGAGCATGATGACCAGGGCGGGGATCAGCACGCGTCCGATTATCAGGCGCGGACGGCAATCGGCGCGGACCGGCCACCCGGACGGGTGACTCGCTGGCCGCCTGTCCGATTACCCGGCCCCATCACGCCGCGAGCAGTTCGCGCAGCACCGCGTTGAACTCCCTCGGCCGCTCCTGATGCGGCATGTGCGCCGCCCCGCCGATCACCCTCAGCTCCGCCCCGGGCGACAGCTCCGCGCACGCCCGCGAGATCTCCACCGGGATGTGGCTGAGCTCCCCGTGCACGTAGTGCACCGGCACCCGCAGCCCCGGCAACTCCGGCCGCGGGTCGTATATCGCGACCTCCCGGAGGAGTGCGTCGACGTACACCCCGGAGTCCAGGATTTGACGGACCGTCCAACGGACCAGCTCCCCCGACGCGTCCGGCCCGAACCACCCCGGCACCCACTCGGCGACCGTATCCGCCCGGTCCCCCGTCAGGCCCTCGAGCAACTCGTCCACGCAGAATCCGCCGTCGACGACCCAGTGCGCCGATCCGTCCACCGACACGGCCCCGCCGATCAGTTCGGGGTGGCGCAGCGCCAGTTCGAGGGCGAAGACGGCTCCCATCGACGATCCGACGACCACGGGCCGGTCCAGCCCGAGAAGCTTGATCAGGCCCGTGAGCTCGTCTGTCACACCCGCCAAGTCGTTGCCCTTCGCGGGCCGTTCGGACCGACCGCACCCACGCCAGTCGAGCGTGACGACCCGGTGGTCGCGAACGAACTCCGGCAACTGAGCGCCCCACACCTGCCCGCTCGTCCCGAAGCCGTGCAGGAACAGCAGAGGCTTCCCTTCACCCTCGTCCTCGTAGTACAGCCGAGTGCCGTTGACCTCCGCGTACGCCATGACGTTCCGCCCTTCGCAGGTGATCGCGAGTGATGACGGACCCAGTCCATCGCGCACACCGCTCCGGACCAATGACCGATCCGCGCTGACACTCATCACCGGAGGTGATCAACACAGGGTGCCGGCGCGCACTGCGGTGATGAACGCGCCCCAGACGGCGGGCTGGACGGCGATCACTGTGGAGCGCTTGCTGTCGCGTATGGGTATGCGGCCGGGTATGTTGTCGGCGACTTCCAGACAGTCCTGCAATTCGGTGCTGTACGAGCTCTTGCGCCACGTGATCACGAGTATCTTTCCTCAAGCACCGTGCGAATCATGTCGATTGAGGCATCAGTGGACAATGCATCCGCCTGAAGCTGATCGTAGAGGTTGACGAGCTGCTCAACCCGGGCGTGCGTAACGAAGTGCCCGTCATTGAACACTTCTTGGTACGCAACTGTGCGCCCGGTGACGAGTGTCCAGAGCGTAACCAACCCCACCCCCACCGAAAAAGCGCGGTTGTGCGAGAAGGGCATGACCTGAACACTGACACGAGGGCGCTCGCACGCCTTCAGCAGATACAGGAGCTGATCGCGCATAACGTCGGGTGCGCAGACGGCTCGGTAGAGCGCCGACTCGTCCATGATGCACCGCAGCCACGGCCGGTTCGGAGCGTCCAGCACGCGTGAGCGCGCCATTCGGACCTCGACCTTCTCGTCGAGGTCTCCGCCGACGAACGGCATACCGGCAGCCAGGAGCGCTGTCGCATAGGCCCGGGTCTGCAGAAGGCCGGGAATAGTGAAGCTGTACGTCTGGATTCGCATCGCCTGCGTCTCGACATCGGCGATATCCTCACGCCACTTCTGGTGCGAGTTGCGCTGCAAGAACGGGCGCATCTCAATGAGAACATCGTCCGCCCCCAACACCCGGTCCAGCAGCACCGTGATGTCCTTCGGCGGCACCCCCTCCGCCCGTTCGAACTGTGCGATCCGGCCGCCGCTGAGGGACACCATCTTCCCCAGCTGGACCTGAGTCCAGCCACGCGCTTCCCGCAGTTCGCGGATCTTCTGGCCGTACCACTCATTGATGTTCGTCGGTTCAATCCGCTCGGACGCGGGCACAGTTGTTCGCCTTCTCGTCTGAAGCAAGCCGCTTCTATAGCAGTTACCACTGGTCACGCTACCGCCACGCAGAGACCCTTGGAACCAGAACCGCTCGGAAGGGAACTCAGCGTGAACAAGCCTCCTGCCATCGGGGAGTTGGTCGTCGACGCCCGCCGCGACCGCGTCGGCGAGGTCATCGGAACAGCCGGCGCCAAAGTTCGCCTCCGCCCCCTGGCCGGAGGCGAACCGTGGGAGGCCCTGTCGTGCGACGTACACCCCACGGCCAACCGCTGGCGCCCGGCGATCGCGTCGGCACCCCGGCCTCCTCGATGCGAGGAATGCCAGCAGATCAAGTACAAGCGCGGCGTGGCCCTCGCGGCGGGCGACCGGACGACGGCCGAGGAACTGACCCTCGCCATGGGCATCCACCTGCGCGTGGCACATTCATAAGGAAGACGAGCCATTTTGCAGCTTTTGAGGTTTTTCTCCGGAACGTGTCTCTTCGGTGCGCTGAACAGTTGACTGGATGCGTCCCCCAGTCGAAGGAGAATCATGATCCGCAGGATTGCGGTGTGCTCGTCAGCTGCTCTGGCCATGCTCGCCTCTGCCCCGGCCGCTTTCGCTATCGGCAATGACCACGACACCGCCAATGCCAATGGCGCCAAGACCGGTTACGGCGACACCTACACCGGGGGCAGAGAGAGCCCTCAGATGAGCATTATCGAGGGAACCCTGAACAAGGTCTGCATCGGCATCGGGAAGGTCAACGTCAACTCGCTCATCGGCATCCTGGCCAACGTCGGTGTGCAGGACATCCCGGTCCTCAGCTCCGAGCAACAGCAGCAGTGCACGGACGGCAGCACCCTCAACAACGGCGACAACCCGCTGTCCCACGTGGCCAACGAAATCCCCATCGTCTCCGGAAATGCTCTCGGCGACCTCGCTGGACCGTTGGGCTGACGCCGGGACCGGCCCGTGCTGCGCGCAGGCCGCCGCGTTCCACAGGCGAGAAAGCGCCGGGAACGCGACGGCCGGCTGCGGACAGCCCTACGGCGGTTCCTCCTCCGCCAACCGCTGCGCCAACGGCTTCATCGCTGCCGCGATCTTGTTGAGCTGGTCGCGGGTGACGTCCACCCCGATGATCTCGACCCGCTGGAAGCCCTCTGCTTTCAGCTCCTCGCCGATCAGCCGGGCCACGGTCGGCGGCAGGTCCCGGGGAACCACGCCGAACAGCTTCGTCCTGGTCGGCGACAGCCGGACCGGCAGCAATTCCTCCCCGACATGGATCTGCACCAGGGCCTCGTCCTCACCGGGCGCGAGCCGTTCGATGTCCCTTCTGAACTGGCCGCCCAGCTCGGCCAGTTTGTTCTCCCGTATCACCTGGTCCACCGTCTTCCGGTACGGTGATCCCGCCGCCTGCGCGAGGGCGCGCTCGTTACGGAGTTGTTCCTTCGCCAGTGCCCTCAGCGTGATCCGTTCGTCCGCGGTCAGGTGGGACAGGGAGCCCGTGCCCTTGCTGAGACCCCGGGCGGTCCGTCCGAACCCTGCCTTGGCCTCGAAGATCGCCAGGATGCGGAACACGCCTTTCTCGCGGTAGCCGAGAATCCCGTCGGTGAGCTGCCGACCGGCCTGGTCGGAGAGCATGTGCCCCGCGATGAACTCCAGCTTCTTCCCGGGCGCCTTCACGCCCAGGGCGAACGCCCCGCGGCGCTCCGCCAGCCAGGGAACGACCCGGAACTCCATGAGCTCTTCGAGGAGTTGACCCTTGAGGGTGCCGGTCTCGGTTCCCTTCTCGAGAACCCGCCGGATCGCCGGTACGTCCAGGGAGGTGAGCGCGCGATACTGCTGGGCCTGCTGGCCCAGCAACTGGGCGATGAGTTCGTCGAAGTTCACCGCTCCGGTTCCTCCGCCGCCCAGGCGGGCTCCCCCGCGGCCGACGGACTGGGACAGCGCTCCGGGCGTCTGGCCGCTCAGCCGGGCCTTCTGTTTGGTGCGAATCGCCTCGGCGAGTTTCTCCTCCTCGCTCCTGAGGACCCGCATCGCGGGACCGTTGGCCGCCATCCGCTCCGAGGCCCGGACCGCACGGTTCCAGGCGGCCGCGTCATGGCCGTACAGGCGCACCAACTTGGCCTCGGTGTAGGCGATCCGGCCCGCCTTGGCCAGCTTCCCGGCCAGCGGCAGCAGGGCGTCGGCGGCCAGCAGCGTACGTTCCAGGGGGTCGAGTGGGTAGCCGAAAAGGTCCTCGCCCGTGATCGCCTCGGCCATCTCCACAATGCTGCCGACGACGGGCAGCATTTCGAGCGCCTCGTTCACGACCTCCTGTTCAAAGGGCTTCTCGATGGGGATCACCCCGACCTCGACATCCGGTTGCAGCCGCTGCACCACACGCAGCAGGAGGACGATGTCGAGGCGCTCCTCCAGGAAGAGGGCGAAGCCCTGGCCCGCGCTCAGCTTCAGCAGCAGCTCGTCCGGCGGGTGCGCGTGGAACCATGCCACCAGCTCGGTCTTGACCACCGCCATGATGCGGCCGACCTCGTGATTGTCATCGATCAGGTACTCCCGGCCCGCCTGCGGGGCCCTGGTGTACCTCTGGCGCGTTGCCGGGTCCTTGGTCAGCTGCTCGGCGAACTGGGCGTACTCATACGCCTTTTGGGCATACCCGTCGGGAAGCGTGGCCCAGGTCTCCCGCTCCGCCCGGGTGATCGCGTTGCTGCGCCACCGTTCAGGGCCGTTGAGTCCGGTGGCGTTGGGCCGGTCGCCCGGGAACTGGCGCACCACGGCCGAGGGAGTTCTCTCGAGCTCCTCCTTCATGATCTCCACCGTCCGGCGCAGCACGGCGATGTCATCGGCCGGTGCCGAGGCCCTGAGCAGGATCGCGGTCAGACTCGACTCCCGCTCGCGCAGCGCCGCTTGGTACGGGCGCAGGTCCAACGCCATCAGCGGCCTCTCCCTCAGTTCTCCACCCATTCACCCGACGCGTTCTTGCGCCAGGTGGGCAGTTCGTCGTCGCGGCGGAGCTTGACCAGGCTGGTCGGGATGCGGACCCGCCAGGGCGCTCCCTGGGGGACCTCGGCGCCCGGGCGTTGCAGGCGTTCGGCGATCTCGTCGGCGATGGGCAGGTAGAGCGGGCTGGTGATGGGGGGCAGCGGGCCGCCGTTCCACAGTTCGCCGAAGTTCATGTAGTGGTCGATGGCGCCTTCGAAGCCGGGGCGGATCGGGACGGTGACCCTGCAGTAGCCCGCCTTCAGGAACTGGTTGAACTGCGGGTCCGGGTCCTCATAGCTCAGGCTCTCGCTCCACCGGTTCTTGCGCCCCCAGAAGTAGGGGTAGGCCGCCCAGGTCAGGTGCTCCCATTCGATGGCCTGCTCGAAGAACCGGACGTACGCGCCTTCGGCGGCGGCCTGGCGGATGTCGACCTGGGGAATCGTCTGGTCGTCGACTTTGGCGATGTCGACGGCGCCGAACATGTCGAAGTGCTGATCGGTGAGGATGCTGATGCAGTTCTTGCGCAGTTCGTCGGCGACCAGTTGCTGGTTGGTCTGCGGGTTGCGGCCGTGGATCTCCACCCCGGCCTGCAGCTTGAGTTCGGCGAGCTTCTGTTCGTACTCGGAGCGGCGGGCCAGGTAGGCGGTGGTGAGCTTGGCATGGGTGTCCAGGCGCCATTTCTTCATGGCCCGTTCGGTGCGCTGGCACTTCACCTCGATGCCGATGGCGGTGTGGGACACCCGCCAGGTCACGATGGCGACCGGGACGGAGTCCCGCTCTCCGTTCATCGGGGCGGTCCACACCCAGGATGAGTCATCGGTGAACCGGTGCGTCATGGAGCCGATGACGACATCGACCACGGAAGCCTTTTCCCAATTGTTCTGCACCCGGCCGCAGGATGCCTGCACGGCCATATAGCCGTCGTCGATGCTGATCTGGCCGGAGTGGGTGTAGTCGGTCTTGCTGTCGCCGCCGCCCGCCTTGTAGTCGAAGGACTTGGTGCGGTACGGCTCCGGCGGCGGGGCGACATCGGTCGCGTGGTAGAGCTTCACCCACTGCGTGTAGTTCAGCTCGTTGATCTCGTCGGGCCGCTTGGTGAACGGGACGGGCATCTCCAGCTTCACCGCGCTGGCATGCGCCGAGCGCAGCGTCTCGATGAAGTACGCGGCCGGTTCCGGGATCATGAAGTCGAACATGGTGCGCAGCCCGTAGTTGTACATCTGGGCTTCATAGACCTTGTTGACCCACTGGTAGACCCCGGAGATGTTGCTGACGCCGTTCTTGTTGTCCAGCCCGTGGGTGTTCTTCTCGGTCGTCTCGGTGGTGACGCGCAGCGAGGTACGTTCCAGGACCCGTTTGGCGATCCGGTTGGAGCTGCGCTGGGTGACGTCCTGGGCGAAGGTCGCGGCCGACTTGGTGGCTTCTTCCTTGGAGCGGGACATCGAGCCCTCGGCGGAGGCGGTGAACTCGACCGTCGGCCCGTATTTGCCGGAGACGTTCAGGCCCGCCTTCAGCTGGGCGTCCTCCTTGATGACCGCGCTGGTCTCCCGGGTCATCTCATACCGGTCGGTGGACTCCAGCTCCCGCTCCTCGGCCGTGGTGACCTCGGTCTCGGTGAGGGTGATCCGCTCGCTCTCCTCCCGCCGGGTGTGCTCACGCTGTTTGGTCTCGCCGCGCAGCACGTTCTCGATGTGGGCGATGTCCGCGCCCTCGTAGCCGATCAGTTGCTGGCGGACCAGGATCAGGTCCGCGACGCCGGACGGGGCAACGGTGCCGCGGGTGTGCGGGATCCGGTTGCCCTCCAAGGGGATGGCCTCCGGGGGCGGTACGGTGCCGGCCACCAGTGCCGTCCACGGTGACGGCAGTGTGGTGGAGACGGTGACCAGCGCATCACCGATGCGCTTGACGCTGTGCTGGGTGGGGCGGCCCAAGAGGGTGTCCAACTCGTCGCCGATCGTGCTCTGTTCGTCCCGCAGCAGGCCGACGATCCGGTCCAGCGGCTGGGCGTTCAGGCCGATGCCGCGCTCGGACAGGACCGTCTTGGTGGCCGTGCTGAGCGCGTCGGCGGCGCTGGTCCGCAGCCGGAAGCCGATGTCGCCGAGTTGCGAAGGCTTGAAGGCAGGGTTTCCGGCCAGCAGGTCGGGACGACCGCCGAAGACCTGCCCGGCGAGCAGCGCGGCACCCTCCACCTGGGGCGGCGGGTTCGAGGGAGGGTCACCCGCGGCGGCGGGGTGCTCGTCGGCGTCGGGGCCGGCCGGTGCCACCGGTGACGGGGGCAGCCCGAGGGCCCGCAGGTTCGCCTCGCCAAGGCGGGTGTGGAAGCTCACCTGCCGGGTCAGCGCGGCCTGCGGCTGGTAGTCCTGGGGCGGTACGGTGCCGGGCACGGCCGTCTGGGCGGTCGCCTGGAAGTGCTCGCCGCCGAGGCCGGTGAGTTCGCCGACCGCGTCCCGCAACTTCTGATGTGTGGTGAGCAGTTGCCGGGCGTGCTCCTGGCGCCGGGCGGTGGCCTGTGCCTCCTGTTCGCGCTGGTGTTGTTCCGCGGCGGCGGTCGACAGCTCGGGCTCCAGTCCGGTCGCCCGTGGCAGCTTCAGAGGCCTTCGCAGGGCCCGCTGGAGGTCGTCCGGCTGGGCGGGGAACGCGGTGTCGGACACCAGCCGGGCAATCAGCTCCAGGTGCCGCAGCTGTTCGGTCAGGGCCTCGATCGGGCGGCCCTGCTCGGTCGGCAGGTACTTGATCGCCAGCAGGCTGTCCCGCAGCCGGGACACCGAATCCAGGTAGGGCTGGCCGGTGATGACGGTGGCCGGGTCGGCACCGTAGGCGTCGCGCACCGCCTGGACGACGGCCGACCGGAAGGCGTCGGTCTCATGGATCGTCTGCGGATTGGCGACCAGCCGGGCGAGCGCGGCGGCGAACGCGGCGGTCTGGACCGCCAGCGGGGTCTTCTCCGGCCCCCCGACGAATCTGGCCGAGGCGACGAACTCGGCCGACACGCGCCGCAGTTCGGTCCGCGGGGTGGCCGATCCCGAGGCGGTGACCAACGCGTCCTGGAAGGCGGACTGCTGAGCCAGATCGAGACTCGCCTGTTTGTCCTGGCTGACCGCGGGGCGGATCAGTGACATGCGGAACAACGGTTCCATGAAGCTCTCCCCTCTGAGCGGGAAGTGGACAAATCGTCCATCGTGGTGTGTGTCGGGCTCAGCATGCCAGTGCGGAACCGGCCCGAAAACGTTCGGTCCGCTCAGCGGAACCGGCCGGCCGCCTGAATTGGTTGCATCTGCCAGTACGCCCCACCTATTGGCGTCGATCAGCCACGGAAATACGTTTCGGGCGTTGCCCTGATGTCTCTACTGTTTACGCGGTGATGACTCAGGTGATCGTTCTCAACGGTGGTTCCAGCTCGGGGAAGTCCGGGATCGTCCGGTGTCTGCAGGCGCTCTTGCCGGAGCCGTGGCTTGCCCTCGGGACGGACACGCTGGTCGATGCGATGCCGGCGTCCATGCAGGAGTCGGAAGGCGGGATCGAGTTCGCCCCGGATGGAGAGGTGGCCGTCGGGCCGGAGTTCCGCACGCTGGAAGCGGCATGGATCGAGGGCGTCGCCGCGATGGCCCGTGCGGGCGCCCGGGTCATCGTCGATGAAGTCTTCCTCGGCGGAGCGGACTCACAGCAGCGATGGCAGAAAGCCCTGGGCGAACTGCAGGTGCTGTGGGTCGGCGTCAAGTGTGACGCCGCAGCTGCCGCCGGCCGTGAGGTCGCGCGAGGCGACCGAACCATCGGGATGGCCGCGTCCCAGGCGGAGGTCGTCCACCACCGCGTAACTTACGACCTGGAAGTGGACACCACGCACACCGAGTCGATGGAGTGCGCACGAGCCATCGCCGCACATGCGATTCCTGGCCGTTGGGGCCGGTGAGCGACTCGGCGAACGGAACTCTCAGAGGTCGCTCAGGAGAGTGCGACCGCGAGGCAGGCCGCCAGGAAGACGATCTGCAGTACGGTGCGCGGAGCGAGCCGGCTGAGGGGGCTGAGCAGGACACCGCTTCGGGCCGCGTGAACGTTGGCCGGGAACATCACCACCATCAACACCCCCAGACATCCCGCCGCCAGACGGCTGGTGAGAGGGACGAGCAGCCCGACCGCCCCGACGAGCTCCAGCACACCAGTGATCGTGACGAGCAGTTCGGGCCTGGGCAAGCGCGCGGGAATGATGCGGGTCAAAGCCGCGCGCCGTCGGGTGAAGTGTGCCGTGCCGGTCAGCGCGAACATCGCGGCCAGACCGACTCGCAGTGCCGCCTGCCACCCTTCCAGCGCATCCACACCTGCCAGCCCCAGCAGCCACGCCAGGGCGGATCCGACGAGCAGGGTCACCAACGGCGCCATACGCACCCTCAATCATTCCGTCTTCAATCTTTCCAATGACAAGATCGAAATCTATGTACGAGATCTTGCCAATGTCAAGATTCGGCTAGACTGCCGCGATGAACGCCCCCCTCAACGGACGGACGCAGCAGTACCACCACGGAGATCTACGGCGCGCACTGCTCGACCACGCGGCCGCCGCCATCTCCGAATCCGGCGTGGCAAAGGTCAGCCTCCGCGAACTCGCCCGGCGTGCAGGCGTCTCGCACGCCGCACCGACGCACCACTTCGGCAGCCGTGAGGGCTTGCTGACGGCGCTGGCCGCCCAGGGCTTCCACGCACTGGCCGACCTGATGCACAACGCACACGAACAGACCGCCGACTTCACGGAGATGGGCGTGGCCTACGTACAGTTCGCACTCAGCCACCCCGCACATTTCGAGGTCATGTTCCAACCCCACCTCCACCAGGGCGACGACCCGGCACTACGCGCCGCTCAGCAGCGCGCCGGAGAACTCCTCTACGGCGCCCCCACTCTGCCCGGCACCGGAACCCGTGACGCGGGCATCGCCGCCTGGTCGCTCGTACACGGCTTCGTCACTCTCTGGCTGAGCAACGCCCTCCCCGCCGAACAGGACACCTCACCGGAACAGCGGGCCCGCCAGGCCATCCGCGCCTTCCTCGACGGCCGCAACAACGGGGGACTGGCTGCAAACGACGGCTGAGCGGCCCCGGGACGACCGCTCGGGCGTCACTCCGGCCTGTTCACCCTCACCCAGCCGACACCGGCCACCCCAGACGCCAACTCAACCTAAACCTCGCAGAACACCCACTCAAAGCACCAGCGGCGAACGCTGGTTGAGGATCCACGTAGGAATCCAGGTTCCACTTCTCCTCAGCGACTGCCGAGCACGGCGGACACCCCCATGAGCACGGCGACGACGGCGAGGGTGAGGACCGGCAGGGTCGGGAGCAGGGAGTTCCGCGTGTGGTCGCCGCCGAGGTGGAAGGTGAGGGTGACCAGGGCGATGCCCAGGGAAGTGCCCAGGGTACGGGCGGTGTTGAGCAGGCCGCCTCCGGTGCCGGACAGCTCCCGGGGCATCGCTGCCATGACAGTTTCGTTGTTGGCCGGAGTGAACAGGCCGAGCCCGATCGCCAGGACTGCCAGCCACCATGCCAGCCACCCGTCCACGGGACTGACGAAGGCGAGACCCGCCAGCCCCACCAGGGACAGCACGGTCCCGGCCAGGCACCTGCGGGTGCTGGTCCAGCGGCGTGGCAGCAGTTGGTTCTGCAGGTTCGAGGCAAAGGCGAAGCCTGCCGCCAGGGCGGCGAGCAGCAGGCCGGCCCGGAATTCGGTCTCTCCCCGCCGGGTCAGCGCCAGCGGGACGAGCACCAGGGGCCCGAAGAGCACCAGGTACCCCGCCAGTGCGCCGGCCAGCCCCCACGCGATGGGCCGCGTGGCCAGCAGCGACGGCGGCACCAGCGGCGCGGGCGCCTGCCGTTCACGCCGCCGGAACCCGCCGAACGCCAGGGCGGAGACGGCGAGCAGCACGCCGCCCGTCCAGGCCGGTACCGGCATGCCCGAGAGCAGCGAGACACCGCCCAGCAGGGTCGTGACCGCCCCGGTCAGCCAGGCGGTGCCCCGCAGGTCGAACCGTGTTTCCACGGCCCGTTCCACGGTGCGCGGCAGCAGGTACCGGCCTGTCACCATGGCGACGATGCCGACCGGCACGTTGATCCAGAACACCCACCGCCAGCCCACCGTCGTCACCAGCACACCGCCCAGCGTCGGCCCGACCGCCAGGCCCAGCGCCTGCCCCGCCGCCTGGAACCCCAGCGCGCTGCGCAGCTTCTCGCGCGGAGCGGCGAGGCTGACCAGAGCGACGCTGTTGCCCGCCAGCATCGCCGCGCCCAGGGCCTGCAGGACACGGCAGCACACCAGCACCGTCAGGTTCGGCGAGAGCGAGCACAGGGCGGAGGCGACGGTGAACAGTCCGAAGCCGTAGAGGTAGATGAGCTTTCGGCCCAGCAGGTCCGACAGATGCCCGACCGTCACCATCACGGCCGTCAGGACCAGCAGATACGCCAGCGACACCCACTCCACCGTCGCCAGCCGCTCCCCGAACTCCCGCTCCAGGCTCGGATAGATCAGGGTGACGATGCTGGAGTCGAGCTGGGCCATGAACGCGCCCACGCAGACCGTGAGTACCGCCAGCTGCCACGCGTAACGGGACTCGCGCACCCAGCGCGGCCGTTCCCGCTCCCGCAGCAGCCGCGCCTTCAGCCCCGTACCCTGGTCGCCGTCCATGGGTACACCGTGGCCCGGGAGCGCACCCTGGCCGGCCCCGGGCGTGCGGTGGTGGAGCGAGTTCACCAAGACGGCCGCACGAACGTACGGAACTGAGCTACGCCGTCACGGGTGCCGTGCCGCTGGTCACGCCGAGTCGGTCGAAGACCTCTTCCACGTCGTGGGCGACCTGTATGAGGCTGCGTTCATCGCCCGTCAGAAAGCCTTCGGTCACCAGGTGGTCGAGCATGCCGAGCATGGGGCCGAAGAAGCCGCGGTGGTTCGCCACCACGATGGGTTTCCGGATGAGGGAGAGCTGATTCCAGGTCGCCACCTCCATCAGCTCGTCGAGTGTCCCGAGGCCGCCCGGCAGCACGACGAATGCCGAGGAAAGCCGGTACATCAGGGCCTTCCGCTCGTGCATGGAACCGACGACGACGCGGTCGCCCGGCGCATTGTCGCCCCGCTCCCGTTCGTGAAGGCTGTCCGGGATCACGCCGGTGACATTGCCGCCCGCCGCCACGACAGCGTTGGCGAGCGCGCCCATCACACCGACCCCGCCCCCGCCGTACACGAGGTCCAGCCCCCGCGTCGCGAGCGCGGTGCCGAACTCCTCGGCGAACCGCAGGTGTTCCGCGTGCACACCGGGGCGCGCCCCGCAGAAGACGGCAACCTTCTCGCCCTTCTCGATCACGACCGCACTCCCTCTGTCAGGCGCTTGTCACGAGTGCCGAGGAACCTGGTGCCTCCGGCGTGACGACCACCTGAAGTTACCCATGAGTGTTCGGAAAGTAATGGCCGCAAAACGGTGTTGACCAAAATCAACGGGCCCGGTGAGCAAGATCAAGTCATGCGCGCGATGCGGTTCGCAGGCGCGGCCGGCGGATCGACGGGCGTACGCGGAGCCGTGAACGCCCGCCGATCCGGGTGCCGATGGGGCCCCTGTACCGACGCAATGACCGGCAGCAACTGGCTTGATCCGCAACCATGGCCGGTCGCCTACTGGCCAGGGCAGCGGACCCGATCAGGCGGCGTGGCCGCCGTCGACGGAGAACTCGGATCCGGTGATGTAGGCGGCCCCGTCTCCGGCGAGGTAGGTCACCATCGCTGCGACCTCCTCGGGCCGGCCGAACCGGCCGAGGGCCGTCATCGCGGCCTGGGGGGCCGCGTAGGGTCCGTCGGCCGGGTTCATGTCGGTGTCGACCGGCCCCGGGTGGACGATGTTGGCGGTGATGCCCCGTTCGCCGAGCTCCCGGGCGAGGGCCTTGGTGAGCCCGGTCAGCGCCGACTTGCTCATCGTGTAGAGCGTTCCGCCGGGGCCCGGTACCCGCTGGGTCATGCAGGTGCCGATGGTGATGATCCGGCCTCCCTGGCCCATGTGGCCCGCTGCGGCCTGCGAGGCGAGGAAGACGCCCCGTACGTTGACCGCGAGCACGCGGTCGACGTCGGCCGGCGTCAGCCCGGCGATCGGGCCCAGGACGCCCACGCCCGCGTTGTTGACCAGCACGTCGAGCCGGCCGAGCGTCTGCACCGTCCGGTCCACGGCGGCCACCGCCTCCCCGGCGTCGCCCGCGTCCGCCCTGAGGGCGATGCCCCGGCGGCCGAACGCCTCGATCCTGCGGACCACTTCCTTGGCCGCCGCCTCGTTGGCCGTGTAGGTGATGGCCACATCGGCCCCCGCCTCAGCCATGGCCAGTGCGATCGCCGCGCCGATCCCCCGGCTGCCACCCGTCACCAGAACTACCTTGCCGTTCATGGAACCTCCTCGTCATTGGTTGCTGGTTCAATGAAACGAGACGGTGATCGTCGGCGCTGGCGGGAATCCGACCTGGCGTTCAGTCACCCTTCGTGTAGGACGCACGCATGACTTGGCCTCGCTCGCCGACGTCCCGGATCACCTTGCCGTTGACAACGAGTCGGATGACGCCCGCGTTGCCGAGGAGGAGGTCGATCCTTTCCGGGTCCGTGAAGGTTTTGGTCTCGCCTTGTTTGATCACGCCCTCTCCAAGCAATCGGCCATTGTGGCCCTTGACCGATATGTAGCTCGACTCGTCCTTGCAGCTCATCAGAACTGTGACCTTGCCCTTTGACGCGTCCGAGGCCGGCGAGGATGCCGCCCGGGACTCCGACGAGAGGACAGATGAAGTGTCGGCGCTGTCGTCCTCGTGTGTGAAATAGAGCGTGCCGCCAATGACTGCTCCTATCGCAGCTGCGGCGACAAGCCCAGTCGAGACGATGCGCTTGCGTGAACGTTTCACGGCAACGCGCGGGCCGTCCGCTTCCGCGGGGACGGCCAGGGTCGGTGTATACGGTGCCGAGCCGGGCGCGAACAGGTCCAGGAGCCTTGCGGGCGTGGGACGTTGGGCCGGGTCCTTGGACAGGCAGGCGGAGACCAGGGGGCGCAGGCCCTGTGGCACCGCCGAGAGGTCGGCGGGCTCGTGCACCGAGCGGTACATCAGCCCCATGGGGGTGCCCGTACCGAACGCGCTGCCGCCGGCCGCCGCGATCAGTACCGAACCGAGCGCGAACACATCGGCGGCGCCGTCGACTTCGCACCCCTGCGCCTGTTCGGGGGCCAGGAAGCCGGGAGTGCCGAAGGCCGCTCCGGTGGAGGTCAGGCGGGTGGACTCCACGGCCCGTGCGATGCCGAAGTCGAGGACCCGGGGGCCATCGTCGGCCATGATGATGTTTCCGGGTTTCAGGTCGCGGTGGACAAGGCCGCAGGCGTGGATGGCCTGCAGTGCCTCCGCCAGGGCGGCGCCCAGAAGTCTCAGGCGGTGCTCGTCCATTGGCCCTTGGGCCTCGAGCAGCGCGGACAGTGTGGGGCCCGGGATGTATGCCGTGGCCAGCCAGGGCGCTTCCGCTTCGACGTCGGCGTCCACGACCGGGGCGGTGTGGAATCCGCCGACTTTGCGTGCAGCTTCCACCTCGGCGCGGAACCGTTCGCGGAAGTGCCGGTCGGCGGCCAGCTCGGGGCGTACCACCTTGACGGCCACGGCACGGCCACCGCGCGACCGGGCCAGGTAGACCGTCCCCATGCCGCCCGCGCCCAACTGTCGTTCCACGGCGTAGGTGCCGATGTGCCCAGGCAGGTCTGTCCCCATGTGCTACTCCTTGGGTACCGAGAAGCAGAAGAGCTTGCCGGACCAGGCGGCGAAGAAGCGGTCCTCGGTGACGGACGCCGACCACTCCCCCGAGCCGCCGTTGACCGGGTAGTGCCAGACCTGTTTGCCGCTGTCGGCATGGAAACCGTACAGACCATTCGACCCTGCGGCGATGTACAAGTGCCGTACGGCGCCCAGCAATTGCAGCTCACCGATGCCGGATCCCGCCGTCCAGCGGGCTGTTCCGGTGCGGGTGTCGACGGCATGCAGGACGGAGGAGTCGAGGTAGCACGTGGTCGCGCCCGCGTGGGCGTAGCTCCGGTATCTGTCGTGGGCGGCGGTCTGTACGGACCACCGGTTCTTGCCCGTTGCCGGGTCGAAGGCTGCGAGCAGACCGCTCTTCGCGCCGTTCGCGTCGGTGCCGGGATAGCAGAACAGGGTTCCGTGGTCCAAGGCCAGCGAATCCTCGTACATCAGGATTTGGCTGCGCGTCGAGGGCAGTTTGGTGGGCCGGCTCCAGAGCGTTGTGCCGTCGGACGGCTTGAGGGCGAGCAGGTTCATGCTGCCGTCGATGCCGTAGAGCACGTCGCCCTCCGTGGGCGGGTAGAGGGCGTTGAGGTCCTTCGACCACACGCGTTCACCCGTGTCCGGGGCGACGACGACGTATCCGGTGAGACCTCCGGTCTTGTTCTTGGTGTCCCAGAGGATCGGCTGGCCGGCCCGGGTGGTGCCGACGACCGCGAGTGCGCCGAGGTCCGACGTCTGCCACCGCGTCCTGCCACTCGACGCGTCGAGACCTTGGTAGCGGTCATTGCCGTATGTCACGACCAGCGAGCCGTTCGCGAAGGCCAGGTGCGGTGCGCTGCTTCCGGTCGGGGTGGAGTTCCATTGCTCCTTGCCGGTCCGGCCGTCGTACGCGTGGAGCTTGCCGTCGGTCCGTACGGTGTAGACACACTTGTCGTCGGCGCGGACGTCGGTGTTCTGGCCGCTGGTGTCCTTCCAGAGGAGTTTGCCGGTGGCGCGGTCGAAGCAGGCTCCCGAGGTCCTCTCGGTGCAGAGCAGCGTGGATGCCGTCATGGTGCGCAGGAACATGTCGGGCGAGGGAAGGTCCGTGGTCCAGGCGAGTTCGGGGGTGGCGGTCGTGCCGCTGCCGTTGCCGCCGGAGCGGAGCAGGAGGGCGGTGCCTCCGGCGGCGGCAGCTGCTGCGAGTACCGCGCCGCCTGCCAGGAGGCGGCGTCGGGTGAGTACGGGGGGCTTCGTCTCGTCCTGGAGTCTGCGCTCCGACGCCACCACCTGTTGCTCGACCGCGCCGAGCCAGCCCACGGTGGTCGTCGGCCGCAGCCATGCCTGCAAGTGCTCGACGGGCGGTCGCCGGGTCGGGTCCTTGTCGAGGCAGGCGGCGATGATGCCCAGCAGGGCGTACGGGACTCCGTCCAGCATCGGGGCCTCGAAGGCGGCGCGGTAGAGCACCGCGTGTGCCGCGCCGGTGCCGAAGGTCGGGGCGCCGGTGGCGGCGTAGGCGAGTACAGCGCCGAGGGAGAACACGTCGCTGGCGGGGGTGAGTTCGGCTCCGGCCGAGTGCTCGGGGGACATGAAGCCGGGCGATCCCACGACCTGGCCGTCGGCGGTGAGGACGGTTCCGTCGACGGCCCGGCTGATGCCGAAGTCGATGACCCGGGGGCCGTCGAGGGCGAGGAGGATGTTGGACGGTTTGAGGTCGCGGTGGATCAGGCCCGTGCCATGGATGCCGGCGAGTGCCTCGGCCAGGCCGGCGCCGAGTACGCGCAAGGTGGGCTCGGGCATGGGCCCGTGGGTGTCGATGGCGTCGGCGAGCGAGGGGCCGGCGATGTAGGCGGTGGCCAGCCATGGTTGGGGGCCCTCGGGATCGGCGTCGACGACGGGCGCGGTGTACGCGCCGCCGACGGCACGGGCGTTGTCCACCTCGGCCTTGAAGCGCCGCCGGAAGTCGGGGTCGCCGGTCAGCTCGGGGCGTACGACCTTGACGGCGACGACGCGGCCGCTGCGCGACGCGGCCAGGTAGACGCGGCCCATGCCGCCCGCACCGAGCTCCCGTATCACCCGGTACGGGCCGATGTGCGTGGTCGATGTGACGGTCGGCGTGGTCATCGGGTGTCGCTCCGGAACGCGTAGAGGGTGGTTTCAGATGCGGCGTAGACGGTGCTTCCGGCTACCTGCACCGACCACGACGGCTTTTCACCGGAAGTCTGGTGGACCCACAGGACTTTGCCGTCGGTGGGCCGGAAGGCGGCTATGCCCGTGGGTCGGCCGAGCGGGGCCGCCATCACGGATGTCGAGACGAAGAGCGCCTGGTCACGTGTGGCGGGACCACCGCTGAGGGACAGCCGGCTCGTCTTGTTCCACAGTTGCTTGCCGTCACGCGGATCGACGGCGAAGAGGTTGCCCGAGCCGTCCTCGACGTAGACCCGGTCGCCGGAGACGGTGATGCCGCTGAGCATCGTCGACTCGTTGACGGCGGTCCACAGAGCGCGGCCGTCGTCGGCGTCGTATGCCTGCACCTTGACGGCGGTGACGAGCAGCTTGTTGCCGACGGTGGTCAGGGTCGGGTAGTTGCCGGGTTTGACGACGTCCTTGACCGTCCACCGCACCTTCCCGGACCGCAGGTCCATGCCGTACAAGGTGCCGTTGTCCTGGACGAAGCAGGTGTGTCCGTCGGAGGTGGCCTGGTGGTCGCTGCTGGCCATTTTGCGGGACCACAGCACGGTTCCCCTGGCCAGGTCCACGGCGAGTATGCCGTACGGGCCGTCCGTGCCGATGAGGGCGATGTTGTCGGCGACGGAGTAGACCTCGTGGATGAAGGCCGCGGAAGAGCCGTCTTCACTCCGTTCCGTGACCGCGTGGCAGAACTTCGTGGCGCCGCTGCCGTCCAGGGCGAACAGGTAGCCGTGCCCGCCGCCCCAGACCGTGCCGTACAGCAACGATCCGACGACGCCGATCCATTCGGGCCTGCCGGAGACGTCGGACGGCAGGCGGGGCGAGGCCGTCCAGCGTTCGGATCCGGTTGCGGCGTCGTAGGCGACCGCCTCGCTCCTGTCCCAGTGCACGAGGGTGGAGTCGAGGAGTTGCAGACGTCCGTTGTTCTTCACGCGGCTGTTCAGCGGGTGCGTCCACTGCGGCTTCTGGCTTGCGGGCGCTGTCGCGCTCGGCTGGATCGTGGTGCCCTTACCGTTCTGGGCCGTGGTGCTGCCGCCGCCGTTCTCCGACTTCCACAGGGCCGCCGCCGTGGCGCCCGAGGCCGCCGTGGCAGTGACGCCTGCGGCGGCAATCCACAGGAAACGGCGGCGACTTGGCCGACGGTCCGGGCTCAGTGTGTCCGGCGCCGCGTGGGGTACCGGCGGTGCGGTGACCAGCATCGCGATGCGCGCTTCGCGTGCGGCGAGGTCCTCCCGCAGGCCCGGCACGAGCAGTGCGGAGGGGTCGGTGAGGCCCAGCGCGGGCAGCAGTGCGGTGACGGGCGGGCGGCGGGAGGGGTCCTTCTCCAGGCAGGCCCCGATCAGGGGGTGCAACGCGTCGGGTACGCCGTGCAGTTGCGGTGGGGCGTGGACGGCCCGGTAGAGGATCTCGTTCGTGTTGCCGGTGCCGTACGGGCTCTGGCCGGTGGCGGCGAAGACGAGGACGCAGCCGAAGGAGAAGACGTCGGCTTCCGGTCCGGCGTCGCGGCTCGACGTGATCTGTTCGGGGGCCATGAAGCCGGGCGTTCCCATCACGGTGCTCGTGTGGGTCAGCCGCGTCGCGTCCGTCGAGCGGCTGATGCCGAAGTCGATGACGCGGGGCCCGTCGTTGGCCACCAGTACGTTGCCGGGCTTGAGGTCGCGGTGGACGATGCCGGCTGCGTGGATCGCGAGCAGTGCCTCCGCGAGGCCGGTGCCGAGGGCTCGGAGTGCTGGTTCGGGCAGGGCGCCGAAGCGGCGTATGACGTCGTGCAGGGACGGTGCGGGTACGTAGGCCGTGGCCAGCCACGGCCGTTCGGCGTCGGCGTCCGCGTCGAGCACCGGCGGGGTGAAGAAGCCGCTCACCCTGCGGGCGGCGTCGGCCTCGCGCCGGAAGCGTCCGCGGAAGTCCGGTGTTTCGGCGTATTCGGGGCGGAAGACCTTCAGCGCGACCAGCCGCGCTCCCGGTGACCTGGCCAGGTAGACCCTGCCCATGCCTCCTTCGCCGAGGAGTTGGAAGATTTCGTAGGGCCCTATTCGGCCGGGATTGTGTTGCTGCATCTCGTTCCGGTCGTGGGTCAGCTGAGGGAGCCGAGTATGTCGCGGGCGGCGGCTACGGCCGCGTCCTCCGCGCGCTGCTGGTTCTTCTCGGGGCCCGATGCGTCGCTGTAGGTGTAGCCCACGGTGATCGTCGCATTGCCCTCGCGGACGACCACATGCGCTTCTCCTCCGGTCAAGGGACTCTTCTCGGTGGCGTGGACGACGTACGCCTCCTCGCCGAGCCCATTGAGCGAACGGGAATCAGTGATCTTGGCCAGGTCTCCCATGACTTTGATCATGCTCGACTTGTGCATGTCGTACATGCTCTTCGCCGCCGGGGCGACCGTGAGGTTCACGTCCATCTGGATCAGCTCGCCGCCGGAACGGAAGGGCGTTCTCCAGTGAGGCATCCTGGTGATCATCGTGGCCATGGTGGCCTTGTCCAGCTGCGACGGTGTGCACTCGGCGCCCGGTGCGATCCTGGCCAGGGTGGGCGCCTTGATCAGCGAGCACCCCTCGGGTACTTGGGTGAACGTCTTCTCCTGCTTCGGCTCCGGCGGCTTGGCGACGTCTTTCGGAGCCCCCGATACCGTGCTCTTGTCGTCGCTCTTGTCGTCACCGCCCGACGTGGCGACGACGACCACACCGGCTATCGCGGCCACGGCGAGCACCACGCTCCCGCCGATCAGCCACATCCGCTTGCCGTTGCGCGGCGGCCCGCCGGTCGGCGGCGTGAACTGCTGCGACCAGGCCGAGGGGGCGCCCGGCGGCTGGGGCGGCATCGGAGGCGGCACCTGGCCCTGGGGCTGCACCCCGGGCCCCCAGGTCGGCGGGGGGCCGAACTGGCCGGGGCCCTGCGGGGGGTTGACGTTCGGTGTCTCGTTCACGGGGAGTGTGTACCAGGCATCCGGCCAATCTGGAGCGATATTCCAGAAAATGTTTCCAATTCTCTACGAAGTGAAGGGCGTCACGGGCGGGCCGGGGTCCATGAGTCACGGCCGTTATGGGCGTCCAGCACCCGGATCGTACTCAATGACTGCAGGAGGGGCTGCGCTTCGACCCTGACCCCGTGGCCGTAGGGGTCCTCGATCTGGAAGATAAGGTTCAGCTGGAAGGCGAGCAGCAGGCCGCACAGGCCCACCAGCCACAGGTCCACCCAGTTGCGGGACTTGGCCAGGAAGACGGCGATGCCCAGCACGATGACGGCGCCGAGGACGAGCCCTTCCTGGAGCACGCCCGGAGGGGCACCGCCGACGTCGCTCTCGCGCTGCCGCCGCGCCGCGAAGAGCTGTTCGGTGCTGCGTACGGTCTCGCCCCAGACCAGCTCCTCGCGCTTGCCCTGGGGTGTCCAGGAGGCCGTGTCCAGTTGGAGTGTGCGCATGAGGTCGGTGCAGTCCTCGTCCATGTGGCCGGTGCGCGGGATGTGCTGCCACTCGGGGCCGGCGGCGCACTCGAGGTAGCGGCGTACGTCGTCGCCGATCTGCTGCCGGGGTTGCGCGGGCAGCGCCATGGCGAGCGTGTAGGTCTGACGGGCCGCGCCGGCCTCGATCCGGACGTTGCTCTGCGCACTGGTCAGCGCACCCCAGACGGCGACGATGGCAAGCCCCGTCAGTACCGCGTAGAACGTGCTGACCAGTCCGCAGGCGAAGGTGACGGTGGCGGGCCCGTCACCGGAAGTGTGCC
Source organism: Streptomyces sp. SX-6 (assembly GCF_059089585.1). NCBI lineage: Bacteria > Bacillati > Actinomycetota > Actinomycetes > Kitasatosporales > Streptomycetaceae > Streptomyces > Streptomyces sp. SX-6. Next base: position 36,075 of record NZ_JBTHHU010000045.1, on the reverse strand, counting down.
GTGAAGCTGTCAGACGCCATCGCAGCAGCAGAACGACCATCGTGACGACGGCCACGACAAGGGCGAAGGCAATACTCCACAGCACAGTGTCTGCTCCTCAGCAGCGTCTCATCGTTCGTGGACCTCGAGACTGGCGCGTACGGCGCTCTCCAACGACCCTTCGATCCACGCCGCTTTCAAGCTGGTGTGCTCGCCGGCGAAATGGACCCGCCCTTCCACGGTGCGGGTGGCCGCATGGTGCTCGTGCAGCTGTCCCGGGGTGAAGATGGCGGCTTCGCCCAGTGCGTAACGGGCCCTCCCCCACGACTGGGTGGCGCCCACGCCCGTGAACTCCCGGCGCACCTGGGGGCCGAACATCCGCGCAAGGTTGTCGAGCGCGAATGCGTACCGTTCGCCTTCGGTCAGGGAGTCCCAGCGCATCGCCTCGTCCGACCAGGTGTAGGAAGCGAGGACGACGCCTCCGTGGGATCCTTCCACCACGGAGGGGAAATAGGTGAAGCGGTTGGGGCTGTCCGACACACAGCCGCCTCCGGTGAATCCCCGCGCACCCTGCTCCCAGAACCGGTTCTTGAATTCCAGCAGCACTTTGGTCGCCGAGTCGTAGTGCAGCTCTGCGACGGCCCGCCTCTTCGGGTACGACAGTGCCGGCTCGAACTCGCAGAAGCGTACTGCCGAGAACGGCACGGTGACGATGGCGACGTCGCCCTCGAAAATCTGCCGGGGACCCTGCGGAGCGCCGTCGCACGATTCCTCGGAACCGGATTCCGCCGTGGTCTCGATCCGTACGCCGCCGGCTGTCTGAGTCAGCTTGGTCATGCGCCGGTTGAAGTGGATGACACCGCGAAGACGATCGGCCAGGGTGTCGGTCAGCGACGCCGTCCCGCCTTCCAACTCCCAATAGCGGGAGTCGGGATTGATGATGGCCCGGTCCATGAGGGTGGGGACCAGGGAGTAGTGGAGGCGTGAGGTGAGGTTCTCGAGCGTTCCCGCCGCCTGGATGTGGGGCAGCTCCCATCCTGCGTGTTCGACGAGATACCGGTGGGTCGAGTAGTCGTCGAAATCGTGGATGACTTTCGCCCATGCGGAGATCTGCTTGTCGATCGGGCCGCTCGCCGGGACCGTCACCGGGGCCAGTGCCTTGTCCACGGCCTCGGACATGGTGGAGGACACCGCCGCACCGAACGTACGGTTCACGGCACCGGGAGACCCGGCGTAGTCGCCTCGCGTCACCCGCTGTCCGTTGACATGGATGAGGGTGCGTTTCATGGCCGCGGGAGCGCGGAAGTCGGTGGGCGAGCCGTTGGTCCAGGTCTCGCCGGTGAACGAGGTGTAGCGCACCGGCGGAACATTTCCGATGCCGCGGGCGCCCGGCGCCACATCGGCGTTGTAGAACAGCCTTCTTTTCACCTTCAGTTTGTCGGCGAGTGCCAGCACCATGGGGTGGAAGTCCGGCAGCCGCATGGCTCCGGCCTCGGCGTGCAGCGACTTGTCGTGGAACACCTTCCGGAAGGTCTTGATACGCCCGCCGGCCCGGTTGGCATTGGCCTCCAGGATGGTGACCCGATGCCCGGCCTCTTTGAGCAGCATCGCGGCGACCATGCCGGTGACTCCGGCGCCCACGATGAGGACGTTCTTCGGTTTGGTGGCCTTGGGCAGCCCCCGGTCGATGAGAATGCGGAGATACTGGAGTTTCAGGTCCTCGCCCTTGTCGCCCACAAGAAGAAGCTTGTGGGCGAGGTCGAGGCTGACATCATTGTCCCGGCCATCCGCCCGAGCCTCGAATGCGGGCTCGAATAAAGTTCCGGTGGCAGCGGCACCGGCGGCGAGAGCCGCGGCAGTGCCCATGAGTCCACGGCGTCCGATGGGACGCGAAGAAGGTAGCTTCACGCGTATGGCTCTTGCCAAGGCGAAGTAATTTCACCTGTGTTGACACAGGCGGGCTTCGTGACAACCGGGGGAATCCGGCCTTCCGGGCAGCGGAACCATGCAACTTCCGGTAATGATGTGGCTGTTATGGAGGAGCAGTGGGTTCCGCAATGCCCACCACCGAGGAACAGGGGAACACAGTGCCCGCACGAGACACCGCACCCGTGATCCTGGGCAACGAGCCCGGCTCGTTCGCCCGCAGTGTGCTGGCCGAACGCCACCCCGCGCTCATCCAGCGGGTCCGTGACGCCTTCCCCTGGACCCCGGACCGGCACCGGGCCCTCGACGCCCTGCTCCGGGAGATCACCGACGGGGTGATCGAGCCGCTCGGCACCGACACTCACGACCATGTGCGGTGGCAGGCTTGGGGCCATGACCGCTTCGGCCGGTCATGGTACGACGTGCCGTTCCTCTGGGCCGAGAGCTACTTCTACCGCAAACTCCTGGCCGCCCTCGATCACTTCGGCCCCGGCCCCTGGCGGGGAATCGATCCGTTCGCCCCCTTCAAGCGGGCCGAGTTGCGCAGCGACGCGGTGGACGAGGAGCTCGCCGTCCTCGACGGCCTCGCCTCGCAGCCCGCGGACGCCCAGTTGCGCGCGCTGCTGCACGCCTCGCTCTGGGGCAACCGCGCCGACCTCGGCTTCGCCATCACGTCCGGAGTCCCGCAGGCCGACGTCGTCGACTCGCGCCTCGTCGCCGACGACAGTGCCCTGCTGTGGTCGCTCCTGCCCGCGGGTGCGTCGGCGACGGTGCACATGGTGGCCGACAACGCCGGCCGGGAACTCGTCCCCGACCTCGTCCTCGCCGACCACCTGCTGCGCACCGGGCGGGCCCGGCAGGTGGTCCTGCACGTCAAGCCGTACCCGTACTTCGTCTCCGACGCCACCATGGCGGACGTCGTCGACGCCTTGCGCCGGCTCCACGACGCCTCCGGGTACGCGGCAGGCGTCGGCAAGCGCCTCTGGTCGGGCATGGCAGCGGGCCAACTGGCCGTCCGCGCCCATGACTTCTTCTGCGCACCGCTGCCGTTCCATGCGATGCCGGACGACCTGGCGGAGGATCTGGCGGGTGCCACCGTGACTCTCCTGAAGGGCGACCTGAACTACCGCCGTCTCGTGGGAGACCGCCTGTGGGATCCGACGACGTCCTTCGCCGGCCTCACCGCCTACTTCCCGAGCCCCGTCGCGGCCCTGCGCACGCTGAAGTCGGACGTGATCGCGGGGCTCACGGCCCCGGCCGTGGCCGCCCTCGAGGGCGGTGGGGCGCCGTGGCGTACCAGCGGCACCCACGCGGTGATCCAGGTCCGGCCATGAGGCCGGCCGCTACGGCAGATCGGTGCGACCCAGCCAGGCGGGCCGCACCGGTACCCCGTCCTCGTCCCTGGGTGACGGTGGCTGAGGCAAAGGCGACGGCGACCGTACCGCATCGGCAGGTGCCGGGGCGGCGTCCGTGTCCTCCAGCAGTTCGGCGACCGTGAACCTCGTGCTGTGGGACTGCCAGGAGCCGTCGCGGTCGGATCGCGCCCAGCCTAATTCCGCGTCGCCCCGTCGGCGGACTGCCGCATGAGGCGGAAGAAGTGGTCGCCGCGGGTGACGACGAAACGGCTGTCGAGACCGCGGGCGATCTCGGTGATGTCGCCGGGGCCGAGCTTCCAGGCCAGTACCCCGATGGTGAGGAACAGCGGTGTGCGGCGGTTCCAGCTCTGGGCGGCCTTGGCGAGGGCCTGCCGGGCATCGCTCTTGCTGGTCGCCAGGCGGCCGGTGCTGAGCGGGACGCCCGAGAGCACGGAGGTGCCGAAATGGTCGGCCCAGTTCTGCCAGATGCCCAGGGGCTCGGCGTAGCGGGCGTACGAGGCGACGGTCTGCGCGGACAGGGCACGGTCCTTGTCGTCGACCCGGTTGAGCACACAGACCGCCGACAGCCCGGCGCGCTCGAGGTAGTAGCCCGTCTGCCGGGTGAAGTCGGCGAGGTGGGTGCGCGGCCAGGCGTCGGGGTAGGCGTAGCCGAGGCCCGAAGGGCCGGCGACCAGCACGTCGTTGGCGGTGGCGGTGCGCTGGTAGTACGACAGGAGGGACGGTGCCGCGTCGACGGTCAACGGGCTGATCGACCAGTTCATGGGCGTGCGCCCGCGCTGGGGGTCGGACCAGAGCTTGCGCATGTGGTGCTGGTTGTACTGGAGGTTGTCACCTTCGGTGAAGGTGAAGGTCACGTAGATGCGGGTGCGCAGGGAAGGTACGGCCGGGGTGCGCGGGGTGTAGTGGGTGCGGGGGCGCGTTCCGGCGAGGACGGTGAGGTTGTTGATGTAGTCGGCGGCCACGACGTAGAGGCCGTAGCGGGAGGCCAGTTCGGTGCCCGCGGTCTCCCGGTCGTTCGGCCACCAGCCCAGGTAGGGGGAGTTGAGCGGCATGTCGTCCATCAGCGACCGCAGCAGTTCCGCCTCCTGGGACCGGGTGGGGTCGGCCCACAGGACGAAGGCGCGGTTGGCCACCGCGTAGTCGCGGAGGTTCTCCACGTTCTTGACCGGGTCCACGGCGACGAGCATGCGGTGGGTGCAGTCCGGCCACAGGTTCCGTTCCGCCCACGCGTACGCCGCTTTCGCGTCCGCGAACCGGTGGCGCAGGTCGTCCAGCACCGGCAGGCCGAGGCGGGCGGCCGTCGCGGCGGACGCGACGACGGCGTTCCTGAGCCCGGCCAGGGTGGTGGCCACGTTGCGGGTGGCGGGCAGTGCGGGGTCGGGCACGATGGCGCCCGCGATGCTGCCGCGGTACTTGCGGACGAGGGTGTCCAGCCCGGTCACGGTGGTGTGCGGTACACCCAGCTCGCGCAGCCAGGTGTCCCGGCCCTCCTCGAAGGCTCCGGAGAGGTAGATCTGCGGTCTTCGCCGGCCGGTCACCCCTTGCAGGGTGCTCAGCAGCAGCCGGTCGTCCGCGGAGAGGCGTGCCGCGTCGAACACGTCGAGGCGGCTGGGCGCCGCCATCGTGGGCAGTGCCTGGCCCCTGGGCCAGCTCACCGGCTTGTCCGTCGCCGCCGCGGCCGCGTGGGCGGGCAGCAGCAGTGCTCCCGCGCCCAGGGCCGCCGCCTTGCAGAACTGCCGCCGCGATCTGTCCGTCGAGTCGGTCGAGTCCGTCGTGTCCGTCGTCGTTGTCATGTCGCCCCGCATCGTGTGGTGCCCTCGTTTGAGGGGAGCGTCGCAGCACGAGGCCCCGACGGCGGGCAACGACGCGAGGCGGTGCCTCTGTGGGCCTAAGGGTGTGGTTGCGGTGATCGCATATTCCGCCGGTCCCTCGCCGTTGTGGCATCGCGCCGTTGCGGCGGGTCTTTTCCCGGGGCTTCGCCCCGGACCCGGAGGGGGACGGGGCACGCCCTCGCGACATGGAAGGCCCCAGAGCCCGGGTCCGGGGGAAGCCCCGAGTTCATGGGCACGGCCTCGGGAAGCGGGAAGGCCCCCGCGGAGATCCGCCGGACAGGCCCTGGTGGATGTCAGCTCTCCCCCAGCACCGTCCGGATCACGTGCCGGGCGTTGGTGGCCATCGCCGGGTTCGTCATGCGGTAGTACGGCAGCGCGATCAGCGCCTGCGAGAGTGTCCGTCCCCGGCCGCGGGTCCAGGTCGCGTCGTCCACGCCGAGGGCCTCGCGGAAGACCTGCCGTGCGTCGGCCGGCAGCAGGTTCCAGGCCGGGAAGAGGTCGCAGGCCGGGTCACCGGCCCCCGCGCACCCGAAGTCGATCACGGCGGTCAGCCTGCCGCCGCCGTCCACCAGCAGGTTGCCCGGCATCAGATCGGCGTGCAGCCACACCGGCGGCCCGTACCGTTCCGGGGCCCGCAGCGCGTCCTCCCATACGGCGGTCGCGGCGCCGCAGTCGACGCCCTCCTCCGGGATACCGCGCAGCGCCTCGATCGCGGCCCGGGTCTCCGCGTCGAGCGAGGCGAGCGGTCCGCCGCGGTGGGCCCGTGGCGCGCCCGGCAGGGTGATGCTCCGCATCGCCGTCACGAACGCCGCCAGGTCCTCGGCCAGCAGCACGGGTTCGCCCAGCGCCCCCGGCTCGGGGTTCTCCCCCGCCAACCACCGGTGGACCGTCCACGGCCACGGGTACCCCTCGGCCGCTTCACCGGCACCGAGCACCTCGGGGACGGACGCGGGCAGCCGGGGCGCGAGGCGGGGCAGCCAGGTCCGCCCCGTCGTCACGTCCTCGGCCCCGCCCGTCAGCAGCGGCAGCCGTACGACCATGTCGTCGCCCAGCCGGTACATGGCGTTGACCGTGCCGCCGGACGAGAGCCGCTCGACCGGCCGCCCCGCCCACCGCGGGAACTGCCCGGCGATCAGCCGCCGTACGAGGTCGTCGTCGACGGGGTACTGGTCCGGATGCATCCGCCCTGCGCTCATGGGGCGCCATCCGACCGCCGGACGCCGAGGGGCGTCAATCGTTTTTCTTCTCCTCGCGCCGCAGCCGCTCCTCCTCGAACAGGTCGGCCAGGCGCTGTGTGTCGGGGTCGAGCTCGATCGGGGCGTCCTCGTCCTCGTCGTCGGTGATGACGCCCTCCTCCCGGAGCTGCCGGTTCTGCACCATCACCGGCGGCGTGGGGTCGTGGTCGGACGGGCGCGGTCCCTCCGGGCCGTCGGGGCCCACGCGCACCAGGCGTTCGACGCGGATGATGCGGAACAGGCGGCCGCGGACGCCGAGTTCGTCGCACCGCTCGGCGTCCAGGTAGTCCGCGGCCTCCGTGTACGGCACGCGCTCCTTCGGCGCGAGGTCCAGCTGCCAGGGGATCAGCACCCGGAACTGCATCGCGAGGCTCTCCCGCTCCTCCTGGGGCGAGGCGGAGATGGCGTTCGAGATGGGGCGCCAACGCCCGCTCTCCCGCTCGGCGGTTCCGAAGGCGACGGGCAGCAGCACGCCGCCCGGGTGCGTCTGCGCGGCGCGTGTGCTGTCCTCGTGGACGTCCCGCGGGGCGACGCCCGCCTTCGGCAGGGCCGAGAGCAGTTCCATCGTCAGGATGCCGGCGGAGACGCCGGTCGGGGTGTACGGGTCGATGACCAGCCCCTCGGTGGGCTCCGGTTCGTCGCGGGTCGCTCCCGCCGGGACGTCCCGGTCCGTGGGGCGGGGCGGCTCGGGGCCGTCGGGGCCGCCGCGGATGAACCGCTCCGCGCGGACCACCCGGTGGCGTACGCCACGGACCGTCAACTCGTCGGCGGTTTCCCAGTCCAGACGTTCGGCGGCTTGCATGCACTCCGCGCGCCCGGCCTCGTCACCGGCCTCCTTCGCCTCCGCCGCCGCCTTGCGGAAGAGGCATCCCATGGTGTCGCGGGCGTCCTGGGGAGCGAGGTTGGCGAACGACGACACGACCTCCCAACCGCCTTGCTCGCACTCGCGCGCCACGGCGAACACGGGGCCACCGGCGGAGTAGATCTCCGGGTACTTCTCTCTCGCCTGCCAGGCATCCACATCCGCCAGCGCCTCCACGGGCGTCTGGGCTCCGACGACCCGCACGGTGCGGTAGGCGGGCACGTTGTCGTCTGCGCGCGCATTCATGCCCTGCATCATGCTGCGAACACGGCGACGGCCGCAGCAGATGGACGGAATTGCAACGTCCGACGGGCCGTTGCGATCGCGTCAATCCCTGCCGTACTAGAGAAGTTTTCTAGAAAGCCCCTCCACTTTTGGCTTCGGGTGGTCCACACTGACCGCATGAGATCAGCCCTGCCCGCCTGGCTGTTACGTGCCGCGGCGTCGGCCGTCGCCCTGGCCTCCGCCGTCGCCCTGATGCTGGGCGCGCCCTCCGCGCACGCCGCCGACGGACCGGCCCCGCCGGCGCCGGCCGACGGCTTCGGCCTGACGCAGGTCGGCACCGCCACCGGCACCGCCACCAACTTCGTGGTCACCGTGAGGACGGCCGAGGTCGCCGGTGAGCACCGCATCCGGATTCTGCTCCCGGACGGCTACGCGGCCGAACCCGCCAAGCGCTACCCGGTGTTCTACTTCCTGCACGGCGCGTCCGACGATCCCGCCAACCCGCATCTGGCCTACCCCGCGCTCACCGCGTCCAAGTCGATGATCACGGTCATCCCGGACGGCGGCCGCCGGGGCTGGTACACCAACTGGCGCGACCAGAAGACCGCCGCGGGCGCGCAGAACTGGGAGAACTTCCACATCAACCAGGTGATCCCGTTCATCGACGCCAACTTCCGCACCATCGCGGCGAAGAAGGGCCGCGCCGTGGGCGGTATCTCGATGGGCGGCTTCGGCGCGCTGCACTACGCCGAGCGGCACCCCGGCCTGTTCGGCCAGGTCGCCACGTTCTCCGGCGCCAACGACCTGTCGCTGAACGAGGCCGTCCTCCGCGGCGCCGTCGTCGCCACGCTGACCAACATCGGTGCCGCGTTCTGCGGCTCCGGTCCCGGTTCCTCGTGCGGCCTCGACTTCGGGCCCGCGGTGTCCAGTGACGCGATCTTCGGTTCGCCGTACCCGGTGTTCGGCGCCGACCGGCTCTGGAACGAGGCGGATCCGACGGCGCACGCGGACAAGCTGGCCGACATGGGCATCGCGATCTATATCGGCAATGGCAACGGCAACGTGGCGGACCTGGAGTTCTGGGCCGAGTCGGCCTCGAAGCGCCTCAAGGACCGTCTGGACGGCCTCGGTTACGGCTATCACTACGTGAACTACGGCAACGGATCCGGCTGGGGCCCCTCCTGCAACGGCGGCCACAACGGCGGCTGCTGGACGCAGGACCTCGTCGACTACGTGCCGCGCCTGGAAGCGGCCTTCGCCGCCGCCTGATCACTTCGCACACAAGAAGGAATGAACCGATCCATGACACTGGCCCTGTTACTCAGACGATCGGCCGGCCGCCTCAAAGCGGTCGTCGCCGTCCTGGCGACCTGCTGCATAGCCCTGGGGCTCACGGCCCAGACCGCGGCGGCCGCGCCGCGGACGGGCGACACCTGCGACTCCCCGTTCCAGTGCATGACCTTCACTTCGCTGACCAACGGCCGCAACCTGGATGCACAGAACGGCAATTCGGGTGACGGCGTGTTCATCGTCACCAACTCGTCGCCGGGCTACCACCAGTCGTGGCACCTGAACGTGGACCATGCGGACTCGTCGTTCACCATCGTGAACAACTACACCGGCAAGTGCATCGACCAGGCGTGGCTCGTACCGGCCCTGCGGCAGCAGACCTGCAAGGGCCAGAACAGCCAGAAGTGGTACCTCCAGCCGGTCGCCGGGTCGAACGACGCGTTCATGATCCGTCACCAGGGCGACAACACATGCCTCGACGTCCTGCTCGCCGCCAACTACGACGACGCGTGGACCGACCGGCACACCTGCAACGGCACACGGGCCCAGCAGTGGTCCCCCGGTGCCGCCGCCGCACCCGCGGCCCGGAACCTGGCCGTCGACCACGCCGCCAAGGCATGCCAGAAGGACACCGCCACCTGCTCCTGGGCGGTGAGGTCCGAGTCGCCGGCGGCTCCGCTGCCGAAGGTCTGCGCCTCGTCGGTCTGGTACAACAACACCGGCGACACGGTCGACCAAGGCTTCGCGGTGAACGTGACGACTGGCTGGCACAACACCATCGGATTCGACCTGGGGACGATGTTCTCCGTCGGATCCCTCGAGGCACTGCAGGCGCAGATCACCACGACCTCGCACCTCAGCAGCACCTGGGAAGGCTCGAAGAGCGTCAACAACGAGGTGCGGGTGAAGGTCCCGGCCAAGCAGTACGGCTGGGTGACGCTCTCGGAGCTGGCGAAGACGGTGACCGGTACCTGGACCTTCGACACGGGCGGCTTCCCGTGGACGGCCGATGACACCATCACCATCCCGCTCAAGGACGACCCGAGTGGCGGCGCGACCGTCTACATCACCAACACCAGCCCGAACTTCACGTCCTGCGCCTGAACGAAATCCGCCCGGTACCGGCTGGGACGGGGGTCCGGCCGGTACCGGGATCGGGCGTCCTTACTTCTGCTTCTCCTGCTGCTTCTCCTTGATCCGCACCGCTTCCTTGCGGACCTCGGCCTGGGTGGCGCGCTCCTTCTGCAGCCACTCGGGAGACTCCGTCTTCAGCGCCTCGATCTGCTCGGTGGTGAGCGCCTCGGTGATCCCGCCGCGCGCGAGGCCGGAGATGGAGATGCCCAGCTTCGCCGCGACCACCGGCCGGGGGTGCGGACCGTCCGCGCGGAGCTCGCGCAGCCACGCGGGCGGGTCGGCCTGCAGCGCGTTCAGCTCGTCGCGCGAGACGACGCCCTCCTGGAACTCCGCAGGGGTGGCCTCGAGGTACACACCCAGTTTCTTCGCCGCGGTCGCGGGCTTCATGGTCTGGGTGCTCTGGTGCGACTTCATAGACCCAGGATATCGACCATGTGCGCGGCCGACGACCACGCCCGGTGCTGCGCTACCCGGGGGACGCTGCGCCCCATTGCGGCTACGCCGCGGGCCGGACCCCCGGCCGCTCACGGGCCCACCCGCACGGACATCACCAGGTCAGCGTCGGTACCCTGGCCTGGTGACAGGCTCGGCAGCACCTTCCCCCTCCTTCCGGCTCGCCTACGTACCGGGCGCGACACCCGCCAAGTGGGTGCGGATCTGGCGTGAGCGGCTGCCCGACGTCCCCCTCGAGCTCCTCCAGGTGTCCGCCGCCGAGGTGCCCGACGTACTGCGGCGCGGCGACGCCGACGCGGGTCTCGTACGGCTGCCGGTCGACCGGACGTTCTTCAGCGCCATCCCCCTGTACACCGAGACGACGGTCGTGGTGATCCCCAAGGACCACCTCATGACGGCGGTCGAAGAGGTGACCGTCGGGGATCTGGCCGACGAGATCGTCTTCCACCCCCTCGACGACACCCTCGGCTGGGAGCAGCCGCCGGGGCAGCCCGCGTTCGAGCGGCCCGCGACGACGGAGGACGCCATCGAGCTGGTGGCGGCCGGGGTGGGGCTGCTCCTCGTCCCGCAGTCGCTGGCCCGGCTGCACCACCGCAAGGACCTCACCTACCGGCCGGTCACGGACGCACCGCAGTCGAGCGTCGCGCTGTCGTGGCCCGAGGACGCGACCACCGACATGGTGGAGGACTTCATCGGGATCGTCCGCGGGCGGACGGTCAACAGCACCCGCGGCCGCCAGCCCTCCCCCGCTCCGGCCAAGACCGCCAAGGCCGCCCAGCCGGAGCGCAAGCGCTCCGGCGCGGGCGGTGGTGCGCGGCGGAAGCCCGCGCCGCCCGCCAAGGGCGGCAAGCGCGGCACGCCGCGCCGCCGGTCACGCTAGCGAGACCAGGTCCCGGTAGTCGTCGCTCCACAGGTCCTCGTCCGCGTCCGGCAGGAGCAGGACGCGGTCCGGTCGCAGCGCGTCGATGGCGCCCTCGTCGTGGGTGACCATCACGATGGCGCCCGGGTAGGAGGCGACGGCCGCGAGGACCTCGCCGCGTGAGGCGGGGTCAAGGTTGTTGGTCGGCTCGTCGAGCAGCAGGACGTTCGCGCCGGAGTGGACCAGCCCGGCCAGGGCGAGGCGGGTCTTCTCCCCTCCGGACAGGACACCAGCCGGTTTGTCGGTGTCGTCGCCGGTGAACAGGAACGCGCCGAGGACGTGCCGTACTTCGCCGTCGGTCAGGTGCGGGGCTGCGGCCGCCATGTTCTCGCGCACGGTCCGGTCGGTGCGCAGGGTGTCGTGTTCCTGCGCGAAGTAGCCGAGCCGCAGGCCGTGTCCGTGCACCACCCTGCCGCTGTCGGGGGTCTCCTGGCCGGCCAGGAGGCGCAACAGGGTTGTCTTTCCCGCCCCGTTGAGGCCGAGGATCACCAGGCGGCTGCCGCGGTCCACGGCCAGGTCGACGCCGCCGAGGACCCGGTGGTCGCCGTAGGACTTGGCCAGGCTGATCGCTCCCAGCGGCATACGGCCGCAGGGTGCGGGCTCCGGCAGCCGGATCTTCGCGACCTTCTCCGTGCGCCGGGCCGGTTCGATGCCGGCGAGCATGCGGTCGGCGCGGCGGGCCATGCTGCGGGCCATCACGGCTGTGGCGGAGCGGGCCTTCATCTTGTCCGCCTGGGCATGCAGGGAGGCGGCCTTGCGCTCGGCGTTGGCGCGCTCGCGAGCGCGGCGGCGCTCGTCGGCCTCGCGCTGGGCGAGGTAGGCACGCCAGCCCGTGTTGTGGATGTCGATGGTCGCGCGGGTGGCGTCGAGGTGGAAGACCCGGTTGACGACGTCCGCGAGCAGGCCCGTGTCGTGGCTGATGACGACCAGGCCGCCCTGGTGGCTCCGCAGGAAGGTGCGCAGCCAGGCGATCGAGTCGGCGTCCAGGTGGTTGGTGGGCTCGTCGAGCAGCAGCGTGCCGTCGTGTCCGGCGAACAGGATGCGGGCGAGCTCGACACGGCGGCGCTGCCCGCCGGACAGGGCGCCCACGGGCTCGCCCATGACACGGTCGGGCAGGCCGAGCCCGGCCGCGACCCGGGCGGCCTCGGCCTCGGCCGCGTAGCCGCCGCCGGCCTGGAAGGCGGCCTCGGCGCCGGCGTAGGCGTGCATCGCCCGCTCCAGCGCGGCGGGTCCGGTGGCTTCGGCCATGGCGGCCTCGGCCCCGCGCAGTGCGTGCAGGGCCCGGTCGAGGCCGCGGGCGGACAGGATCCGGTCGGTGACGGTGACGGCCGGGTCAGCCGCGCGGGAGTCCTGGGCCAGGAGGCCGACCTCGCCGGTGCGGGTGACGGTGCCCGCAGCGGGTGTGGTCCGCCCGGCGAGGCCGGCCATGAGGGTGGTCTTGCCCGCGCCGTTGCGGCCGACCAGGCCGATGCGGTCGCCGGGAGAGACGGTGAAGGAGATGTCGGACAGCAGCAGGCGCGCACCCGCGCGCAGCTCGACATCGCGGACGGTAATCATGAAGGAACGCTCCGAAAAAGCAAAAGGACACACTTCTGACGTGGAAGCGGGTCCTCGGCTAGGAAATTCGGGGCGTAGACATACGGCCACCGTAACGGATGCGCCGCGAGCGACGCATCCGCTTTTCACGGGGTCAACGGGGTCACAGGCGCTCGAAGCCCCGCACTCGTTCCCAGTCCGTGACAGCGCTCTCGAAGGACTCCAGTTCCGTCCGGGCCGCCTGGGCGAGGTGACCGACGACGTCGTCGCCGAAGACCTTCGCCGCGATGGGGCTGTTCTCCCACCGGTGGAGCGCCGCGGTGAGGGTGGCGGGCAGGCGCGGGACGGAGGGGTCGGCCAGGGCGTTGGACTCGTGGGGCGCGGGGAGCGGGAGTTCGTTCTCGATGCCGTACAGGCCGGCGGCCACGGCGGCGGCCACGGCCAGGTACGGGTTGGCGTCGCCGCCCGGGACGCGGTGCTCGATGCGCAGGGAGTGGCCGGAGCCGACGACCCGTACGGGGCAGGTGCGGTTGTCGCGGCCCCAGCCGAGGCCGGTGGGGGCGAACGCGCCGGGGCGCAGCCGCTTGTACGAGTTGATGTTGGGGGCCATCAGCAGCGTGAAGTCGGCGAGGCAGGCGAGCTGTCCGGCGATGAAGTGCCGCATGAGGTCGGACATGCCGTCCTCGGCCTCGGGGTCGGCGAGGGCGGCCGAGCCGTCCGTGCCGCGCAGCGAGAGGTGGATGTGGCAGGAGTTGCCCTCGCCGTCGTCGAACTTGGGCATGAAGGTGACGGCGCGGCCCTCCTCCGCCGCGAGCTGCTTGACGCCGTTCTTGAAGAAGACGTGGTTGTCGCAGGTCGTCATCGCCTCGTCGTAGCGGAAGACGATCTCGTACTGGCCCGGGTGGACCTCGCCGCGCGCGGTCTCCATGCGCAGCCCGGCGCGGGTCATCTCCCTGCGGATGCGGCGGACCAGCGGCTCGACGCCGCCGAGGCCCTGGAGGGAGTAGTCGACGTTGTAGCGGGTGGCGGGCTCCAGGTCGTGGTAGCGGCGGTCCCAGGCCTGGGCGTAGGTGTCGTTGAAGACGAGGAACTCGAGTTCGGTGCCGGCGAAGGCGGTCAGGCCGTGGCCGGCGAGGCGGTCGAGCTGCTCGCGCAGGATGTGGCGGGGTGCGACGCGTACGGGCTCGCCGCCCGGCCAGGCGGCGTCGGCGAGCACCATGGCGGTGCCGGGGTCCCAGCCGGGCATGCGCACGGTGGTGGGGTCGGGGTGCAGGACGAAGTCGCCGAAGCCGCTCTGCCAGGCGTCGATGGCGTAGCCGGGGCCGGTGTTCATCTCGGCGTCGGTGGCCAGCAGGTAGACGCAGGCGTTGAAGCCGTTGGCGGCGGCCTCGTCGAGGAAGTAGGGCGCCGACAGGCGGCTGCCCTGGAGCCGTCCCTGGAGGTCGGGCACGGCGACGACGACCTCCTCCAGGCGGCCGGCCTCGGCCTCGGCGCGCAAGTGGTCGAAGTCGGTGGTGTCGTGGGTCACTTGGACTCCCCTGCCGTGGCGAGCGGGTTGGCGACGCGGCCGTGGACGATGTCGAAGCCCTCGTCCTTCTCCGCGCGGTCGTGGAAGCCGCCGCCCAGCAGCTGCTCGCGGTTGAGGGCGACGCGGTCGAAGTCGGGGGCGAGCAGGCCGAAGTCGGCGAAGCGGTCGGCGAGTTCGGGGAAGCGGGCGTGGTAGCGCTCGATCTCCGCGCGGACCATGGCCCAGAAGTCGTCCTCGGGGACGTCCAGGTGCTCGGCGACGAGCGGGGCGAAGAAGCGGAAGTGCCCGGCGAAGACGGCGCTGAGCAGGGAGTGGGCGAGCTCGTGGGCGGGCCAGCGCAGCAGGACGCGGTCGGCGCGCTCGGTCAGGGCGGCGTACTCGGGGCGGTCGCCGGGCAGGAGGTTGACGTCCTCGGCGAAGTCCTTCACGGCGATGCCGATCGGGATGTCCTTCGCGTCGTAGAGGACGACGGTGTTCTCGCCATGCGGGCAGAAGGCGGTGCCGTAGCGGTAGAGGTAGTGGAGCAGGCCCGGCAGCAGGGCGGCGAGGAAGCCGTCCAGCCACTCGCGCGCCGACAGGCCGGAGCGTGCGACGAGTTCGGCGACCAGCGCTCGTCCGTCGGAGCCGGTCTTGAGGAGGGCGGCCATCGTACGGGCCTGCTCCCCTTCGCCGAGCAGGGCGCCCACGGGCTCGCGCCAGACGGCGCCGAAGAGTTCGTGGTAGCGGTACGGGGCGTCCTCGACCGCGTCGTACAGGGGGTGGGCCACGGACACCGCGGCGACCTCGCCGAGCGGGTGGAAGCGCAGCTCGTCGCGCAGGTACGGGTCGTCGGCGCGGATGCCGTGGAGCCAGGCGCTCACGTCGGGGGCGGCGTGCGTGGGTTCGGTCTTCAGGCCGCGCCACACCAGGGTGTTGCGGATGAGCAGGGGCACCTTCACATTGCGGCGGTGCGGGTGGTCGAGGTTGGCAAGGGTGCGGATCGACTGGAGCGGGCGGTAGCGGTCCGGGCTCTCGCCGAGCCGGACGATCCGGCCCTCGGCGAGGTACGGGGCGAAGTAGGTCTCCACGGCCTCGTCCCAGTGGAAGGGGTGCACCGGCAGCCACACGAAGTCGCCTGCCGTGTACGGGCCTTCCGCGCAGGCGGTCTCCAGCGCGCCGGTGAAGCGTTCGCGGACGTCGGCGTCCAGCTCCTCCTTGAGGAGCGTGTCGGCGTCAAGGCCGGGAACGCCCGCGTAGGAGGCGAGGCTGGTGTGGACGGCGGCCCAGACCAGGCGGACGGCGTCCGCGGTCTCGGGCGCGTAGGCCGCGGCGTCCGAGGCGGAGAACCCGAGGCGGCCCTTGTTGAGCAGCATGCAAGGGTGCCCGTCCTGGTAGGCCTCGAGGTCGAGGTGGTCCAGGTCGGCGAGGCGGGCGGCGGGCAGGGCGCAGGCGAGGGCGGCCGCGTCGGTGCGCCGGGTGGCGGTCAGTTCGCGCAGTACCTCGGCGGTCGTGGGGCCGTCCCAGCCGAGCACGCCACGGGCGTCGAGCAGGAACCGCTCCGGCCCCGCCTCGCCGTCGGCCGGGGCCGGGTGGCGTACGGGCGTACCGGCGAGGCGCCAGGTGCCGAAGGTGCCGCGGGCGGCGCGGAACGTCCAGTGGACGCCGTCCGCGAAGTCGAGGCGGTACCCATCGTCGCCGCCCGCCTCGTCGGGCTTCGGGGTGAGCAACTCCTCGTAGGCGAACTCCTCGACGGCCTTGACCAGCAGCCGGCGTCCTGCCTCTGCCCAGGTGTCTCGGGTGGAACTCATCGTTGGTACTCCTTGGCGGGGACGGGGACGGGGGCGGGGACGGTCGCGGAGGGACGGGGGGCTGCGGCCGGCACGTGCGGCAGCGAGGCCAGGGCGACGCAGCCCAGTGCCGCGGCGGCGACCGTCAGCGGCAGGGTCAGGTCGTGGGACACGACGGCGGCCGAGATCAGCGGGGCGGCGAGCAGTCCGGCGGAGCGCACGGTCTCGACGGCGGTGAACGCGGGGCCCGCGGTCCCGGTGGAGCGGAACATGCGCATTTCCACGGCCACTTGGGCGAGCCCCAGGCCCAGGCCGGCCAGCAGCCGGCCGCCGACCAGCGACGGGAGTCCGTCCGCCGCGGACTGCCAGACGAAGCCCGCGGCGCAGACCGTGGCCGCGACGGGCAGCAGCCGGTGGCCGAACCGGTCGTGGCAGGCGCGTGCGAGCGGCAGCGTCGCGAGCGCGCCCACGCTCGGCAGGAAGAACAGCACGGCACCGCCGATGGATCCGCTGCCCAGTCCCTCGGCGAACTCGGTGAAGAACGGGCGTGCCACGGCGAGCGCGAAGTCGAAGGCGACGCCCAGCAGGGCCACCTGCCCCAACAGCAGCCAGCGGCGCCGGGGATCGAGCCGTACCGGTGCCGGCGTGTGCTTCTTCTCCGCGTTCTCCACGGGCGGCAGCCGTCGCAGCACCTGCCGGATGAGGACGGCGAGGATCACGTCGACGACGGCGAAGGAGGAGACGCCCAGGCGGGGATCGGGCAGGGCGAGCACGCCGGCCCCCACCAGGGTCGCCGCGACCGCGGCGAGGTGGAAGACCGCGACGATGGAGCGCACCGCGGCCAGTTCGGCGTGCTCGGCGTCGTGCTGCTGTCCGGCCGCCTTGCGGGTGTGCTCGGCGATGAAGGCCGGATAGGCCAGCAGCAGTGCGGCGTTGGCGGCCACGGAGACGGCCGACAGCGCGGTGAAGGCGGCGTAGCTAGGGGCGAAGCCGAGGAGGATGTCCACCACGGCCGTCGAGCACAGTCCGGTCATCACGAGCTGGTGCAGGGGCCTGCGGCGGGCCGCGAGTCCCCACAGCGGGAGCGCGATCAGTCCGACGATGCGGCAGACCCACAGGTACAGGCCCGTCGCCCCGGGGTCGTCGACGCCGTAGAGGCGCTCGAAGAGCTGGGGCAGGAAGGGGGCCAGCGCGGTCTCGGCGACGAGGTAGAGCGCGATGACCGCGATGAGGACGGTCCGCAGCGGCAGGGCCCGTGGGGCAGGGGTCACAGGGACGTCCCTATCGGCTCCTGCCAACGCTCCGTGGCGGCCGGGCCGTTGGCGGGCGCGCCGAAGGTCGTCCAGGCGGCCTGCTCCGGTACGGGCAGCACGGCGCGCCCGCAGACCGCGTTGAGGATCTTCGCGGCGCGCCAGGCGCCGAGGGTGAGGTCCGGGGCGCCGACGCCGTGGGTGTGCGTCTCGGCGTTCTGGACGTAGAGCGTGCCGCCGACGCGCGGGTCGAGGGCGACGCGGTAGTCGCCGTCGACGCGGTAGCGCTGCTTGTCGTCCCAGTCCACGAGGTCGGCCATGGTGTCCAGGAAGGCGGGGCGGACGGCGCTGTAGCCGGTGGCCGAGACGATGGCGGAGGTGCGGAAGGTGAACTCGCTGTCCTGCTGGGCGTGGTGGCAGGTCAGCACATAGCCGTCGCCGTCGGTCTCGACGGCGCGCACGGCCACGCCGGGGTGCAGGTCGGCGCGGGGGCGGCCGCCGCCGATGGTGCGCTCGTAGAGCTCGTCGTGGATCGCGCCGAGGGTGTCGGCGCTGACGCCCTTGTACAGCTGCCACTGCTCGCGCACGAGGTGCTCGCGGCGGTCCTCGGGCAGGGCGCGGAAGTAGCGGATGTAGTCGGGGGTGAAGTGCTCGAGGCCGATCTTGGAGTATTCCATCGGCGCGAACGCGGGCGTACGGGCCAGCCAGCGGGTGAACGGGCCGCCCTGCCCCTGTCCGTCCTGGCGGCGCAGGAGGTCGAGGACCACCTCGGCGCCGGACTGGCCGGCGCCGAGGACGGTGACGTCGTCGCGCGCGGCCAGGGCCTCGCGGTGGGTGCGGTAGTCGGCGCTGTGCAGGACGCGGCCGCGGTGCTCGTCGGTGAGCAGCGGGCGCAGCGCTTCGGGCACCGTGGGGCGGGTGCCGACGCCGAGGACGACCTGGCGGGCCAGGACCCGGCCGGTGGTGCCGTCGGCGGCGCGGTGGGTCACCGCGAACGCGTCGGCGGACGCGTCCCATTCGACGGCGGTGACCTCGGCGTCGAAGCGGCACGAGGGCAGGCGCTCGGCGGTCCAGCGGCAGTAGTGGTCGTACTCGCGGCGCGGGATGAGGAAGCGCTCGGAGAAGAAGAAGGGGAACATCCGGTCGTGGGACCGCAGGTAGTTGAGGTACGACCAGGGGCTGGTGGGGTCGGCCATGGTCACCAGGTCGGCGAGGAAGGGCACCTGGAGGGTGGTGCCTTCCATGAGCAGCCCGGGGTGCCAGGAGAAGGCGGGCTTGGCGTCGAGGAAGAGGGCGTTCAGGTCCGGTACGCCGTCCGCGAGGGCGGCCAGGGACAGGTTGAACGGACCGATGCCGACGCCGACGAGGTCATAGGTGGTCGTGGTCTGCGTGTTCAACGCCGTGCCTCCGCGAGGGGGTTGGGAAGGTCGATGTAGACGGACTGGGTGTGCACGTCGCCGACGAGTTCGTCGAGTCCGTCCACGCAGGTGAGGTAGTTGCCCTTGCAGCGCAGGACGGGCGCGTCGAGCAGCAGGTCCAGCAGGCCCTTGGCGCCGGGTTCGGTGGCGCGCAGCCGCTCCAGCCGGATGCGCAGGACGCGCAGGAGGTCGCGCTCGTCGGCCAGGTCCTGGGCGCCCATCGCGCCGATGAGGCCGAGGAGGTTGCTGATGCCGAGGTAGTAGCCGACGCGTTCGTCGACGAAGGCGTCGTCGAAGACCAGCTCGACGTCGTCGGCGGCCCCGGGCAGGAGGCGTTCGATCTCCGCGCGGCGGGACTCGGCGAGGTAGTAGCCCTGGCTGTCGCGGTACCAGCCGGCGGACGGCAGGCCGTCGTCGGCGAGGGCGACGAGGGTGTTCTGGTGGTGCGGTTCGAGGGCGATGCCGTAGCGGGCCTGGAGCCGGATGAGCGGGACGGCGAGGACGTCGAGGTAGTACTCGAGCCAGCGGGCGGCGGCCTGGGCGACGGTCGTGCCGTGCGTGCGCGCGGCCCGGGTGACCGCCTCGGCGAGCAGGCTGCGGTGGGCCGGGGCGGTTCCGTCGCCGGGGCCGGTGCGTTCGGCCAGCAGGCCGGCGACGCACAGGCCTTCGCGGGTGCCGCCTGCGTCCGTACCGCCGTGGAAGGGGTTGTCGCGGATGGCGGTCTCGAGTCCCGTCTCGGCGCCGGAGGTTCCGGCGGAGATCCAGGCGAAGTCGCGCAGGATGCCGAAGTCGGGGTGCTCGGCACGCAGCCAGTCGGACGGTCCGGCGGCGAGCAGCCGGGCGGCGCTCACGCCGAGGCGCATCTCGCCGCGCAGGTTGTTGCGGCGGGAGTTGGTGATGCGCATGCCGAGCGACAGCTTGAGCATCACGTCGGCGCCGGGGCGGTGGACCGTACGGACCGAGGACGTCGGGAACCATTCCCCGCCCCCGGGGCCCAGCGGGACCAGCAGCCCGTCCTCGACGAGTGCGCGGACCTCGGGCCGGTTCAGCACCTCGCGCGCCTGCCAGGGGTGGGCCGGTACGGGCACCGTGCCGGACGGCAGGTCGAGGCCGGCGGCGAGCGGGCGCAGCAGGTCCGCGACCGGGGTGCCGTCCCAGCTCTCCCCCACCACGATCTCGGGGCGGGCGGCGAACCAGTGCAGCGGGAAGGAGCCTCGCAACTCGGGCGAGTACGCGGCCAGTTCGTCCTCGGTCGCCTCCTCGCGGCTCTTGGGTGCTGGGTGGAAGGGGTGGCCGAGCAGGAGGGCCTGTTCGGCGTCGAGGAACGGGGTCGGGCCGGTGGTGCCCCCGGGTTCGGCGCGGCGTGCGGTGAGGTGGGCGGCGATCCGTGCCGCCGAGCCCAGGACCCGTCCGGCCGCGTCCGTGCCCAGGTGGGCGGGGTGGCCGCGGCCGGTGGTGGACTCGCGGATGGCGGCGGCGGCCACGAGCGTGACGTCGGCGGCCGGCGGGACGTCCCGGCCGGTGCCGAGGACGGCCGGGGTGCCGAAGCGGTGCCAGCCGGTGGCCGAGCGGTGGCGGACCGGCAGGCTCAGCCGCAGCCCGCTCGCGGGCATCTCGAGCAGCAAGTCCTGCCCGGCGGCGGGGACTTCGGTGCCGGTCTCCCGGACGTAGGCGCGCAGCAGCGTCTCGGTGGCGGCCGCGTCTGCCGCGCGCAGCGGGTCGGGGTGGTCCAGGGGGTCCGTGGACGGGAGGGTCATGGGGGACTCCGGGGTGCGGCTCAGAGCAGGATGCGGTCGGCGACGGGGTGGCCGAGGAAGGAGTGCATGGCGAACTCCCAGCCGTAGGAGCCCGCGTAGGGGAAGACGGCGATGTCGCCGGCGCGTACGCGGTCGACGCGGACGTCCCGCAGCAGGGTGTCCTCGGGGGTGCACAGCTCGCCGACGAACGTGACGCGGGTGCCGGCGGCCTCGGGGCGCGGGCAGTCCTCGGGCCACTCCTCGACGGGCAGGACCGCGACGTTGTGGACGATGTCCCAGGAGGTCGGCAGCTGGAAGTGGTTGATGCCGCCGCGCAGGGCGGCGTACGACTGCCCGTAGGAGTGCTTGACGTCCGTGACCTCGGCGGCGTACCAGCCGCAGTCGGCGACGAGGAAGCGTCCGGGTTCGAGGGCGACCTTGACGCCTTCCGGGACGTCGACGGCCGCGACGAGCTCGCCGAAGCGGGCCACGTCGAAGGGCTTCTCACCTTCGAAGTTGACGCCGATGCCGCCGCCGACGTCGATGTGCCGCAGGTCGATGCCGAGTTCGGCGGCCGTGGCGACGCTCCACTCGACGCACCAGCGCAGGTAGGCGGCGTGGGTCCCGGCGTCGAGGTTGTTGGAGGCGGCGTGGATGTGGAAGCCGATGAGGTCGATGGCGGGCAGCTGTTGGGCGATGCGGACGGTGTCGGCGACGGCGTCCTCGGGGACGCCGAACTGCGAGGGCTCGCCGCCCATGTGGAGCGATCCGGTGACGGGGATCTCGGCGGGGTTGACCCGCAGCGCGACCCGGGCCGTGGTGCCGCGCTCCTGGGCGATGCGGCTGATGCGGTGCAGTTCGAGGGGGCTCTCGGCGTTGATGGCCTCGACCCCGGCCTCGACCAGGCCGGTCAGGACGGGCACGGACTTCGCCGGTCCGGCGGCGACGACCGGCGCCGGGGTGCCGGGCTTCGCGGCGGGCTTCGCCGCCGTGGCGAGGGCGAGTTCGGACAGCGAGGCGACCTCGAAGCCGTCGACGTGCGGGGCGAGGGCCTCGATGATCCCGGGGAAGGAGTTGGCCTTGACCGCGTAGTAGACCGTCGCCCACGCGGGCAACGCCGCGCGCAGCTCGCGGGCGCGGGCGGCGGCGATGTCGCCGTCGTAGAGGTAGGCCGCCACCGGGGCGCCCGATCCGGCGAGTTGACGGAGGCGGTCCTGCACGTGGGCGGGGAGGGCGTCCTGCGGGTAGGCGGAGCGGGGTGCTGCGGACGGCGGGAGTTCTATGGACACGGCTGCCTTGCTGCTGGGGACGGACAGTGGTTCACGCCTGGCGCAGGGTGCGCACGATCATGGTGTGCGGGCGCCAGCCGGGGTAGGGCTCCAGGGTGCCGACCGGGGCGTACCCGTAGGCGGCGTAACGGTCCAGGACGACGTCGTTGCCGTCGGCGACCAGGGCGGCGGCCCGTTCCTCCGGGCGCCGGGCGAGGAAGTCCTCGACCAGCCTGCTGCCCAGGCCGTCGCGCTGCCAGGGCACGCCGACGAGGAGTTCGCAGACGCCGACGGTGCGCCCCGGGTACTCGCGGGTGAACTCCGGTGCGGGCGCGGGGGTGAGGCCGTCCCACCACAGGGTGTCCTCGGGCAGCCCGTAGCCGTAGACCAGCCCGGCGACGCGCTCGCCGTCGAAGGCCGCGACGAGGGAGAAGCCGGGGCGGTCGCAGTGGCGGGCGAGGCGGTCGGCGATCGGCGGGTCGTTGTGGTCGCTGAGGTCCAGCGCGTGGGCGTAGACGTCCTCGTAGGCGGAGGCCCACAGCGCGAGGCGGTCCTTGGCGGCGGGGCCGTCGAAGTGCTCGAGGCGCAATGTCGGGACGGTGGTTGGGCTGGTCATGGTTTCCCCTGGGCAAATTAGGCAAGGCTAAGCTAAATCATTCCGGGCGGCATGCCAAGCCGCTTGCGCGGTTTTCGCTCATGGGCGCGGCCCGTTCGGCACCGCCGGACTCCGCCGTCGTAGCCGATCACCGCTGCGGCGGAGGCGACTCGGGGCTCCGCCCCGCACCCCGGGACCGTCGAGGCAGGGCCCCCGGGACGGAGCCCCGGGAAGGAGCCCGCCGCAACGGCGTGGTGCCATGACGGCGAGGGTCCGGCGGAATACGCGGTCACCGCAAGCGGATGGGTCGCCATCCGCCGGGCACGGCCTACGCGTTGACGACGGCCGGGGCCAGCGCCCCCGCCCGTTCGGCGACGAGCTCGAGCAGACCGTCGAGGTCGGCGGCAGTGGTCCGCGGGTGCAGCAGCGTCACCTTCAGCCACAGGCGCTGCCGACCGTCGCCGTCCGCGACCGTGGCCCGGCCCAGGACCGCGCGGCCCTCGGCGAGCAGCTCCCGCCGTACGGCGGCGACGAGTTCGTCGCCCGCCTCGCCGGGCAGCCCGTCGGCGGCCGCCGGCCGGAACAGCACGGTGCTGATGCCGGTGTCCCCGGGGCGGCGGCGCAGCGCGGGGTGTGCGTCGACGGCACGCGCGAACTCCCCGGCGGTGTCGACGCAGTGCTCGACCGTGCGGGCAAGTCCCTTGCGGCCCAGGGCCCGCAGGGTGGCGGCGATCTTCAGGACGTCGGGGCGGCGGGAGGTGCGGATGGAGCGGCCGAGCAGGTCGGGCAGGCCGGCCTCGGTGTCGTCGTCGGCGTTGAGGTAGTCCGCGGTGAGCGCGAGCGGCCCCAGCAGGGAGGCGTCGGCGACCGCGAGCACACCGGCGGCGACCGGCTGCCAGCCCAGCTTGTGCAGGTCGTACGTCACCGACACCGCGTGCTCGATGCCCGCAAGGCGCGGCGC
Organism: Streptomyces sp. SX-6; assembly: GCF_059089585.1. Classification (NCBI taxonomy): domain Bacteria; kingdom Bacillati; phylum Actinomycetota; class Actinomycetes; order Kitasatosporales; family Streptomycetaceae; genus Streptomyces; species Streptomyces sp. SX-6. The sequence goes on along the minus strand of NZ_JBTHHU010000045.1, from coordinate 12,786 downwards.
GAGCCGCTCGCTGAAGAGCAGCGGGCCGCCGTAGGCGGCGTCGACGTGCAGCTCGGCGCCGTGTGTGCGGGCCACGTCGGCGAGTTCGGGCAGCGGGTCGATCAGTCCCTCGTCGGTCGTGCCGGCGGTGGCCACCACCAGTGCGGGGGTCCCGCCGCACTCGACCAGCGCGCGGTCGAGTGCGGCCGGGCTCATCCGGCCGCCGGGGCAGTCGATGACGACGGGCGTGGGAAGTCCCAGCATCCAGGCGGCCCTTCGCACGCTGTGGTGCGCGTTGGCGCCGACGAACACCTGCACCCCGCGCGCGCCGGTGGCACGGGCGCGTTCGCGGGCCAGCAGCAGCGCCACGAGGTTGGACTCGGTGCCGCCGCTGGTGATGACCGCGTCGGGTTCCGTGCGGCCCGCGTACACCAGGCGGGCCAGGGCGGCGGTGACCTCCTCCTCGATGACGGCGGCGGCGGGCGCCTGGTCCCACGAGTCCATCGAGGGGTTGAGCGCGGAGGCGACCAGGTCGGCCGCCGCGGCGACGGCCAGCGGCGGGCAGTGCAGGTGCGCGACGCAGTGCGGGTCGGACGGGTCGGCGGCGCCCTCGGCGGCGGCGCGCGCCACCCCGTACAGGGCGGCCTCGGCGCCGATGCCCTCGTCGGGCAGGACCGGGGTGACGAGCTCCCGGGTGCGGGCCGCGACCCGCTCCGGCCCGCCGGAGGGCAGCGGGCCGCCGCGGGCGGCGGCGCCGTCGGCCAGCCCGTCGAGCGCGACGGACGTCAACTCCCGCAGCGCGTGCGGGGCCGCGGGGTCCGCGACGGCGTCGGGACGTATGCCGTCACTCATGCGGCACGCTCCACGGCGACGGCGGACAGCGCGTCGGCGATACGGCCGAGGACGGAGTCGGCCTGCTCGTCGGTGAGGACCAGCGGGGGCAGCAGGCGCAGCACCGTGTCGCCGCGGCCGCCGAGTTCGAGGATGAGGCCGCGCTCGAGGCAGGCGACCTGCAGGGCCCGGGCGAACACCGGGTCGCCGGGGCGGGAGCCGAGGGCGTCGGGTTCGGCGGCGGAGTCGACCAGTTCGGCACCGATCATCAGGCCCCGGCCGCGCACCTCGGCGATCTGCGGGTGTTCGACGGCCAGTTCGCGCAGGCCCGCGCGGATGCGCCCGCCCAGCTTGGCGGCGTGCTCGGCCAGTTGCTGCTCGGCGATGGTCCGCAGCGTGATCTCGCCGGCGACCATGGCCAGCGTGTTGCCGCGGAACGTGCCGGTGTGGTCGCCCGGCTGCCAGGTGTCGAGGTCGGGGCGGTAGGCGATGAGGGCGAGCGGGAGACCGCCGCCGACGGCCTTGGAGGTGACGAGGATGTCGGGGGTGACGCCCGCGCGTTCGCAGGCCCAGAAGTCGCCGGTGCGCCCGATGCCGGTCTGCACCTCGTCGATGATGAGCAGCACCCCGTGCTCCTCGGTGATGCGGCGCACCTCGCGCAGCCAGGCGTCGGGGCCGGGGACGACGCCGCCCTCGCCCTGGACGACCTCGAGGATGACGGCGGCGGGCTTGCCGACGCCGCTGCTGGGGTCGGTGATGTAGCTCTCCATCAGCCGGGCGGAGAGCACGCCCGCCTGCTCCGCGCCGACGCCGAACGGGCAGCGGTAGCCGTACGGGTAGGGCAGCCGGGTCACGGGCTGGGCCTCGGCCGGGCCGAACTCGGCCGCGCCGCGGCGCATCCGGCCGGGGCCGGAGACGGAGGAGGCGCCGAGCGTCATGCCGTGGTAGGCGCCGGTGAAGGCGAAGACGCCCTGGCGGCCGGTGGCGTTGCGGGCCAGCTTGAGCGCGGCCTCGACGGCGTCGGTGCCGGCGGGGCTGCAGAAGTGCAGCTTGGCCGCGTTGTTGAGGGTGCCCGGCAGTCGCTTGAGCAGCTCCTCGCTGAAGGCGTCCTTCTGCGGGGTGATCATGTCGAGGGCGTGCAGCGGGGCGCCCGAACCGATCACCTCCTGCAACGCGGCCGTCACATCGGGGTGGTTGTGGCCGAGGGCGAGGGTGCCCGCGCCGGAGAGGCAGTCGAGGTACGTACGGCCGTCGGCTCCGGTCACCTGCGCACCGGCCGCGGCGACGGGCGCCACCGGGATGGACCGGGCGTAGGTACGGGCAGCGGACTCACGTTGCGCCTGTCGGTCGAGGAGACGAGCACGCAGCATGGCGGGATCCTTCGGTCACGAACGGGGGGTGGGCAGGCAGGACCCATGGGCAGGAGAACCACCCAACAGGCACTTAGGTAAGGCTAACCTAGCAAATGCCCTGCATCACCCCCCGCGGCGCATCTCACACCCCGTCAGTCGCCTTCGCCATGTGCCGGCTCAGCGGGATCACCAGCGGGGAGCCCGTCTCCTCGTCGTGGCGGATCCGGGCGCGCAGGCCGAAGACCTCCCGCACCAGCTCCTCCGTGAGCACCTCGGACGGCGCGCCCTGGGCGACCACCCGCCCCTGCGCCATGGCCACCAGCCGGTCCGCGTACCGCGCGGCGAGCGACAGGTCGTGCAGGACCACGACGACGGTGCACCCCGTGGAGCCGTGCAACTCCCGTACGAGGTCCAGCACCTCGACCTGGTGCGCCAGGTCGAGGTGGTTGGTCGGCTCGTCGAGCAGCAGGATCTCGGTCTGCTGGGCGAGCGTCATCGCGATCCACGCGCGCTGCCGCTGGCCGCCGGAGAGTTCGTCCAGCGTCCGGTCGGCCAGCTCGTACATGCCTGTCGCCCGCAGGGCCCGCTCGACGGCCGCCTCGTCGTCCGAGGACCACCGCCGGTACCAGCTCTGGTGCGGGTGCCGCCCGCGCGCCACCAGGTCGGCGACGCTCAGCCCCTCCGGGGCCGCGGGCGACTGCGGCAGCAGGCCGACCAGTTCGGCCACTTCCCGGGTCGGGATGCGGTGGACCGGCCTGCCGTCGAGCAGGACGCTCCCGCTCGCGGGCTTCATCAGCCGCCCGAACGACCGCAGCAGCGTGGACTTTCCGCAGCCGTTCGGCCCGATGATCGCCGTGACCGTGCCGTCGGGGATGTCGAGGTCGAGCTCGTGCACGACCGTACGGTCCCCGTAGGCGAGCGTCAGCTGCTCCGCGCGCAGCCGTACGGCCTTTCGCTCCGCGGCGCGCAGGGAGGGGGTGTCGATGGTCTCGGTCATGACGTGCGGGCCCTTCCGCTACGGATCAGCAGGTACAGCAGATACGGGGCGCCCAGTGCGGCGGTGAGGATGCCGACGGGCAGTTCCACGTCCCCGAAGGCCGTGCGCCCGAGCACATCGGCCCATACCGTCACCGCCGCGCCGAGCAGCGCGGAGGCGAGCAGCGGGGGCGTGCCCGTCCGCATCAGCCGTACGGCCAGCTGCGGGCAGGCGAGCGCCACGAAGGCGACCGGACCCGAGGCCGCGGTCGCGGCGGCGGTCAGCAGCACGGCGGTGAACAGCAGCGCCACCCGGGTCCCGGTCATCCGGACCCCGAGGCCGCGCGCGGTGTCCTCGTCGAAGACCAGCGCCCCGAAGGGGAAGGAGAGCAGCAGGGCCACCGGCATGAGCACCAGCAGCGTCCACATCACCGGCCGCATGGTGTCCCACGAGGCGCCGTTCAGGCTCCCGTTGAGCCACAGCAGGGCGCGCCCGGCGTCGACGATGTCCGCCTTGAGCAGCAGCCACGACAGCACGCTGGTGAGCACGGCGTTGACGCCGACGCCGACGAGCAGCACCCGGTAGCCCGACAACCCGTGCCGTACGGCGAGCAGCTGGATCACCACGGCTGCCAGGAGGCCGCCGGCCATCGCGGCGGCGGGAACGCCGAAGCTCGCCAGCGCGCCGCCGACGCCTCCGTTCGCCCCGCCGATGACGATGACGCTCACCGCGCCCGCGCTCGAACCGGCCGTGATGCCGAGGATGTCGGGGCTGGCGAGGGGGTTGCGGGCCAGGCCCTGGAAGATGGCACCGGCCAGCGCGAGGGAGGCGCCGACGAGGGCGCCGGTCACCGACCGGGGCAGGCGCAGTTCCGTCACCACCATCCGGCTGGCCTCGTCTCCCCCGCCGAACAGGGCGCGGGCCACGTCCGCCACCGGGATGTCGATGTCGCCGCGGCCGCAGTTGACGAGGACCGCGAGGAAGAGGACGGCGAACGTCAGCAGGGGTACCAGCACCGTGCGAGGGCGCCACACCGCCGAGACCGGACCGGCCCGCAGGGGGGTACGCCCGGGAACGAGAGCCTTCACCCTGTTCATATCCTCACCGCCTTGCGGCGGCGTACGAGCTGGATGAAGACCGGCGCCCCGATGAGCGCCAGCATGATGCCCACTTCGAGCTCCCCCGGACGCGCCACCAGCCGCCCCAGGGTGTCCGCGACGAGCATGAGCACTCCGCCGACGAGCGCCGCCTGCGCGACGATCCAGCGGTAGTCAGGTCCGGAGAGGTGGCGGGCGATGTGCGTGCCCACCAGGCCGACGAACCCGATGGGCCCGCACAGGGAGACCGCCACCCCGGTCAGCAGGGTGATGGCGGCCATGCCGAGGGCGCGGGTCGCCCCGATCCGTACGCCCAGCATCCGGGCCACGTCCTCGCCCAGGGACAGGGCGTTCAGCCCCGGTGTGTTCACGGCGGCGAGCACGAGCCCGGCCACGACGAACGGGAGCGCCTGGAGCGTGAGATGGAGGGGCTGGCCACTGACCGAGCCCACCGTCCAGAAGCGGTAGGTCTCCAGGGCCTGCCGGTCGAAGAGCACCATGCCGGCCGTGAGCGCGGTGAACAGCGCGTGGGCCGCCGCACCGGCCAGGGCGAGCGTCACGGGCGTGGCGCCGCCCCGCGTGAGCGTGCCCACCCCGTACACCGCGGCGCCCGCGACGGCGGCGCCGAGGATGCCGAACCACACGTACCCGTAAAGGCTGCTGACGCCGAGGAGGAACAGGGAGGCCACGACGCCCATGCCCGCGCCCGCGCTGATGCCGAGCACCACCGGGTCGGCGATGGGGTTACGGGTGTGCCCCTGCATCAGGGCCCCCGCGGCGCCCAGCGCCAGACCGGCCACCAGGGCGGTGACGGTGCGCGGCACGCGCAACGAGCGGACGATGACGTCCCCTTCCCTGCCGGACGGGCTCCACAGGCCGTGCCATATCTGCCCGGGGTCCAGCGGTTCGGCGCCCAGCGCGATGCTGAGCAGCACGGCGAGGGCCAGCATGCCCGCCAGGGCAACTGTCCACAGGAACCGCCTTCTTGCCTTCTCCGACGCAACCTGCCGGATCCTCCGTCCCGTGGACGGCGCAGGTAGCGCTTCGGTCACGATCCCCTCCCGGTGCAAATCAGCCACTTAGGTAAGCCTATCCTTGTGGCGCACACCGTGAACAGAAGGGACCCCGCCGATGAGAGCCCGTTGGCTCAGCCGTTTCAGCCGCACCGTCGGAGCCGTCGCCGTGACAGCGGGCCTGCTCGCCACCGCCGCTTGCGGCGGCAGCTCGGACAAGAATACGGACGACAAGGGCGACACGTCATCGGCCGCCGTCGGCAGCGCCTTCCCCCGCACCGTCGAGCACGCCATGGGCAAGACGGAGATAAAGAAGGCTCCCAAGCGCGTGGTTGCGCTGGACATGACCTTCGTCGACGCCACACTGGCCCTGCAGTCGAACGTCGTGGGCTACACGACGTTCGCCTCCCCCGACGAGAAGCTGCCCGCGTACTTCGGCGCGGACGCGGCGAAGTACGCGGGCGACGCCAAGCCGGTCGGCATGCTCGACGAGCCCAGCCTGGAGAAGATCATGGCGCTGAAGCCGGATCTGATCCTCTCCGCCAAGGTCCGCCACGAGAAGCTGTACAAGCAGCTCTCCGGCATCGCGCCCACCGTCTTCACCGAGGACACCGGCGCGACGTGGAAGGACAACCTCAAGCTGGTCGGCAAGGCGCTCGGCAAGGAGAAGCTCGCCGACGAGAAGATCGCCGCCTTCGACAAGCGCGCCAAGGCCGTGGGCGACAACGTCCGCAAGAAGAGGGGCTCCAACCCCTCCGTCTCCGTCGTCCGCTTCGTGGACGGGCCGACGCGCCTGTACAAGGAGGACACCTACATCGGCGTCATCATGAAGGACCTCGGCTTCGACAAGCCCAAGGACGCCCGGGGCACCGGCTTCAACGCCGACATCTCCGAGGAGCAGATCAAGAAGGTCGACGCGGACGACATCTTCCTCACCGCCTTCCCCGACCCGAAGGGCTCCTCGAAGAAGAGCCAGGAGAAGTTCGAGGCCAACCCGCTCTGGAAGCAGCTCAAGGGCAAGACCCATGAGGTGAGCGACATCACCTGGATGCTGGCCGTCGGCCTCTACGGTGCCGACTCCGTCCTCGACGACGTCGCCAAGACGTACGGCGTCGACGCCGCCCGCGCCTGACGGACGGTCATGGGGCTCCCGTTCTCGGGAGCCCCATGGCTCAGCAGGCGCTGTAGACGTGCTTCGGGTCGCCTGCCGGAGTGACGTCATGGTCACGCAGGACCACGGAGACCTTGCCGCCCCACGCCTTGCAGGTCTTGGTGAACTTGGCCTTCTCGTACTCGATGACGAAGACGCGGTTTCCGTAGGCGGAGGCGAAGTCACCGCACTCCTTGTTCTCGCCGCACTGCTCCGACACCGCGAAGTCGAAGCCGATGCTCCGCTTCTGGCCGAGCATCTCGGCCCCGTTCTTCTGCGCGATCGCCAGGCCCGCGGCATGGGCACGCCGCGCAAGCAGGCGGGCGAAGGCGACGTCGTCGGCCATCGTCAGCTTGCCGTGGGAGCGGCTGTACGACTCGAAGTTGTCCGGCTCCACGGCCTGGAAGCCCGACTTCGCACAGCCGTCGATCCAGCCGCCCACGACCGAGGCCAGCTCCTTGCGCTTGGCATCGGTGGAGATGTCCAGCAGGGCCTCGTTCCAATCCGGGTCCATCACAATCTTGCCGCCGTCGCGCAGCAAGAGGTTGGGGTGGTTCTTCTTCCACCAGCCGAGGCTGGCGCGACCGGGCTGCGCCTGGAACCCGTTGACGTAACAGATGTTGTAGAGGCCGGGCGCGGGCTTGTCCTCGCGGTCACGGGAGACTACGCGCACTTTGGCCGGCGGCGCATAGGCGCCGCCGAGCTGGTAGTCGAAGCGTGCGTGCACATCCGGCAGTACGACCTTCGCGGGGGCGGATCCGTGGGCAGCGGCATAGGGTGCGCACCCCGCGACGAGGGCCATGGCCAGTCCGGCAACAGTGGATATGCGAGACATGAGAACTCCTGTGGACATGCGAACAGTTCGCGTGTGAGGTGATCACATACTGCTCGGCGGACCATGAGGAAACCGTGAGCGTGATCGGTATGATGACTCCTGTGCGAGTGCTGGTGGTGGAGGACGAACCGGATCTGCAAGCAGTCATCGGATCGGGCCTCGGCAACAGCGGCTGCTTCGTCGACTACGCCGACGACTGGCTCCGGGCAGGCGAATTGATCGCCCTCACCGAATACGACTGCGTGGTCCTCGACCGCATGCTCCCGGACGGGGACGCCCTGCACGCGCTGGGCAAGAAGCGCCGCCAGGGGTGGTCGACGCCCGTACTGTTCCTCACCGCACTGCACACGCTTCCCGAACGCATCGCGGGTTTCGAGCACGGCGCGGACGACTACCTCGCGAAGCCGTTCGCCATGCCGGAACTCGTCATGCGCGTCCGCAGCCTCGCCCGGCGCGCCAGGGAGCGGCTTCCGGCGCTCCTGCGGTGCGCCGACCTCGAACTCGACCTGCCGCGGCGGGAGGTCCGCCGGGGCGGGGTGCTGCTCTCCCTGTCGCCGAAGGAATTCGCCGTACTGCACGTCCTGTTGGTCCGCCAGGACCAAGTGGTGAGCAAGGGCGAGCTGTTCAAACAGTGCTGGGACGACCTCGCCGACCCCGTGTCCAACGTCGTGGACGCGGTGGTGGCCGGGCTGCGCCGCAAGCTCGGGACGCCGCCGCTGGTCCACACCGTCCGGGGGCAGGGATTCCGGATAAGCCAGTGACCACTTCCCCGGCCCGAAAGGCGCTCACCCGCCTGCGCATACGCCTCACCCTCGCCTACACGGTGCTCACCGTCATCGGCCTGGGGGCGCTGTCCGCCGTGGCCATCCAGACCGACGCCCGGTCCCGGAAAGCCGCGGAGTTCGACGAACTACGGCGCCGCGCGACCGTAGCCCGCTCCCTGACCTACTACGACGAGGGCGGCCGCATCCAGTTCGACGGGCTGGCCGACGACGACGTGACGGACGCCGGCACCGCGGTGTTCGTCCTGGAGAAGCAGCCCGACGGCACCCTGCGCGAGGGCTTCACCGGGGGCCACTCCCGACTCCACATCTCCACGCGGCGCCTGCTGCCCGTGGCCCGCTCCGCCCTCCGCACCGACGACACCGCCACGGCGGAGGGCGAGGACGATACCGGGCACCCCACCCGCTACCTGGCGGCGCCGTTCTACGAGGACGGCACCACGAGGCAGGCCGGTGTGGTCGCCGTGGCGGGCGACGGCCTCAAGGGGACGGCGGAGCACGAACGCCTCGTCGCCGCCCTGCTGATCGGCTGCACCGCGCTCACCGTGGCGGGTGCGGTCACCGGCCATATGCTGTCCCGCCGGAGCATGCGCGCGGCCTTGGAGGCCCACGAGCAGCACGAGCGCCTGCTGGCCGACGCCGCGCACGAACTGCGTACGCCCGTCGCGGTCATCCGCGGGACCGTGGACCTGCTGGACCACTCCCCCGACACGCTGCCGGAGCACCTGCCGCGCGTCAGAACAGCTTCGGGCCGCCTGTCCGACGTCATCGACAACCTGCTGACCCGGGGCCGCCTCCAGGCCGGAGCCCACACGCCTCAACTCGGCCCGCTGCGGCTGGACCAACTGGTCGAGACCGTCTGCGCGGAGCTTCCGGCCGGCGGCCACCGGGTGCGCCAGGACCTGGAGGAGTCCGTCGTCACGGCCGATGCCGGGCTGGTCCGCATCGCCGTACGCAACCTGCTGGACAACGCCGTCCGCCACGGCGCGACGACACCGGGGCAGGACGACGCCGACATCACCGTCACGGTGCGGGGTGCCGAGGTGTCGGTGGCCGACCGCGGCCCGGGCATCGCCTACACCGAAGTGCCCGCCGTGTTCGCGCGTTTCCACTCACTGCGCGGAAGCACCGGCATCGGCCTGTCCCTGGTGCAGTGGATAGCCGACACGCACGGCGGGAGCATCGTGGTACGGCCCGGGCAGGGCGGCGGATCGGTGTTCACCCTGCGGCTGGAACGCCCCCGCCGGCGACGTTTCAGCCGCAGGTCTGGCGCGGGCAAGTCCCGCACAGCTTCTCGGGGGTGACGGTGTACCAGAGGCAGCAGTTGACCCGGGTGCGGGTGGGTTCGTCCTCGCAGTCCCGGAAGCCCGCCGCGCCCACGTAGGGCGCGGTGCCACCCGGCAGCAGGGCGCCGGCCGCCCGTACCGCCTGGCGCTCCTGGCCGGTGACCCGGCCCACGTACCAGATGCCCTCGGTGAGTTCGTCGGTGGCAAGGCCCCATACGGCCCGGGGGCCCCGGCGCAGCAGCGGACGGAACGCCTCGAGCACGGGCCCGAGATGATGGGCCACCGCGTTCCTCAGCTCCAGGCCCAGGCGCTCCTCGTCCGCCACGACCCGCACACCGGGGAGGGCGGCGGCGGGGTCGTCCGGAAGGCAGTTGACGTAGGACGGGGACACGTTCAGCGAGCCCGACGTCTCGTCGTAGCCGATGCCGTCGGGGCCGATCCAGGGCACGCGCCGTTCCAGGAACCACGGACCGCTCATGGTGACCGTGGCGAGGAAGGCGTACTGGTGCAGCATCTCCAGAGCCGCCACATCGCGCCGCGGCGTCACGCCGTGGGCTTCCTTCATCCGCCGGCCGGCCAGGTCGACGAGCCATTCGCGGAGCGCCTCGTCACGGACGAGCCGCTCCGCGGTGATCTGCTCGGCGCCGTTGCAGGGGCCGACTCCGAGCCGGACGAGGGGGCTCAGGGCGTCGCTCAGCCGCGCGTAGGTCTCCTCCAGGACGTCGGTGCGGGTGGGAAGTTCACGCGCACCGACCGTCCCGGCCACCCCGGCCGTCTGGCAAGGAGCAACAGCAACCGTCACGGAGACCCCCACCGGAAGTCGACAACTTCGAAAAGGTAAGCCTTACCTTAACAGCCGATCCGGCGAATGTGGATCTCTGGATTCAGCGGGAATCAGCGAACCGTCAGATCCCCGTCCGGGACGTCCTCGACGGTGACGCTCGTACGCGACAGACCGAGCCCGCGCGCCACGGCACCGGCGATCCCCTCCGGGTCGGGCTTCGCGGGGTACGGCACCTGCTCGTCGGGCCCGTAGGCCTCGATCGCCTTGGTGAGATAGCCGGGATACCAGGCACCGACCGCGCCCTTGACCTCGACCGCCCGCACACGCCGCTCACCGGCCATCCGGCGCAGGACGGGCAGGATCTCGTCCGACCGGTACTCCCCCGGCACTTGGAACAGACTGGCATGGGCCCCCACCAGGCCGCCGCCCGCCAGCCGCACGGTCACCGTCAGACAACTCGTGACGGAGGGATAGAGAATGCCCCCGCCGCCAGGGGCCGCCTCCTTCACCTGCCCTTCGGTGATCCTCACCGGGGCGGCCTGGCTCACGGAAGCAGCAGTGGGTACGGCCGCAGCGGCCGTACCCACGGGCAGCATCACCACGCCGGTGAGAAGCGCGGCGGTCACAAGGGTTCGGGATATGGGGTGTTTACGCACGAGCGCAGACACTATCCCCCGACGCAGGTGCCCCACACGAGGAAGGGACCGCTGTACGGACACTCCCCGCCCTCCGCCATCAGTCAGGCGGACAGGACGTTCTGAGGAACTGACGTGTAACGTTGTCAGTTTGATCACACGGTCACCGGCTAGCGTCGAGCGTGAACCACACCCGCGTAGCAACGGCTCGGTGGCGCGCATCCCAAGCCCAGGACACGCCGCAGGTGGTCGACAGGTGGCGTACGAGCGTCAGGCCGCCGGCCTCCGCCCGCAGATCGTGGCGGCCGAGGGTTCGCGAACGGCCGTCGTCACGGACGGAGACGACAACACGGCGTGGTAGCACGGAGATTTCGACGTGCAGATACGTCCCGCTGGCGTGATGGAGGACGGTGGTCACGGCGTCCGAGGTGCAGACCCGGGCATCGTCCACCAGGATGGGGAGGTCGCGGATCAGTATCGCCCGGGCGAAGTCCCGGGCCACACACGGCGCTGCGCCATTGGCGGGCGCCGTCATGAGGTAGGTCGAGGCCGACGTGAAGTCACGCCTCGTGGTGCGGGGACTGAGCAAGGTTGTACTCATGGGTCGCCTCCTCGCGGTCTCTGGTCCCGCGTACGCGCCGTCCGTGGCTCGGCCACTCCTCGGGGCGCCCTCAACAGGCGTGCGAGTGGCTGCACTTCGGGTCTTCCCGGCGTGCTGTGCGGCACTGGAAGGACGATAGAGCGATGCGGTGAACGGTTGCAACCTATACGGGAAAAGAGTGCACCGCCTGGACCGTCGGACGATCACACGCGAGACTGTGCCCACATATCAGGGAGGGAGCAGCATGCCACCGAGAGCAGCGCCCACCGTGCGGCAGCAGAGGCTGGGTGCCGAGCTGCGCAAGATGCGCGAACAGGCAGGCTTGAGCGCTGGCGATGCGGGGCGCCTGCTCGGCGCAGATCGCACCCGCATCAGCAACATCGAGGCCGGCCGGCTTGGCGTGAGTTCTGACCGTATCCGGACTTTCGCCAGCATTTATCAGTGCCCGGATGGCGAGTACATTGACGCCCTGGTAGGCATGGCGGAAGAACGGCACAAGGGTTGGTGGGAGCAATCCAGGGGAACGCTCACTACCACCATGCTCGACCTCGTGGAACTGGAATACCGTGCCACGAGTTTGACGGTCATGCAGTTCGTGTACATCCCGGGGCTTCTCCAGACCGAGGAGTACGCATTGAGCCTCTTTCGCAACACAGTGCCACCGCTTGATCTGGTGGAGGTGGAGCGGCGCGTATCGCACCGCATGAACCGGAAGTGCGTCATGCAGCGCACCCCGGCAACGCCCTGCACATTCGTGATCCATGAAGCGGCGTTGCGGATGATCCATCCGGGCACAGAGGGGCAGCGTCGACAGCTTGACAGGCTGGTTGAAGTCAGCACTCACGAAGGGGTCGCTCTTCGCGTGATCCCCTTCTCGCACGGGTCATTCCCCGGCGCCAATAGCTCCTGCACATATGCGACGGGTTCGGTGCCGCAGCTGGACACTGTGCAGATCGATACGGCCCACGGCTCTCTCTTCCTTGACACCGAGACCCACCTCGAAAATTACCGCAGCATTTTGCGGCACGCCAAGAAAACATCCCTGCCTCAGAAAGAGTCGAGGGATTTTATCCGCAGCGTCGCGAAACAACTATGAAGGCCAGGCATGGAGATGTCGGAAATTAAGTGGCAGAAGTCCTCTTTCTCCGGGGACAGAGATGAATGCGTGGAGCTGGGGGAGATATCCGGCGCGATCATGATCCGCGAGAGCGACACCCCGGAAGTGATCATGGAGACGACAGGCGCCAAGCTGAAAGCCTTCATCCTCGGCGTCAAGGTCGGCCAGTCCAGTCACCCGATCTAGCGCACCTCTACACCTAAGAGGATGTCTCACGTGGCGCTGTGGTGACGTGCGGCATCATGGTCGCTTGTGAGTGTTGATCTTTCGCGGCGGCTGGTTCCTGACGGGTTGTGGGAACTGGCCGCTCCGTTGCTGCCATCGTTCAGGTCCCGTCCGCAGGGCGGT
>NZ_JBTHHU010000044.1:0-59019 GCF_059089585.1 Streptomyces sp. SX-6 | reverse complement strand
ACCGCCCTGCGGACGGGACCTGAACGATGGCAGCAACGGAGCGGCCAGTTCCCACAACCCGTCAGGAACCAGCCGCCGCGAAAGATCAACACTCACAAGCGACCATGATGCCGCACGTCACCACAGCGCCACGTGAGACATCCTCTAAGTCCCGTCATTTGACGATGACTTGAGTACGCGAATCGAACCATTGCACCCTTCGCTCACCCCTCTGTGTGTTTCGTCATATTCACCCGATTTCGCCCGTGGTTAGTTTCGTGATGTCCCGATGCGGACCCTGACATTCCGCGCTTGCGCTGTCTACCGGGCATTGCCACGGATCCTCACGGTTCGCGCGCCGCTCACCCCTATGCCGCCCGCGCCTGGACGGAACGGCGAACGCAAGGGAGTCAATCCCGATGAAGATGACAACGCGCCGTTCGGCGGTGGCCGCCGCCGCAACGGCCTGCGGGCTGGCCGGAGCCCTGCTCCTTCCAGCCTCCGCCATGGCTGCTCCTTCTGCCGTTCACGCTCCGCAGGGGCAGGTGAAGGGCGGGGCCGACGACGACAACGAGACGGTCCAGCTGCCCAACGGGCAGACACTGAAGCTGCCCTACAAGAAGCTCCCGCAGACCGCATCGTTCGACGGCGCGGTGCCCGACGGCAATATGACCGACGACACGGTGGACTTCCCCACCGCGATGAAAGCGTTCGCTCCGGACAAGGCCGGGGAGGACCCGACACAGTTCGTGAAGGACGCCGTACTCCCGGAGATCAAGAAGCAGCACCCGGACTGGAAAACAGACGAAGTCAAAAACTTCCACTTGCAGAAGAACTACCACCAGGGCAACTGGTGGTACAACCAGGGACCGTTCAACATGACGATCGACCAGGTCTGCAAGCAATTCGGGCACTGTGCCTTCGTGGGGAGGCTGACGGAAAAGGCCCCGATCGTCATGCAGAGCGACATGGTCCAGGGTCCTGCCTCCATGTCCCTGACCTCGTCCACTTCCAGGACCCACAGCCGGACAACGACCAGTGGCTGGAGCATCGGCGGTGACGTGAAGGGCAGCATGTCTCCCAACGGCGGGGGTCCCGGCGGGTCGGCCGGCGGGTCGTTCACCTACAGCACCAGCACCTCCGACACCGACTCCTACACCTACTCCAGCGGCGCCACCTACTCACGCGATATCTCCAAGGGCAAGTGGGGCTGGGAGCAGGCCCGCATGGTCGGCGGCAAGTACACCGGCTTCTTCATCTACCCCATTCCCGAGGGTATCGGCGTCTACCCGGTCACCACCGGGGTCAAGGCGCCCGGTGACCTGCCCTCGATCTCCCGCAACGTCGTCCTCACCGACGACCAGAACGGCAAGGTCCAGCAGGCCAAGGACGTGGAGAAGAAGATCTCCGACACCTACACGAAGCTCGGCACCGCCAACGCCGATGACCGCCGCACCCTCAACAGCACCTTGACCACCCTCAACACCCAGCTCGACACCGCGCTCAAGGGCCTCGAGCAGGAAGTCCAGCCCGCCCAGTTCTGACGCCCATCCCCCGAAGCACCCAACCCAAGGCCCGGTACGTCACCGACGTTCCGGGCCTTCGAGCACCAACGAGGAGGCTGCCCGCTTGCTCGCCCCTGCCCCCACATCGGCCCTCGCTCCGCCCACCTGGGCACGCTGGACGCGTACTTCACCGGCATGTCGCGGGTGGCGAACTTGAACATCGGGGTTCCATCAGCGCTGGCGCGGATCCGGACGGTGACGGGGTGGCCGCGCATCCTGATGGGCTGCGACAGCAGTTGGTGATCAACGGGCCTGCAGATGTCCACGAGAAATGACGTCACCGAAGACATCAGCAGCCGTGCCCCGGCATAGCTCTGTTAGTTGATCAAGTCCCGTCGTGCGGTGGGGACTCGTGCGTTGCTGCCGCCTGGCATGATCAGTGGCATGAGCTGACGAAGGTGGATCTGGAAGATCCGTCGTCCTTGGACGCACTTTTTGGTACGGCGCCGGATTTCGATGCCGTGGTGTGCTGCGCCGCCAGCGGCCCGCTGATGGATCTGGAATCAGCGACGGATGATGAGATCGCCGCGGGAACGCAGGGCAAGCTGCTGGGCCAGGTCGCGTTGACCCAGCGAGCCGTGCGCCATCTGCGCGACGGCGGCTCCATCACGCTGACCGGAGGAACCTTCTCCGCTCCACTGCCCGGGGGTTCGCTGGGGGCGCTCATCAATACTGGTCTGGAAGGCTTCGTCCGCAACGCGGCCAGCGAGCTGCCACGAAAGCTGCGCATCAATCTCATCAGCCCTGGCTGGATCAAGGAGACTCTGGAAGGCATGGGCGCGGACGGGGCTGACGGCACGCCCGTCGCCGAGGTGGCCCGAGCGTATGTGAAGGCCGTGGAAGGCACTGCGCAAGGCCAGACCATGCGTCCATGAGTGTCGGACGGACACGGCCCGCCGTGATCTTCGTTATTTCGACCAACATCGTTCGATCATGCCGCATCCGGCACGCCCCGAAATGGGAAACAACTGGGAAAAGATCAAGGCAAGTTGCCGCACCGAACTGCTCCCACTCACCCGGCCCTGTCCCCAAAACACCGCGCCCCGGGCCTTGTCGGGCCCGGGGCGCGAGTGCTGCATTGGTTCTCTGAGTGCCGTTGCGCGGAACTTACTGCTTGGCGGCGGCCTTCGGCTCCGGGATGGCATGCGGCTTGCACGTCACGTCGTGGGAGTCGACCTTGCCGGTGAGCAGGTAGGAGTCCACGCGCTCGTTGATGCAGGGGTTCACCAGGCCGGTGACACCGTGCGAACCGGCGCCCTGCTCGACGATCAGGCGGGAGCCCTGGAAGCGCTTGTGCAGCTCGACCGCGCCGGCGAACGGCGTGGCGGCGTCACGGGTGGACTGGATGATGAGGGTCTGCGGCAGGCCCTTGTAGGACTTGACGTCCAGCGGGTTCTGCTGCTTCGTCTTCCAGGTCGCGCACGGCAGGTTCATCCACGCGTTGGACCAGGTCATGAAGGGGTACTTCTTGTTGAGACGGGTGTTGTCCCGGTCCCACTTGGCCCAGCTGGTCGGCCACTTGGCGTCGGCGCACTCGACGGCGGTGTAGACGGCGTTGCCGTTCTCCGCGCTGACCGCGTCCTCGGGCTTGGTGGTCGCCGCGTCGACCAGGGCCTGGGTGTCACCGGCGCGGTACTTCTGCCAGGTGTCGGCGACCGAGATCCACACGGTGTCGTAGTAGGCGGCGCTCTGGAAGAAGTTGATCAGCTCGGCCGGGCCGACGAGGCCGCCGATGGGCTTCTTCTTGGCGGCGGCGCGCAGCTTCAGCCACTGCTCGTGCACCTTGGCCTGGGTGTTGCCGATGTGGAAGACGGCGTCGTGCTTGGCGACCCAGGTCTCCCAGTCCTTGAAGCGGGACTCGAAGGCGACGTCCTGCTCCAGGTTGGCCTGGTACCAGATGTTGCTCTGCGCCGGGTTGACGACGCTGTCCACGATCAGGCGGCGGACGTGGGTCGGGAAGAGGGTGCCGTAGACGGCGCCCAGGTAGGTGCCGTAGGAGACGCCCAGGTAGTTGAGCTTCTTCTCGCCGAGGGCGGCACGCACGACGTCGATGTCACGGGCGGTGTTCGGCGTCGTGAGGTACGGCAGGAGCTTGCCGCTGCGCTTGGCGCAGCCGTCCGCGTACTGCGCGGCCAGCTTGCGCTGGGCGCGCTTGTCGGCCTCGCTGCTGGGCACCGGGTCGGCCTTGGGGGCCTTGATGAACGCCTTGGGGTCGACGCAGGAGATCGGGTTCGACCGGCCCACGCCGCGCGGGTCGAACCCGACGAAGTCGTACGCCTTCGAGATCTTCGTGTAGAGGGGGTTCTTGGTCGTGACCTTGCGCGGGAAGCGCAGGCCCGAACCGCCGGGGCCGCCCGGGTTGTAGACGAGGGAGCCCTGGTGCTCCTTGGCGGTACCGGTGGAACGCACCCGGTCGACCGCGATCTTGATCGTCGGCCCGTTGGGCTTGGCGTAGTCGACGGGAACCGTGACGAAGCCGCACTGGATGGGCTTCTCCAGGCCCCAAGCCGCAGGGCAGTCCTGCCACTTGACGCCCGTCTTCGCCGCCTTCGCGGCGGCCACGGCCACGCCCTTCGCCTCGGCGGCGCCGCCCGGCACCGACTCGGTCGCGCCGGCCGACGGAGCGGCCAGGAATCCGGCGACGAGCGCACCGGTCACCACGGTGCCGGCTGCGCCGAATATCGCTTTAGGTCTCACGTAGGAATCCCCCTGCTGGGACCGCCGCACAGGGCGGCGATGATCACGAAGCTGCTGGGAGGATCCTTCCGTCTCCCCTGCCACGAAGGACAGGCCGTCCGGGCGATTCTTTATCAATCTGTAAGGATGACAACATGCCGGCCGGCATGTACGGCGGTGCTCACCGCAGCCCAAATGCCCCGGAATCCAGCAGTTTCCGGAGGCTCAGCGCGTCCGGCGCCACCGCCGTCGTCACCACCGCGGGACCGGCGAGCGGGGTGACGGCCACGGTGGGGCCGGGCGGGCGGGCCGGGGGCGGGGCGGTGGCGAAGGCCGGATCGACGACGAGGAGTTGGCCCACGGCCCGGTGGCCGCCCAGCACGGCGCCGCCGTCCCAGCCGGGTGCGCCGGGCCCGTAGCGGAGTTCCTGGTCGTAGAGCGTGCGCCCGCCGCGGCGGATGGTCAGCCGGGTGGTGAGCCTGCCGGTCGGCTCGCCCGCCCTGCCGAGGACCTGTTCCTCGCGCAGCACCAGCCGGGCGGTCGGGGCGAGGTCGACGCGGGTGGTCATCCGCAGGTCGCTGCCCCGGGCGGAGATGAGGGGCTCGGGGAACCAGCGCAGGGCGGCGCCGTCGCCGACCGTGATCCGGGTGTCGTACGCGGCCGGTGCGCCGGTGCGGCCGGGCAGCGCGATGGTGGCGGCCGTGGTCGTGAAGCGCAGCGAGGCGCCGTCCTCGAGGTGCACGGTGAGGCCGAGGAGGTCGCCGCCGAGCGGTGCGCTCATGGCGCCGACGAGGCAGACACGGGCCTCGCGGCCGTCCGGGCGCAGCCGGCGCAGGGCGAACGGGCCGTCGCCGTCGAGGACGGGCAGGGCCGTGCCGCCCCGCCCGTCGGGCGCGGCGACGATGCGGGCGGCGGCCCGTACGGCGGTGGCGGTCACGGCGGTGGCGGTCACGGCGGTGGCGGTCACGGCGCCTCGGGAGCGGTCCAGGCGGCGAGCCGCTCGCGCACCCAGTCGCGTACGGGGGCGACGCCGCCCTCGGTGGCGAGGGAGGTGAACGCGACGGGGAGATCGCCGCGTTGGGCCTTGGCGTCGCGGGCCATGCCCTCCAGGTCGACGCCGACGTGGGGTGCGAGGTCGGTCTTGTTGACGACGAGGAGGTCGGCGGTGGTGATGCCGGGGCCTCCCTTGCGGGGGATGTCATCGCCGCCCGCGACGTCGATGACGAAGATCTGCGCGTCGACGAGGCCCTTGGAGAAGGTGGCGGTGAGGTTGTCGCCGCCGGATTCGACGAGGACGAGATCGAGCGGGCCGACCGTGTCCTCGAGGTCCTCGACGGCCTCGAGGTTGGCGGAGATGTCGTCGCGGATCGCGGTGTGCGGGCAGGCGCCGGTCTCGACGGCGGCGATGCGCTCGGGCGGCAACACGGCGTTGCGCAGCAGGAATTCGGCGTCCTCACGCGTGTAGATGTCGTTGGTGACGACGGCGATGGACAGCTCGTCGCGCAGCGCGCGGCACAGCGCGGCTACGGTCGCGGTCTTGCCGGAGCCGACGGGCCCGCCGAGGCCGATGCGCAATGCCCTGCGGGCGCCGTCGGGGCGGAGGGGTTCCGCCGCGCTGTAGGTGTGGCGGTGAGGGAAGGTGTCGTTGGAGTGGTCGAGATGCATGGCGCCTCCATATCAAGCCCGTCCGGCGATTGACGGTGAAAGGGTGGGTCAGGGGCACAACTCCCCCTACGACGCGAACAGCCGCACAGCCCAACCCGCGTGCTGTTCGGCCGTGATGTCGAGCAGGGGTGCCGATGCGGCGGGCAGGGCGTCGGTCCCCTCGTACGCCGCGCGCAGCACGGCCTCCGCGGCGCGCTCGGCGACCCGGTCCAGCTCCGGGGCCAGCCGGGCGAGCACGGCGGTCGCCTCGAACGGGTCGAGGCTCAGCAGCCGTACGACCGCCGTGGCCGGGCCGCCGACCGACTCGTACGCGGCGGCGTACGCCGCGTCGAGCGGCCCGAGTCCGGCCGCGCGGGCGGCGAGGCCGAGCACGACGGGCTGGTGCGCGCCGCGTGGCCGGGCGCCGGCGAGGGCGTCGAGCGCGGGGGACGGCCAGGCCGCCCGTGCGGCGCGCATCATCTGCCGGCCGAGCCGGCGCGCGGCGGCGCGCAGGGCGGGCGAGGGGGTACGGGCGTCGGCGGCGTCGTCGAGTTCGAGCGGGTCGATCCCGGCGGCGGCCGCCGCGGCGAGCCCGGCGGAGGTGAGCCCGGCGGTGTGCAGCCGGCCCCGGCAGAAGTCCTCGAGGCCGGCGGCGTCCCGGATCCGTCCGGCCTTGACGGCCGCCTCCGCGCCGCCGGAGTGCGCGTGCCCGCCGGCGGGGAAACGGCCGTCGGCGAGGACGAGGAGAGCTGCCCGGGTGGCCATCAGAAGAGGAAGTACCGCTGTGCCATGGGCAGTTCCACTGCCGGCTGCGGCTCGACGGGGTCGCCGTCGATGGTGACGGTGAAGGTGTCGGGGTCCACCTCCACGTGCGGGCGGGCGTCGTTGTTGCGCATGTCGGCCTTGGTGACACCACGGGTGCTGCGGATGGGGACGAAGCGCTTGCCGAGGCCGAGGCGTTCGGGAAGGCCGTCGTCCAGGGCCCATGAGGTGGTGAAGTTGAGGGAGTTGGCGGCGGGCGCCCGGCCGAGTGCGCCGAACATGGGGCGCGGCAGCACCGGTTGCGGGGTGGGGATGGAGGCGTTGGCGTCGCCCATCTGTGCCCAGGCGATCTGCCCGCCCTTGATGACGAGCAGCGGTTTGACGCCGAAGAACGCCGGTTCCCACAGCACCAGGTCGGCGAGCTTGCCCTCCTCCACGGAGCCGATCTCGTGGTCGAGGCCCTGGGCCACGGCCGGGTTGACGGTGTACTTGGCGACATAGCGGCGGGCCCGCTGGTTGTCGGCGGGGCCGTCGCCGGGCAGGGGGCCGCGGCGCCGCTTCATCACATGGGCGGTCTGCCAGGTGCGCAGTACGGTCTCGCCGATGCGGCCCATGGCCTGGGAGTCCGAGGAGATGATCGAGATGGCGCCGAGGTCGTGCAGGACGTCCTCGGCGGCGATGGTCCCGGGCCGGATGCGGGATTCGGCGAAGGCGAGGTCCTCGGGGACCGTGGGGTTGAGGTGGTGACAGACCATCAGCATGTCGAGGTGCTCCTCGACGGTGTTGACGGTGTGCGGGCGGGTCGGATTGGTGGAGCTGGGCAGGACGTTGGCCTCGGAGACGACGGTGATGATGTCGGGTGCGTGCCCGCCCCCCGCGCCCTCGGTGTGGTAGGCGTGGATCGAGCGCCCGGCGATGGCGGCGAGGGTGTCGCCGACGAAGCCCGCCTCGTTGAGCGTGTCGGTGTGGATGGCGAGCTGGGACCCGCTCTCCTCGCACACGTGCAGACAGGCGTCGATGGCGGCGGGGGTGGCCCCCCAGTCCTCGTGAATCTTGAATCCGACGGCTCCGCCGCGCAGTTGGGAGCGCATCGCGTCGTACGAGACGGTGTTGCCCTTGCCCAGCAGGCCGATGTTGAGGGGGTAGGCCTCCATCGCCTCGAACATCCGGGCAAGGTGCCAGGAGCCGGGGGTGATGGTGGTGGCCTTGCTGCCCTCGGCCGGACCGGTGCCGCCGCCGACGAGGGTGGTGACGCCGGAGGCGAGCGCGGTCTCGGCGGCCTGGGGGCAGATGAAGTGGACGTGCGCGTCAATGGCCCCGGCGGTGAGGATGCGGCCGTTCCCGGAGATGATCTCGGTCTCGGGGCCGATCACGAGGTCGGGGTGGACCCCGTCCATGGTGTCGGGGTTGCCCGCCTTGCCGATGCCGGTGATCCGGCCGTCGCGGATGCCGATGTCGGCCTTGACGATGCCCCAGTGGTCGAGAACGACCGCACCGGTGATGACGGTGTCAGGCGCGCCGTCGGCGCGGGTGACGCGGGACTGGCCCATGGACTCGCGGATGACCTTGCCGCCGCCGAAGACGGCCTCGTCGCCGGCGTGGCCGGGGCCGCCGCTGCGGTCCTCCTCGATCTCGACGACCAGGTCGGTGTCGGCGAGGCGGATGCGGTCCCCGGTGGTGGGGCCGTAGAGGTCGGCGTAGGCGGCGCGGCCGAGTATCGAGGGGTCGGACATCAAGGGGTCAGACATCGAGAGGGCCCCCGCATGCGCCGCGCAGTCCCCCGACGATCCGCTTGCCCGCGAGGGGGACGAGGGTCACCTCGGCCGGGATGCCCGGCTCGAAGCGCACGGCCGTGCCGGCCGCGATGTCCAGGCGCTTGCCGTGGGCGGCCGGACGGTCGAATTCCAGGCCGGGGTTGGCCTCGGCGAAGTGGTAGTGCGAGCCGACCTGTACCGGGCGGTCGGCGGTGTTGAGCACGGTCAGCCGGGTGCGGTGCAGGCCCTCGTTGAGGCGCACGGGACCGTCGGCGTAAAGGATCTCTCCGGGAATCACCGGTGTCCCCCCGTCAGGAAATGGGCTCGTGGACGGTGACGAGCTTGGTCCCGTCCGGGAAGGTGGCCTCGATCTGGACATCGCGGATCATCTCCGGGATGCCGGACATCACCTCGTCGCGGGTGAGCACCTTGCGCCCGGAGGACATGAGCTCGGCGACGGTGCGGCCGTCGCGGGCGCCCTCGAGGATGTGCGCGGTGATCAGGGCCACCGCCTCGGGGTGGTTGAGGAGCAGTCCGCGGCCGCGGCGCCTCTCGGCGACGTCGGCGGCCACGTGGATGAGCAGCCGTTCCTGTTCATGCGGGGTCAGTTGCATGCGCCCACCTCACTGTCGTTCTCGAGCGGCGGGACATCACCCGGGCTCAACAGGATGTTGACCTTTGGGAATCCCCGTCGGGAAGAGGTGATTGCACGTTAGTGCTCAAGCTTTTCCGGCACGTTAACTGTTGCTTTGCCGCACCATGGCGCAGGCCGGGCGTCAGTGACGCATGGTGCCCCCGGGGTCGCGGTGCTCGGCGGCGATGCCGAACCGCCGGCGTTCGCCGGGAGCGGACGGCAGGGGGCGCACACCGGACACCGTGCTGATCACCTGCTCCTCCGCCTCCGCTCCGCCCTCCTCGAGTCGCTGCAGGTCGGCAGCGGACACCAGGGCGACAAGCGGCTTCCCGTGGCGCGTGACGACCACCCTCTCCCCGCCATAGACGACGCGGTTGATCAGGTCCGCCAGCTCGGCTCGGGCTTGCGTCACAGGAATCTCGTAGGCCATGCTCCCATTCTAACTGGATGTACGTCCTGTACATTTTTTACAGAAACACAGGCGCACAGACGCCGAGGAGCGAGGAGCCGTCATGCATCCGTTCAGCGCCCGCCACGTCCTGCCGGAGTTCACCGAGCGCACGGCCACCGGAACCCGCACAACGGACCCGTACTCGAAGCTGCTGTCGGAGCGGATCGTCATGATCGGCACCCCGATCGACGACACCACCGCGAACGACGTGATGGCGCAACTGATGCATCTGGAGCACGCGGCGCCCGAACAGGACATCTCGCTGTACATCAACTCCCCCGGCGGCTCCTTCTCCGCCATGTGCGCCGTCTACGACACCATGTGCTTCGTCACCTGCGACATCGAGACGATCTGCCTGGGCCAGGCCGCGTCGGCCGCCGCCGTGCTGCTGGCCGCGGGCACCCCGGGCAAGCGGGCGGTGCTGCCGCACGCTCGGGTGCTCATCCACCAGCCCGCTCTCGCCGAGCCGGTCCAGGGCACGCCGTCCGATCTGGAGCTGCACGCACGGGAGTTGGAGCGGGTCCGGGAGCTCCAGACCGGGATCCTGGCCCGGCACACCGGGCAGAGCACAAAGCGCGTCGACACCGACACCGACCGCGATACGGTCTTCGACGCCGCCGCGGCGGTGGCCTACGGGCTGGCCGACCGGGTGATCGGCAGCCGGAAGCACGACCTCGCGCTGCCCGGGGCCAGGTGAGCGCCGTGCTGCCGCCCCCGCTGCCGCCGCTGCCCGCGCTGACCCGGGCGGAGGGCGAACTGGTGGACCGCTATCTGGAAGTACTGGATCTCCTCGGCCGGATCAACCCCGCCCGCGCACGTGACACGTACAGCGGGCTACGAGCGGCGCAGGCCCTGGTGTCCGCCGCCACGGCACTGCGCGAGGCACTGACGGTCATGTACGAGCGAGGTGAACGGGAGGTGTACGCGGGCACGTTGGCACAGGCGATGCGGATCCTGGACGGCGAACGGCGGGCCGGGCGGGTGATGTCGCCACCGCCGTCGGCCGGTTGAGAAACGAAAACGCTTTTCGACAGGTTTCCTCCAGACGTCGGAGGCGTACGTAGACACCACGCAGCGATCATCCCGATCGGAGCGCGCATACCGCGCTCGGGTGATCCGTAGCCCGCGCAGGTGGCGGACTCAGCAGCCCCGTTCACCGAGTCCCAAATGCCCTCGCGTCCACCTGAATTGCCCACAGGTGATGAGGCTCACATATCGCTGGATCCGCTCGGAATCGGCGCCGCGGCTGCGCCAAGATCCTCGGGACGACAAGACCCCGCCACACGGCGGGGCGGTCCGGGCGGACGCCGAACCCTGCCGCCGCCCGGCCGGTGGGTCGAAGGAGTGCACCGGCAGGGGTGGAGGACCCGAGCACGACGGGGCGCTGGGGGTCATGACAGCGCTCCTTGGGGTGAAGCCGCTCAGGCGGCCGGGCATTCTTCGCCTGCCCGAACCCGACAGGTCACCCTTCACAGGCGACTGACGAAGGGTTCGCGCATGGGCAAGCACAAACGACCGCCAAAGCTGTCCAAGGCCAAGGCCGCTTCGGCCCTGACCCTCGCCGCCGTCGGCGCCACGGTGCTGGCGCCGGGCAACACCTCCAGGGCCGAGGCCGTGTCGGTCCCGGTCCGGGCACTCCAGATCGCCGCCTCCAAGGTCGGCTCGCCCTATCAGTGGGGCGCCACGGGCCCGTACCGCTTCGACTGCTCCGGGCTGACCCAGTACTCCTTCAAGCGGGCCGGCAAGAAGCTGCCCCGCACCGCCGAGGAGCAGTACAACCGCACCCTGCACATTCCCCGTTCGGTCCGTGAGCGCGGGGACCTGGTGTTCTTCCACCACGGGGGCGCGGTCTACCACGTCGGGATATATGCCGGGAACGGCCTGATCTGGCACGCGCCCAAGACCGGCGCGGCCGTCCGTCTCGAGCGGATCTGGAACCGCAACGTCTGGTACGGCCGCGTGGCGGACTGAAGTCCGCTCCGCCGCACGGCGGCACCACACCGACCGCCGCCCGGCGACCGGCCGGCACGACCGGCCCTCCTCCTGCGAGCGCGTCACGAGCGCGCCGGGCGGGTGGCGTACGGCCAGGAGCTCCCAGCCGTACGCCACCCGCCCTCCCGTCCCCGGCGTCAGCGCACGGGCACGGTCCACGGCAGGCAGATCCACACGGTCTTGCCCCCGTCGGCGGTCGGGGTCACCGAGACCCTGCCACCGCGCTCGGCGGTGAGGCAGCGGATGATGACCATGCCGCGCCCGTTGTCCTGCTGGACGGCGGCGGGCAGCCGCCGCGGATGGCGCGGATGGCTGTCCGTGACACCGATGCGCAGCCGCTCGTCCCGCTCGAGACGGACGTCCACGGTGAAGGTCGGCGACTGGCCCCGTGTGTGCTGCACGGCGTTGGTGGCCAGCTCGGAGACGATCAGCCGCACCCTGTCGGCGTCCTCGGTACCGTCCGGCATGCCCCATTCCGCGAGGACCCCCGCGACATAGCGGCGGGCCGTGGAGACCGAGGCGGGGGCGCTCGGCAGAGTGACGGAAGCTTCCTGGTGATCTGCCATGGCGCTGTCCCTTTCCCGCCCGAGACCGGTACGGCTCTGCGCGACAGACTGCCACCGACAACGCCCGTGATGGGAGCGATCCACCGAGATATGCATATATCTGTCCCTCGAAGCGGTGAACTCTGCTACGAGAGACCGGATTTGGCAGCCAACATGGTCTATTGACTCTGACGTGTGGATTTGGGGCACCGCAGACAGGCCCCGGGAAAGGAGGGGCGGCAGATGCGCTACGGACCCGCGGTGCGCCGTCGCAAGCTCGGCGCGGAACTGCGCCGCCAGCGCGAGCTGACCGGGCTGACCAGCCGGCAGGCCGCGGAGGCGGTCGGCTGGCACCAGTCGAAGGTGAGCCGGATCGAGACGGGCAGCAGCGGTGCCAAACCGTCCGACGTGGCCCGGCTGCTCGATGTCTACCAGGTGTCGGACCCCGAACTGCGCGCCCTGCTGGAGGCGTTGTGCGGTGCGGACCGTACAAGCGGCGGAGGCGCCAGGCGCGCGCCGCGCCGCGGCTGGTGGTACGCGTACCGCGATCTGCTGCCGTCCGCCTATCTCGACTTCATCAGCCTGGAGTCGGAGGCGTCCCGTTCGCGCACGCTGGAAACGACCGTGGTGCCGGGCCTGTTGCAGACGCCGGAGTACGCCCGCGCCGTGACCCGCGCGGCCCTGGGCGACCCGCCCGCGCAGCAGGTCGAGGAGCTGGTGCGGGTGCGGATGGCGCGGCAGTCCGTGCTGCACGGCGACCGTCCGCTGGAGCTGTGCGCCGTGCTGGACGAGGCCGTCCTGCGTCATGAAGTGGGCGGCCCGGAGGTGATGTCGGGACAGCTGCGGCATCTGGTGGAAACGGGTTCACTGCCGCATGTGCGGCTCCATGTCCTTCCCTTTTCACAGAGCAACCACATTGGCATCACCGGCCCTTTCGTTATTTTTTCCTTTCCTCGCATCGCCGATCTGGACGTGGTTGTTCTCGACCACTTGACGAGTAGCCTCTACTTAGAGCGGAAAGAGGACCTCCGGGCGTACAGCTCGGCTTTCGGCATGCTCCGGGCGCACGCCCTCTCGCATGAGAACTCGCTGGATTACATCGCCGGGATCCATGGCAGCGCGTAAGAATCACGCAGGGAGGCGCAATGTCCGCACCAACGTGGCGCCGAAGCAGCTACAGCACCGGAATGAACAACTGCGTCGAAGCCGCGAGGGTCGCGCCGGAACTGCTCGCGGTGCGCGACTCCAAGTACGCCCGCGGTCCGGCCCTGTTACTCTCCCCCGCCGCCTGGACCCCCTTCGTCAGGGGCGTGTGCGACGGCGGGTTCGACGAGTTCCCGCGCGGGGTCTGAGCGGTCAGAGGCCCGGCGCCGTCCGCACGATCACCTCGGCGGCGGCGGCCACTTGGCGGTCCGACAGGTCCGCGCGGGCGGTCAGCCGCAGCCGCGAGACGCCGTCCGGCACGGACGGCGGCCGGAAGCAGCCCACCGCGAGCCCCGCCTCCCGGCAGTCGGCGGCCCACCGCACCGCCGCCTCGGGCGAGGGGGCCCGTACGGAGACGACGGCCGCGTCGGGGCGTACGGCCGTCAGCCCCGCCTCGGTCAGCCGGCGGTGGAGCTCGCGGGCGACGGACCGGACCCGGGAGGCGCGCCACGGTTCGCGGCGCACCAGTTCCAGGGCGGCCAGGGCCGCGCCGGCCGCGGCCGGTGCGAGGCCCGTGTCGAAGATGAAGGTGCGGGCGGCGCTGACGAGATGCCTGATGACCCGCTCGGGACCGAGCACCGCACCGCCCTGGCTGCCGAGCGCCTTCGAGAGCGTCACCGTGGCCACCGTGTCCGGGGACCCGGCCAGGTGGGCCGCGTGCAGTGCGCCGCGCCCGCCCTCGCCGAGCACGCCGAGCCCGTGGGCGTCGTCCACCAGCAGCGCGGCGCCGCCGTCCCGGCACGCCCGGGCGAGGGCGGGCAGCGGGGCGGCGTCGCCGTCGACGGAGAAGACGGAGTCGGTGATGACGAGGGCGCGTCCGTCGTGCGCGGCGAGCGTCTTGGCCACGGCCTCGGGGTCGGCGTGCGGGACGACGGCCCTCGGGGCCCGGGCGAGCCGGCAGCCGTCGATCAGCGAGGCGTGGTTGCCCTCGTCCGAGACCAGCAGGGTGTCGCCGTCGGGCGCGGCCGAGAGCGCCGTCACGGCGGCGAGGTTGGCGGCGTACCCGGAGGAGAAGACGAGGGCGGACTCGAAGCCGCAGAACGCGGCGAGTTCCCGCTCCAGCCTGGCGTGCAGTTCCGTGCTGCCGGTGACCAGGCGGGAGCCGGTGGCCCCCGCGCCCCAGCGCCGGGCCGCCTCGGCGGCGGCCTCGGTGACCTCGGGGTGACGGGTCAGGCCCAGGTAGTCGTTGCCCGCCAGATCGGTGCGGCCGTCGTCCGCCGGACGGGGGCGCAGGGTGCGGACGAGCCCGGCGGCGCGGCGCCGCTCGTGCTGCTCGTCGATCCAGTCGAACACATCGGCACCGGCCATGGATTGTCCTCGGCTTCTGTGGGGTTCGCATAAAACCGTATGGGGGCACACGGGGGACGGGGCCCCAACCTAGCCGCCATCCAGGCTGGTCAGGGTGTGGTGATCCACACACCCCAGACACCCCCTGTTGTTGGGTCTCCACCTTGGCCGGGCATGGGAGCGTAGGCAAGGATCACCGCCATGGACCTGCTCAACACGCTCGTGGACAAGGGGTTGCGGCGCGAGCTGCCGACCCGCGAAGAGGCGCTCGCCGTGCTGGCGACCTCCGATGACGACCTGCTCGACGTGGTGGCCGCGGCCGGCAAGGTGCGCCGCAAGTGGTTCGGGCGACGGGTGAAGCTCAACTACCTGGTCAACCTCAAGTCCGGCCTGTGCCCCGAGGACTGCTCGTACTGCTCGCAGCGGCTCGGCTCCGAGACCGGCATCCTGAAGTACACCTGGCTGAAGCCGGAGGAGGCCTCGAAGGCGGCCGCCGCGGGGGTCGCCGGGGGCGCGAAGCGCGTCTGCCTGGTGGCCAGCGGCCGCGGGCCGACGGACCGGGACATCGACCGCGTCTCGAAGACCATCGAGGCGATCAAGGAGCAGAACGAGGACGTCGAGGTGTGCGCGTGCCTCGGGCTGCTCTCCGAGGGCCAGGCGGACCGGCTGCGCGAGGCGGGCGTCTACGCGTACAGCAACAACCTCAACACCTCCGAGGCGACGTACGCCGACATCACCACCACGCACACCTACGCCGACCGCGTGGACACCGTGCGCAAGACGCAGGCGGCGGGCATGTCCGCCTGTTCCGGGCTGATCTCCGGCATGGGCGAGACCGACGAGGACCTGGTCGACGTGGTGTTCGCGCTGCGCGAGCTGGACGTCGACTCGGTGCCGGTCAACTTCCTCATCCCGTTCGAGGGCACGCCGCTGGCGAAGGAGTGGAACCTCACCCCGCAGCGGGCGCTGCGCATCCTGGCGATGGTGCGGTTCGTCCACCCGGACGCGGAGGTGCGGCTGGCCGGCGGGCGGGAGATCCACCTGCGCTCGCTGCAGCCGCTGGCGCTGCACCTGGCCAACTCGATCTTCCTGGGCGACTACTTGACCAGCGAGGGCCAGGAGGGCAAGGCCGACCTGGCGATGATCACGGACTCGGGCTTCGAGGTGGAGGGCATGGGCACCACGACGCTGCCCGCCCACCGGGCCGACGTCGCCGCCGGCGCGGGCTGCGGCGGCGGGAGCTGCGGCCCGTGCGGGGACTCGGGGGACGCCGGGGACGGCGCTGCGGAGGCCACGGCCTCCGACGAGGCGCGGACCGACCTGGTCGCCGTGCGCCGCCGCGGCGCGGGAACGGACCTGCCGCCCAATGCCTGAGCCCCTCTCCCCCGCCGAGCTGCTGGCCCTCGACCGGCAGCACGTGTGGCACCCCTACGGGCCGATGCCCGGCCGCCAGGACCCGCTGATCGTCGAGTCCGCGTCCGGCGTACGGCTGCGGATCACCGAACCGTCCGGGGAATCCCGCGAGTTGGTGGACGGGATGGCGTCGTGGTGGTCGGCCCTGCACGGCTACAACCACCCCGTGCTGAACGAGGCCGCCCACGCCCAGCTGGAGCGCATGAGCCATGTGATGTTCGGCGGGCTCACCCACGAGCCCGCCGTCCGGCTGGCCGCCGAGCTGGTCGGGATCACGCCCGAGGGGCTCGAGCACGTCTTCCTCTGCGACTCCGGTTCGGTGTCGGTCGAGGTGGCCGTGAAGATGTGCCTGCAGTACTGGCGTTCGGCCGGGCGGCCGGAGAAGCAGCGGCTGATGACCTGGCGCGGCGGCTACCACGGGGACACCTGGCAGCCGATGTCGGTCTGCGACCCCGACGGCGGCATGCACACGCTGTGGTCGGGAGCCCTGCCGCGGCAGGTGTTCGCGGACGCTCCCCCCATCGGCTTCGACGCCGGTGTGGACCCGGCGTACGAGGCCCACCTCCGCGAGCTGATGGAGCGCCACTCCCACGAGGTCGCCGCGATGATCGTGGAGCCGGTGGTGCAGAACGCGGGGGGCATGCGCTTCCACTCCCCCGGCTATCTGCAGGTGCTGCGCCAACTGTGCGACGAGTTCGACGTGTTGCTGGTGTTCGACGAGATCGCCACCGGCTTCGGCCGTACGGGCGCGCTCTTCGCCGCGGACCACGCGGGCGTCACCCCGGATGTGATGTGCCTGGGCAAGGCGTTGACGGGCGGCTATCTGACGATGGCCGCGACCCTGTGCACGCCCCGCGTCGCCGACGGCATCTCGCAGGGCGAGGTACCGGTGCTCGCGCACGGCCCCACGTTCATGGGCAACCCGCTGGCGGCGGCGGTGGCGTGCGCGTCCCTCGGCCTGCTGACCGGACAGGACTGGCAGGGCGAGGTCAAACGCATCGAGGCGGGCCTGCGGGAGGGCCTGTCGGGCGCTCTCGGCCTGCCGGGCGTACAGGACGTACGGGTGCTCGGCGCCATCGGTGTCGTCCAGCTCGACCACGACGTCGACATGGCGGCGGCACGGCGGGCCGCGGTGCGCGAGGGCGTCTGGCTGCGGCCGTTCCGCAACCTCGTCTACACCATGCCGCCGTACGTCACCGGGGACGCGGACCTGGAACGCATCTGCGCGGCCGTGCACGCCGTCGCCCGGGAAGCCTGAGGCTCCCGTACAAAGCCCGTACGAAGAAAGGGGAACTGTCGTGTCAGTACTGATCGTCTCGGGCACGGGCACGGAGATCGGCAAGACGATGACCACCGCCGCGGTCGCCGCGGTGGCGCTGTCCCAGGGGCGCTCGGTGGCCGTGCTCAAGCCCGCGCAGACAGGCGTCTCGGCCGGCGAGCCGGGGGACATCGCGGAGGTCGAGCGGCTGGCCGGTCCCGTGACGGGCGTCGAACTCGCCCGTTTCCCCGAGCCGTTGGCGCCGGGCACGGCCGCCCGTCGGGCGGGCCGGGCACCTGTGCGGCCGCGGGAGATCGAGCGGGAGGCGGCGCGGCTGGCGAAGGACCACGACCTGGTCCTGGTCGAGGGCGCGGGCGGACTGCTGGTGCGCCTCGACGACGCGGGCGGCACCCTCGCGGACGCGGCCCGGCTGCTGGACGCGCCCGTCCTGGTCGTCGCCCAGGCGGGCCTCGGCACGCTCAACGTCACCGCGCTCACGGCGGAGGCGCTGCGGGCGCGGGGGCTGCGCTGCGCGGGTGTGGTCATCGGCAGCTGGCCCGCCGCACCGGATCTCGCGATGCGCTGCAACCTCGGCGACTTCCCCCGGGAAGCGGAGGCCCCGCTGGTGGGCGCGATCCCCGAGGGCGCGGGCGCCCTGGCACCGGGCGCTTTCCGCGCGGGGGCGCCCGGCTGGCTCGCCCCGGAGCTCGGCGGCGTCTGGGACGCCGCCCGGTTCGCGGCGGACGGGCAGGGCTGAGGGCGTACAACTGGCACCGCCGCACGGAAGGTTGCGGCGCGGCGGCGGTGCCGGCCGGCGCGGCCGGGGGAACAATCGCGGTAGCCGTCGTACCTCCGGGAAGAGGTGTGCCATGCCGCTCCGCAACGCGAGAACGCCGCACGACGCCGTGCACCATCCGGTCTTCGCACGGGTCTGGGCGAAGGTGAGTCCGGTCATGGACGAGCGGTCCGGGATGGCGGCGTACCGGCGCGAGCTGCTGACCGGGCTGTCGGGCCGGGTGATCGAGATCGGTGCGGGGAACGGCCTGAACTTCGCCCACTATCCGGGTGCCGTCTCGGAGGTGGTCGCGATCGAACCGGAGCGGGAGTTGCGCAGGCTGGCCGCGGAGGCCGCGGTACGCGCCGGGGTTCCGGTGGACGTGGTGCCGGGCGCGGCGGAGGCGCTGCCCGTCAAGAGCGAGGCGTTCGACGCGGCGGTCGCGTCCCTGGTGCTGTGTTCCGTACGGGACGTGCGGCGGTCGCTCTCGGAGCTGCGGCGGGTGCTGCGGCCCGGGGGCGAACTACGGTTCTTCGAGCACGGGATCGCGGAGGAACGGGCGCTGGCGACCGTGCAGCGTGCTCTGGACGGCACGGTGTGGCCCCTGTTGTGCGGCGGCTGCCACACCTCGCGGGACGTGCTGGGGGCACTCGAGGCGGCGGGCTTCGCGCCCGTCACGTACCGCAGGCTGCGGATGCCCGACACCCGGATCCCGCTGCCGGCTTCCACGTGCGTACTGGGAACAGCGGTGCGGCCGACGGTTATCGGAGATACCTTCCGATAACCGGTCTGACCTCTTTCGCCCGCTAGGTGACCTCAACAGGTGGGCATCGGAGGAGGCCCAGTAAAGGCCGAACACAACAGCCCGGGGCTGTCGTTCGACTCGCCGCGCGAGCGGGTCGCACACCGTCACCGAGCTGAAGCGACTGCTCGGCGACCCCGAGCACAAGCCGGGCGTCGCGCAGTCGCCGTTCCCGCCGCTGATGCTCGGCGGCAACGGCGACCGGGTGCTGTGGCTCACCGCACAGCACGCGGACATCGCGGCCTTCACCGGAGCGGTGGAAGATGCCGAGGGCACGCTGAAGCTCATCAGCCCCTCCGCGCTCGAGGAGCGCGTCGCGCGCTACCGGGGCTTCGCGGCGGACCGCGAGTCGCCCGCGGAGCTCAACTACATCGTGCAGGTCGTGTTCGCCACGTCCGACCGGCGCGCCAAGGCCCGCGAGCTGGTCCCGCGCGCGCAGGGCCTCGGCGAGGACGAGCTGCTCGAGCACCCGGCGCTGCTGATGGGCTCGGCCAAGGAGATGGCCGAGCAGCTGCGCGCGCACCGGGAGCGGTTCGGCTTCACCTACTTCACCGTGCTGGAGCCCGGCGCCGACGCCTTCGCCCCGGTGATCGAGGAGCTGCGGGGCAGCTGATCACTGGCCGACCGGTCACGGCCGACGGCGGGGTTTGCCCATCCTTTACGATGGATCGTTGTCCTCCCCGTCGATCCCGTCGATCAGTGAAAGGTGTGAGCGTCCGCCCATGGGCGAGCCTCCCAGTACCGTGTTCCTCCGGCCCGTATCCGATCATGGGGCGGAGGTGACCCGATGACTCACGCGCTCCTGCTGGTGCTCGCCCTGCTGCTGACGGTCGCCTGTGCCGTCTTCGTGGCCGCCGAGTTCTCCCTGACCACCGTCGAGCGCAGCGAGCTGGAGCGGGCCGCCGAGAGCGGCGACCGAGGTGCGCAGAGCGCCCTCAAGGCCGTCCGCGGACTCACCTTCCAGCTCTCCGGGGCCCAGCTCGGGATCACCCTCACCGGGCTGGTCATCGGCATGGTCTCCAAGCCGTCCGTGGCCGCGCTGCTCACCGGCCCGGTGGAGGCGCTCGGGCTGCCCGCCTCGGTGTCCTCCACGGTCGCGCTGATCCTGGGCACCGTGCTCTCCACCGTGGTGCTGATGGTCATCGGCGAGCTGGTGCCCAAGAACTGGGCGATCTCCCGGCCGCTGCCGGTGGCGAAGAAGGTCGCGGGTCCGCAGCGCGCGTTCACCGCGGCCTTCCGCCCGCTGATCCGGCACCTGAACAACACCGCCAACCGCTCGCTGCGCAGGATGGGCGTGGAGCCGGCCGAGGAGCTGGCCACCGCGCGCGGTCCGCAGGAGCTGATCGCGCTGGTCCGCCACTCCGCCCGGGAGGGCGCGCTGGAGGCCGACACCGCCGAGCTGTTCGTGCGCACGCTCAACCTCGCCGACCTGACCGCGGAGAACGTCATGACCCCCCGGGTCCAGGTCACCGCCCTCGACGCGCGGGCCACCGCCGAGGACGTCGCGAACGCCACCCGGGACACCGGCCTGTCCCGCTTCCCGGTCTACCGGGGCAATCTGGACACGGTCATCGGCATCGCCCACATCAAGGACGTCCTGGCCATACCGGCCGACCAGCGCCCGCTGCGCCCGGTCACGGCCTTCCTGCGCGAGCCGCTGCTCGTGCCGGAGTCGCTGACCGTGGACCGGCTGCTGGACCGGCTGACCGCCAAGCGCAGCATGGCCGTCGTCATCGACGAGTACGGCGGCACGGCCGGCGTGGTGACCTTCGAGGACATCGTCGAGGAGGTCGTCGGCGAGGTGCGCGACGAGCACGATCCCGACGAGCTCCCCGACCTGGCCCCGGCCGGCGCGGACGCCGAGGGGCGCATGCTCTACGACGCGGACGGCGCCGCCCGGACCGACGACCAGCTCGAGGCGATCGGGCTGCGGGTGCCGGAGGGGCCGTACGAGACGCTGGCGGGCCTGATCGCCACCGAGCTCGGCCGCATCCCCGCCGAGGGCGACACGCTCGAGGTGGCGGGCTGGCGGATCGAGGTGACCGACGCCTCCGGGCGGCGCGCCGCGCGCGTCCGGCTGACGGCGCCGGCTTCCGGGGAGGCGGCCCGATGACCATCGTCCAGTTGCTCGTGGGCCTGGCGACCCTGGTCGTCAACGCCTTCTTCGTGGGCGCGGAGTTCGCCCTGATCTCGGTCCGCCGCGGCCAGATCGAACCGCTCGCCGAGGACGGCGACCGGCGTGCCCGCAGCGTGCTGTGGGGTCTGCGGCACATCTCGGCGCTCATGGCGGCGGCGCAGCTCGGCATCACGCTGTGCACGCTGGTGCTGGGTGTGGTGGCCGAGCCGACCATCGCCGGGCTGCTCGAGCCGGTCTTCGACGCGGCGGGTGTCCCGTCGGGCCTGACCCATGTGTTCTCGTTCGTGATCGCCCTGGCGGTGGCGACGTACCTGCACATGCTGTTCGGCGAGATGGTGCCGAAGAACGTGGCGCTCGCCGAGCCCGTGCGTACGGCGCTGCTGCTGGGTCCGCCGCTGGTGGGGCTGGCACGGGCGCTGCGCCCGGTGGTCTTCGCCATCAACCAGCTGGCGAACGCGCTGCTGAAGCTGCTGCGGGTGGAGCCGAAGGACGAGGTGGCGGCCGTCTTCTCGGACGACCAGCTCGCCCGGATGGTCACCGACTCCAGCGAGGCCGGTCTGCTGGACGCCCGGGCCACCGAGCGGCTGCAGGACGCCCTGGAGCTGGGCAAGCGTCCGGTCGTGGACGTGGTGATGCCGCTGGAGCGGGTCGTCTCCGCGCGGCTGGGCGTCACGCCCGAGGGGCTGGAACGGCTCGCCGCCGCGTCCGGCTTCTCCCGCTTCCCGGTCACCGACACCGCCGACCGCATCCTCGGCTATCTGCACGTGAAGGACGCGCTGGACGCCGAGCCCCGCGACGTGCCGTTCCCCCGGGAGCGGATGCGCCCGATCGCCCGGGTGCGGGCGGACACCCCGCTCGACGACGTGATCACGGCGATGAGCGGCACCGGTGCCCACCTCGCCGCGGTGATCGGCGAGGACGACCGGCTCAGCGGGCTGGTCACGCTGGAGGACGTGCTGCGCGAGCTGGTGGACCGCCGGCCGTGACGACTGGCGGTCCGTAAGGTTGAATGAGCAAGTGATTGCTCCGTACACCAGTTTTGTCGCGGTCGGCGACTCCTTCACCGAGGGCATGTCCGACGAGCTGCCGGACGGTTCGTACCGCGGATGGGCCGACCTGCTCGCCGCGCGCCTCGCGGCCCGTACGCCCGGCTTCCGCTACGCGAACCTCGCGGTGCGCGGCAAGCTCATCGGGCAGATCGTGGACGAGCAGTCGGCGCCCGCCGCGGCGCTGGGCGGCGACCTGGTGACGCTGGTCGGCGGGCTCAACGACGTGCTGCGGCCGTCGTGCGACATGGACGTGGTGTGCGGCCGCCTCGGCGAGGCGGCCGCGCGGCTGGCCCCGGGCTGCCGGCAACTGGTGCTGATGCGCAGCCCGGCCCGACAGGGACCGGTGCTGGAGCGGTTCCGGCCGCGGGTGGAGCGGCTGTTCGATTTCGTGGACGAACTGGCCGAGCGGCACGGTGCCGTGGTCGTCGACCTCTTCGGCGCGCGTGCGCTGAGCGATCCCCGGCTGTGGGCCGAGGACCGTCTCCATCTGAACGCCGAGGGGCACCGGCGGGTGGCGGAGGCGGTCTGGCAGGCCCTCGGGCACGCGCCGGAGTCCGACTGGCACACCCCGCTGCCGCCGGCCGTGCGCCCGGGCTGGGCCGCCCGGCGCGGCTCCGACCTGCGCTTCGCCCGCGAGCACCTGCTCCCGTGGATCGGGCGCCGGGTCACCGGCCGCTCGTCGGGCGACGGCAGGACGGGCGCCCATGTCGACGCCGCGTCGGGGCGGGCGTTCTGGGTCACGCCCGAGGACGGCGGCCCGGTGGCGCGGTGGCGGCGGGTGCCCGCCTCATAGCAACCCACAACCCGGGCCATGGCGCTGGCCTGCACGAACCACCAGTGCTGTGCCATCCCGGGGGACAACCCCCGGACCCCCGGCCAGTAAGATTCCGTCACGTGACTGCAAAGCCCCGCATCCCCAACGTCCTGGCCGGCCGCTACGCCTCCGCCGAGCTCGCCGTCCTGTGGTCCCCCGAGTACAAGGTGACGCTGGAGCGGCGGCTGTGGCTCGCCGTGCTCCGCGCCCAGAAGGACCTGGGCGTCGATGTGCCCCAGGCGGCGCTCGCCGACTACGAGCGGGTGCTCGACCAGGTCGACCTCGCCTCGATCGCGGAGCGCGAGAAGGTGACCCGGCACGATGTGAAGGCGCGCATCGAGGAGTTCAACGCGCTCGCCGGGCACGAGCAGGTCCACAAGGGCATGACGTCCCGCGACCTCACCGAGAACGTCGAGCAGCTGCAGATCCGGCTGTCGCTGGAGCTCGTGCGCGACCGGGTCGTCGCCGTGCTGGCCCGGCTGGGGAAGCTGGCGGCCGACCACGCCGAGCTGGTCATGGCGGGCCGTTCGCACAACGTCGCCGCCCAGGCCACCACGCTCGGCAAGCGTTTCGCGACCACGGCCGACGAACTGCTGGTCGCCTACGGGCGGCTGGAGGAGCTGCTGGGCCGCTACCCGCTGCGCGGGATCAAGGGCCCGGTCGGCACCGCCCAGGACATGCTCGACCTGCTGGGCGGGGACGCCGCGAAGCTGGCCGATCTGGAGCAGCGCATCGCGCGGCACCTCGGTTTCGGGCAGGCCTTCACCTCGGTCGGCCAGGTCTACCCGCGCTCGCTCGACTACGACGTGGTGACCGCGCTGGTGCAGCTGGCCGCCGCCCCGTCCTCGATGGCGAAGACGATCCGGCTGATGGCCGGGCACGAGCTGGTCACCGAGGGCTTCAAGCCCGGCCAGGTCGGCTCGTCGGCGATGCCGCACAAGATGAACACCCGTTCCTGCGAGCGGGTCAACGGCCTCATGGTGATCCTGCGCGGCTACGCCTCGATGACGGGCGAGCTGGCGGGCGACCAGTGGAACGAGGGTGACGTCTCCTGCTCCGTGGTGCGCCGGGTGGCGCTGCCGGACGCGTTCTTCGCGCTCGACGGCCTGCTGGAGACGTTCCTGACGGTGCTGGACGAGTTCGGCGCGTTCCCCGCGGTCGTCGCCCGTGAGCTGGACCGCTACCTTCCCTTCCTCGCCACCACCAAGGTGCTGATGGGCGCGGTGCGGGCGGGTGTCGGGCGCGAGGTGGCGCACGAGGCGATCAAGGAGCACGCGGTCGCGTCCGCGCTGGCCATGCGCGAACAGGGCGCCGAGCGCAACGAGTTGCTGGACAAGCTCGCCGCCGACGACCGCATCCCGCTGGACCGTGCCGCGCTCGACGCGCTGATGGCCGACAAGCTGTCCTTCACCGGTGCCGCCGCCGACCAGGTGGCCTCCGTGGTCTCCCGGATCGAGGAGATCGCCAAGCGCCACCCGGAGGCCGCCGCGTACGCGCCGGGGGCGATCCTCTGACGCCCGCCGAGTTGGAGGCCGCCCGCGACCGCATCGTTCCCGATGTGGTCGGGGGCGGCCTCCGCGTGCTGTTCTGCGGTATCAATCCGAGCCTGATGACGGCGGCCACCGGTCACCACTTCGCCCGGCCCGGCAACCGATTCTGGCCGGTCCTGCACGCTTCCGGTTTCACTCCGCGCCGTCTGCACCCGTCGGAGCAGGGGGTGCTGCCGGAGTACGGGCTCGGCATCACGAACGTGGTGGCGAGGGCGACGGCCCGCGCGGACGAGCTCTCCGCCGAGGAGTTCCGCGTGGGCGGGATCGCCCTCGCCGACAAGGTGGCGCGGTGGAAGCCGCGTTGGCTGGCGGTCGCGGGCGTGACCGCCTACCGGGCCGCATTCGGTGAGAAACAGGCACGAATCGGCGCCCAGGAGCGGACGTTCGGGACAACCCGGATATGGGTTCTGCCCAACCCCAGCGGTCTCAACGCGCATTGGTCGCTCGCGGCGATGGCCGAGGAGTACGGACGACTGCGGGAGGCCGCCGAAGCGCCGGAGTGACTCCCGCCCTCGCCACCCTCCTGCTCACCGGCTACGATCCGGAACGCAAAGAGCACGCAAAGCGAGGAGGCGGCGACGTTGGGGCGGCTCACCGGTGGGGATCCGTCCCTGCTGCGGCGAATCAATTCGGCCGTTGTGCTGCACGCGCTGCGCGCCGCCGGGTCCCCGGCGGCACCCACGCTCAGCGATCTGGTCAGGGTGACGGGGCTGTCCCGGCCCACCGTCGAGGGCGTGGTCGAGGGACTGATCGGCAGCGGTCTGGTGGCGGAGGCGTCCGCCGAGGAGGGCACGGCACGGCGGCAGGGCCGCCCGGCGCGGCGGTTCCGGTTCCGGGTGGAGGCCGGCCATCTGCTGGGCGTCGAGATCGGGCCGCACCGGATCGCCGCGCTGCTCGCGGACCTCAGCGGGCGGGTGACGGGCGCCGAGTCGGCGGAGGTCTGCGAGACGGCTTCGGCGGACGAGCGGCTGGAGCGGGTGCGCACCACCGTCACCACGCTGCTGGAGCGCACGCAGGTGCCGTGCGACGCGCTGCGGGCCGTGGGCGTGGCCACTCCCGGCATCGTGGAGGCGGGCGGAACGGTCCGGCTCGGGACGGCACTGCCCGACTGGACGGGCCTGGCGCTCGGCGAGCGGCTGCGCAGCGCGTTCCGCTGCCCGGTGCTGGTGGAGAACGACGCCAACGCGGCCGCGGTGGCCGAGCATTGGAAGGGCGCCGCGATCGGCTGCGACGACGTCGTGTTCGTCCTCGCGGGGCTGAGCCCGGGGGCCGGGTCGCTCATCGGAGGGCGGCTGCACCGGGGGTACGGCGGCGCGGCCGGGGAGATCGGGGCGCTGCATCTGCTGGGCCGGGAGGCCACGCCGGAGGAGGTGCTGTCGACCACCGGGGAGCCGTTGCACCCGCTGGACGAGGCGCAGGTGGCGCGGGTGTTCGCGCTGGCCGGGGCGGGCGACGAGCGGGCGCGTGCCGCCGTGGACCGGTATCTGCGGCGCCTGGTGCACGATGTGGCCGCGCTGGTGCTGGCGCTCGATCCGGAACTGGTCGTGGTGGGCGGCTGGGTGGCGGGCCTGGAGGGCGTCCTCGACCCGCTGCGCACCGAACTGGCCCGCTACTGCCTGCGCCCGCCGCGGGTGGCGCAGTCGCTGCTCGGCGACTCGGCCGTGGCGACGGGCGCGTTGCGGCTGGCTCTCGACCATGTGGAGGCGGAGCTCTTCGCGGTCGAGAGCACGGTGACGGCGCGGCGCTGAGCGCAGGGGGTGTCCGGTGGGTCGGCGCGGGCCCTTGGTTCAGCCGACGAGCAGCCGTACGTCTCCGAAGGTGAGGCGGCAGGTGTCGGCCCGGTAGGTGGCCATGGCCACGGCCGCGGTGCGGCCGCCCGCGAAGTAGCGGGTGGTGACGATCAGTACGGGCGCGCCGGGCAGCCGGTCGAGCTGCTTGGCGTCGTCGGCGCGGGCCGAGCCGAGCTCCACCGCCCGGTCCTGGCCCTCCAGTTGGAGCTGCTGGAGTTCCCGGAGCACGGCACGGGCGCGTGCCGTCGCGGGGAGCGCGCCGAGTCCGGCGAGCGCGGGCACGCTGTCCCCCGGTACGTACAGCAACTCGGCGGCCACGGGCTGGCCGTGGGTCTTGCGGCTGCGGCGCACGGTGTGCACGGTCTCGCCCTGTTCCGTGCCGAGGAGCCGGGCCACCACGTGGGGCGGGGCCGCCTCGGTGCAGTCGACGGGCTGCCAGGAGTCGGCGGCCGTGCCGGGCCAGGCGTGTTCGGGGTCGCCGACGGCCACGCCCATGCGGGGCGGTGCGACGGTGGTGCCGACGCCACGGCGGCGCTGGAGCCGTCCCTCCAGCTCGAGTTGCTCGAGGGCCTGCCGGAGGGTGGCCCGGGCGACGCCGAAACGGGCCGCGAGCTCACGCTCGTTGGGCAGGATCTCGCCGACCGCGAACTCGGAGTCGAGCGCGTCGCTGAGCACGGTCTTCAGGTGCCAGTACTTCGGTTCCGGCACCGTCGCCGACTGCGTGGTCCCCACCCTGATCCTCCGCAAGCTCTTTTCGCGCGCTTCTTTATTAAAGGTTGTTGCAGTATGCCTGTGACCATAGGACGGTGTGCCCACTTGGTCAAGACCAATGCAGGGCCCGGGGATCGTCCCACCGACGCTCTACCGATCGGTAACCGTTGCTGACATCCTGTCCAGTAACTGTCGGCCGCGGATGACCCGGAGTGCGCTCATGCCCGAGAAGATCTCCTTCCCCCTCGACACCCCTTCCGGGCCGCGGACGGCCGAGGTGGTGTACGAACGGGTCGGCGGCGGCGAGCCGTTGGTGCTGCTGCACGGCATCGGTCATCATCTCCAGGCCTGGGACCCGGTCATCGGCGCCCTCGCTGCCGAACGCGACGTCATCGCCATCGACTTGCCCGGCTTCGGCCTCTCCCCCGCGCTCCCCGACGGCGTCGCCTACGACCTGCGGGGCGTGCGCTCCACGATCCGCGCGTTCTTCGGGGCGCTGGGCCTGGAGCGCCCGCACATCGCGGGCAACTCGCTCGGCGGCCTGATCGCCCTGGAACTGGGGCACGCGGGGCTCGCGCGGTCCGTCACCGCACTGTCCCCGGCCGGATTCTGGACCAACCCCGAACGCCTCTACGCCTTCATGGTGCTGAGCGGCATGCGCTACGGCGCCCGGCTGCTGCCGCCGGAGACCGCGGCCCGGCTGGCCCGTACGACCGCGGGCCGCGCGGCGATGACCAGCGCCATCTACGCCCGTCCCGGCAGACGGTCGCCGGAGGCGGTGGCAGCGGAGACCCAGGCGCTGCGCGAGGCGACCGGGTTCGAGGCCACCCTCGCCGCCGGGCAGACGACGCTGTTCGCGCACGATATCCCGGACATTCCCGTCACCATCGGCTGGGGCACCAGGGACCGGGTGCTGCTGCGCCGACAGGGCATACGCGCCAAGAACGTGATCCCCGGGGCCCGGCTGGTGCGCCTGCCCGGCTGCGGCCATGTGCCGATGAACGACGACCCGGCCCTCGTGGCCCGCGTCATCCTCGACACCACGCGCGTCGCCCTCGACACCACGCGCTGACGAGGCGCCGTCGCGCGCGCCCGGCCCCGGGGGCATCCTGGCAGGGAGGCCCCCGGAGAGCAGGGAGGCAAGGGATGGCCGAGCAGGTGGACGTCGTCGTCATCGGCATGGGCCCCGGTGGCGAGCATGTGGCGGGGCGGCTGGCGGAGTCCGGGCTGGCCGTGGTCGGTGTGGAGGCCGAACTGGTCGGCGGCGAGTGCCCGTACTGGGGGTGCGTGCCGAGCAAGATGATGATCCGGGCCGGGAACCTCCTGGCGGAGGCGCGGCGCGTGCCCGGCATGGCGGGGGCGGCGCAGGTCGCCGCCGACTGGGCACCGGTCGCCGCCCGGATCCGCGACGAGGCGACCGACGACTGGAACGACAAGGTCGCGGCCGACCGCTTCACCGGCAAGGGGGGCCGCCTGGTGCGCGGACGGGGCCGGCTCGCCGGCCCGGGCCGGGTGGCGGTCGGCGACGAGACGTTCGAGGTGCGGCGCGGCGTGGTGATCGCGACCGGCTCCCGCCCGTGGACTCCCCCGGTGGCCGGCCTGGCGGACGTGCCGTACTGGACGAACCGGGAGGCGATCGCCGCGAAGGAGCCGCCGCGCTCGCTGCTGGTGCTCGGCGGCGGCGCGATCGGCGTCGAACTCGCCCAGGTCTACGCCCGGTTCGGCACCGCCGTCACCATCGTGGAGGCGCTCGACGGGCTGGTCTCCGCCGAGGAGCCCGAGGCGGGCGCGCTGCTGGCCGAGGTGCTGGGCGCGGAGGGCCTGACGCTGCGGACGGGCGCACGGGTGGCCGCGGCGCGGCACGAGGGCGGCATGTTCACGCTGGCGCTGGAGAACGGCGAGGAACTGACCGGGGAACGGCTGCTGGTGGCCACCGGCCGCCGGCCGGATCTCTCCGCACTGGGCCTCGAGACCGTGGGCCTGGACCCGTCCGCGCGGGCCCTGCGGACGGACGGGCAGATGCTGGCGGCACCGGCCCTGTGGGGCGTGGGCGATGTGACCGGGCACGGGGTGTTCACCCATGTGGCGATGTACGAGGCGGAGATCGTGGTCCGCGCCGTGCTGGGCGATCCGGGGCCCGAGGCCGACTACCGCGCGCTGCCGCGCGTGACGTTCACGGACCCGGAGGTCGGCGCGGTCGGCCTGACGGAACGTCAGGCCCAGGAGCGGGGGCTCGACGTACGTACGGGCCTGTCCCGCGTGCCCGCCTCGGCGCGTGGCTGGATCCACAAGGCGGGCAACGCGGGCCTGGTGAAGCTGGTCGAGGACGCCGCCCGCGGCGTGCTCGTCGGGGCGACCACGGCGGGGCCGATGGGCGGTGAGGTGCTCTACGGGCTGGCCGTCGCCGTCCAGGCAGAGGTGCCGGTCGCCTCGCTGCGGCACATGATCTACGCCTATCCCACCTTCCACCGGGGCGTGGAGGACGCCCTGCGCGATCTTGCGGAATCAGGGTGACAATTCCACCAAGGCGGACTTAACCCGTCGGACACAGGCCGTTCGTGATCACGCAACACCGCTTCGCCAGGGTGGGCGGCATGACGGACGAGACCCCCGCGCAGTACACCCGCCGCCCCCACCACTGGCGGCGGGAACTGACGGAACTGGCCGCCCTCTTCACCGCCGTGGCCGCCGCCGACTGTGCGGCCAACACAGTGGCGCACGTGCCCCAGGGCCCGATGCTGCTCGTCGGCTCCGCCGCCGCGCTGCTCGCCGCTGCCGGCATCCACACCTGGTGGGCGCGCCGGCAGCGCCGCCGGGACTCCGAGCCCCTCTCCCGGCCGTCCGGCGGCAACCCGCGCGACGCGGGCGGCACGGCGCTGTGGCGGATGCGGACGACCGTGCGGGACGAACCGGGCAGCCTGGCCGCGCTGTGCCTGGCCCTGGCCCACCGCGACGTCGACATCCTCTCCCTGCAGACCCACCCGCTCGCCGAGGGCACGGTGGACGAGCTGCTGCTGCGCGCCCCGGCCGCGCTGGCGCCCGCCGAGCTGACCCGGGCCGCCGCCAGTGGCGGCGGAAGCGGGACCTGGCTGGAGCGGGCGGACGCTCACGACCTCGTGGACGCCCCGGCCCGGGTGCTCGCCCTCGCCACCCGCATCGCCCTGGACACGGCCGAACTCCCCCTGGCACTGCGGCAGTTGCTCGGCCGCTGCACGATCCGCTCGACGCCGTCCGGCACGGCCTGCGACATACCGCCGGAGGGCGCCTGGGAGGAGAGCGTGATGCGGCTGCGCGACCCGTCCGGCGGTGCGATCACCATCGAGCGCCCTCATCTGCCGTTCACCCCCACCGAGTTCGCCCGCGCCCGGGCCCTGGTGGAGCTGGAGGCGCGTCTGGGCCCCCGCGCGCCGCGGCACAGCGACGTGCTGACGCTGCCCGAGGGCAACGCGATCACCATCCGCCGGGCCGGCGCGGGCGACTTCGCGGCGGCGCGCGCCATGCACGAGCGGTGCACCCCGGCGACGCTGGCGCTGCGCTACCACGGACCCGTACGGGACGTCCGGGCCGCCGACCGCTACCTCGGCCACCTGCTCAGCCCGCGCTTCGGCCGCACCCTGGCCGCCTGCACGGCCTCGGGCCGCCTGGTGGGGCTCGGCCATCTGCTGTGGGACGGCGAGGAGACCGAGGTGGCACTGCTCGTCGAGGACGCGTGGCAGCGGCGCGGGGTAGGCGGCGAACTGCTGGCCCGGCTGGTGGGCATGGCGCGCGAGGCGGGCTGTGAGAGCGTCTACGCCGTCACCCGGTCCTCCAACACCGGCATGGTCGCGGCGATGCGCGCCCTGGACCTGCCGCTCGACTATCAGGTGGAGGAGGGCACACTGGTGATCACGGCACGGCTCGCCCCGGTCCGGGCGACGTCGGGGTCACGGGTCCGGGGCGATTGAGGGCCGACCCCCGATGACGCGGCGGCACCGCACGTACGAGGATGTACACATGCCGAACACCACCAGCGCCCCGCTGCCCCGCCAGGTCGCCGACGCCTATGTCGACGCCCTCGTCGAACTCGACCCCATCACCGGCACCTATCTGGGAGTGGCGGCGAGCTCCTCGAAACTGCCCGACTACTCGCCCGCGGGGCAGGAGGCCCTCGCCGGCCTGGCACGCACGACGCTGGAGCGGCTGGCCGAGGCCGAGCAACGGCCGGGCGCGGAGAGCGATATCGAGCGGCGCTGCGCCCGCCTGCTGCGCGAGCGGCTGACCGCGGAGCTGGCGGTGCACGAGTCGGGTGAGCCGCTGCGCGCGATCAGCAACATGCACTGTCCCCTGCACGCGGTGCGGGAGATCTTCACCCTGATGCCCATGGAGACCACCGAGGACTGGGCGGCGATCGCCCGGCGGCTGCGCGCGGTGCCCGCCGCCCTCGAGGGCTGGCAGGCTTCCCTCGCCGAGGGCCTCAAGCGCGGTCTGCCCGGCGGCCCGCGCCAAGTCGCCACCGTGCTCGAGCAGTTGGCCGAGTGGATCGACACGGGCGCCGGCTGGTTCGCGGACTTCGTCGCCGAGGGTCCGAAGGAGCTGCGCGCCGAGCTGGACGAGGCCGCGGCCGTCGCCGCGGCGGCACTGGCCACGGTCCGCGACTGGCTGCGGGATGTCTACGCCCCGGCCGTGGCGGACGCCCCGGACGTGGCCGGCCGCGAGCGGTACGCCGTCTGGGCGCGCTACTGGAACGGCACGGACATCAGCCTCGAGGAGGCGTACGCCTACGGCTGGTCCGAATTCCACCGCATCCTGGGCGAGATGCGCGCGGAGGCCGGCAAGGTCCTGCCCGGGGCGGGCTCCCCGTGGGAAGCGCTGGCTCACCTGGACGCGCACGGCACGCACATCGAGGGCGTCGAGGAA
Source organism: Streptomyces sp. SX-6 (assembly GCF_059089585.1). Classification (NCBI taxonomy): domain Bacteria; kingdom Bacillati; phylum Actinomycetota; class Actinomycetes; order Kitasatosporales; family Streptomycetaceae; genus Streptomyces; species Streptomyces sp. SX-6. The sequence goes on along the minus strand of NZ_JBTHHU010000044.1, from coordinate 27,332 downwards.
GTGCGGGACTGGCTGCAGAGCCTGATGGACGAGGCCATCGAGGCACTGGACGGCACGCACTTCGACCTCGCCGAGCGCGTCAAGCGCGTCGAGTCCCGCATCGCCCCGGCGGGCAGCGCGGCGGCGCCGTACTACACCGCGCCGTCGGAGGACTTCTCCCGTCCCGGCCGCACCTGGCTGCCGACCATGGGCGAGACCCGTTTCCCGGTGTACGACCTGGTGTCCACCTGGTACCACGAGGGCGTGCCCGGCCACCATCTCCAGCTCGCGCAGTGGGCCCACGTGGCCGACCGCCTCTCGCGGTACCAGGCCACGGTGGGCATGGTCAGCGCCAACGCCGAGGGCTGGGCGCTGTACGCGGAGCGGCTCATGGACGAGCTGGGCTTCCTGAGCGACCCCGAGCGCCGGCTGGGCTATCTGGACGCGCAGATGATGCGCTCCGTGCGCGTCATCATCGACATCGGCATGCACCTGGAGCTGGAGATCCCCGCGGACTCCCCCTTCCACCCCGGGGAGCGCTGGACGCCGGAGCTGGCGCAGGAGTTCTTCGGTCTGCACAGCAGCCGCCCCGCGGACTTCGTCGAGAGCGAGCTGGTGCGGTACCTGGGCATGCCGGGCCAGGCCATCGGCTACAAGCTCGGCGAACGCGCCTGGCTGACCGGCCGGGAAGCGGCCCGTGCGGCGCACGGCGACGCCTTCGACGCGAAGGCGTGGCACATGGCCGCGCTCTCGCAGGGTTCGCTGGGCCTCGACGACCTGGTGGCCGAACTCTCCGCGCTCTGACGCCGCGTAGGGTTCCGGCCATGGAACCCCTGCTCCTCCTGTGCCGCGACCCGCTCAACCCCCGCCGCGCCGACCCGCATTTCGCGCACGAGGCGAAGGCCGCGCGCGAACTGGGGCTGCGGGTCGCGCTGGTCGACCACGACGCCCTGCTCGCCGGGGACGCGGACGCCGCCGTCGCCGGGGTGCCGCGCGATGCGGGAGCGGCGTGGTACCGAGGGTGGATGATGCCCTCGGAGCAGTACGCCGCGCTGACAGAGGCACTCGCCGCCCGCGGGGTGCGGGCGGCGACCTCGGCGGACCGTTATCGCCGGGCGCATGAACTGCCGGGCTGGTACGCCACGTTCGCGCCGCTCACCCCGCGGAGCGTCTGGCTGCCGGCCGGGCCGGGCGCGGCCCCCTCCCGGCAGGAGCTCGCGGTCTGTGCGGCACCGCTGGGCGGTGGCCCGGCGGTCGTGAAGGACTTCGTCAAGTCCCGCAAGCACGAGTGGGAGGAGGCCTGTTACGTGCCCGACCTCGCGGACACGGACCGCCTGGCGTCCGTGTCCGCCCGGCTCGTGGAACTGCAGGGCTCCTTCCTCGCGGGCGGTGTGGTGATACGCGCCTTCGAGCACTTCCCGGATGCGAGCGAGGCCCGCGTGTGGTGGGTGGACGGCACCCCGGCCCTCACCACCGCGCACCCCGACAGCCCCGACCGCCTGCCGCAGCCGCCGCTCGGCGAGGTGGCGCCGTATATCGCCGCGCTCGGCTGCCGGTTCGTCACCACGGACCTCGCGCTGCGCGAGGACGGGGTGTGGCGGGTCGTGGAGGTCGGCGACGGCCAGGTGAGCGAACTGCCGCGCGGAGCCGATCCGGTGCGGCTGCTGGAGGCGCTGGCCGACGCGTACGCAGGCCCGTACGCATCTGAGTAGCGAGCTGAGTACGCGTGCTCAGGGCCGAGCCGCTCCCGGCCCGGATGCTGGGGGCATGACCACGCCACTTCTCCCCAGCCAGCCGCCCTGCCCACCCCTGCCCCCGGCCAGGCGTCCGGGAAGCCGCCGCATGGTGGTGGCCGGCCTCGTCGCCGGGCTCGTCCTCGTGCTCGCCGGAGGAGCCGCCTGGTGGCTGACCGACGAGGACGGCTCGTCGCTGGCCGGTCGGCCACGGGTCACGGACGGTGCGACGGGACTCTCCTACGCGGTGCCCGAAGGCTGGGAGCCCAGCAAGAAGCGGCTGATCTCCGCCTTCACCTCGGCCATCGGCGCGAAGGACACCGGCAGCCGGAGCTACGCCACCGTCCTCACCGGCCCGGTCAGGGCCCTGCCGCAGTCCGCGCTGAGGCGCGAGGCGGAGAGAGCGGCCCGGTCGAACGCCGTGTTCTTCTACCCCGACGGGAATTCGGCGGTCGAGGAGTCCCGGGCAACGACGGTGAGCGACCGCCCGGCGCACACGGTGGCGATGAAGGTGCGCGACGGCCATGGCGGCACGGCCCACCTCCGGATGACAGTCGTCGCGGCGCGTGACGACCGCGCGGCGTTCCTCCTCGGCATCAGCCGGCCGTCCGCGACGGAGCGGAGCCAGGAGGTCGACGCGGTGCTGGAGAGCGCCTCGGTGATGTGAACGGCGGTGAGGCCTCAGCCGTCCGTCCCCGCCGTCCGGTGGCAAAGGGCCGATCCCGAGCGGCCTTTGACGACCTCGAGCTGGGCCGGGACGCGGCGGCGGAGGTCGGCGACGTGGCTGACGATGCCGACCGCACGGTCGCGTTCGCGCAGGGAGTCCAGGACGTCCAGGACCTCGTCGAGGGTCTGTTCGTCCAGGCTGCCGAACCCCTCGTCGATGAAGAGCGTGTCCAGCCGGGTGCCGCCCGCCTCGTCCGTGACGACGTCGGCGAGGCCGAGGGCGAGGGCGAGGGAGGCGTAGAAGGTCTCCCCGCCGGAGAGCGTGGCGGTGTCGCGTTCGCTGCCGGTCCAGGAGTCGATGACGTGCAGGCCGAGGCCGGAGCGCCCGCGTCCGCCGGTCCGGGCGTCGGAGTGCACGAGGGCGTAGCGGCCCGCGGACATGCGCTGCAGCCTGGCGGTCGCGGCGGCGGCGACCTGCTCCAGCCGGGCGGCGAGGACGTACGACTCCAGGCGCATCCTCCGCTCGTTGGAGGTGGACGTACCGGCGGCGAGCGTGGCGAGGTGGGCCACGCGGTGGTGCTCCTCGCGGAGCGGGGCGAGCCGGTGGGCGTCCCTGAGGGCCTGGCCGGACAGCTTGTCGAGTTCCGCGCAGCGCTCACGGGCGGCTGCGTCGCGCGCCGCGGCGTCCCGCAGCGCGCGGGTGGCGGCCTCGGCGGCCGCGTGGGCGGCCGAGGGGTCGGCCGGGGGCCGGCCGGCGGCGTCGGGCACCGCCGGGTCGTCGAGCTCGTCGAGGCCGGCGGCCTCGTCGCGCTGCCGCCGCTCGAGCCGGTCGCGCAGTTCGCGCTGCGCGACCGCGCCCAGCAGTGCGTGCGCGGCGAGGGCCGGGGTGGCGAACCCGGCGCGGTAGGAGGCGTCGGCGAGCCGTGCGTCGGCCTCCTTCAGCCGCGTCGCCGCGCTCTCGGCGGTGCGTACGGCCTCGGCGGCGTGGGCCAGCAGCGCCGCCTGCCTCTCCAGCAGCGCGGCGCGTTCGGCGACCGTCGCCGCTCCCCCGCGCGCCTCGGCCAACTCGGCCGTGAGGGTGTGCAGTTCGCGCTCGAGCTGTTCCCGGCGGGAGGCGTGGCCGGCGATGCGCAGCTGTGCCTCCTGCAGGGCTCCGCGCCGCTGCTCGCATTCGCGCTCGGCGGCGTCGAGTGCCTCGCGGGCGGCCGGGAGGTCGGAGGCGGCGCGGTGCGCCCGGTCGAGGGAGCGGTGCGCCTCGTCGGCGAGGCCGGTCAGTTCGGCGGCCGTGGCCGTACCGGCGGCGGCTGTGGCGGCGGCGAGGTTTTCGCGCACGTCATGGAGGTGCCGGGCGGCCTTCTCGCGTACGGTGTCGGCCTGTTGGGAGGCGTCCAGGGCGGCTTCTTCCGCCACGCTGTCCACCTGCCCGTCGGCCGGGCGGGCGGGGGCGGGGTGTTCGGTGGCGCCGCAGACGGCGCACGGTGTGCCGGCCCGCAGCCCGGCGGCCAGTTCGGCGGCGATGCCGCGCAGGCGGCGGTCCTTGAGGTCGAGCCAGTGCTCACGGGCGGCCGCCGCGTCCTCGCGGGCGCGCAGCAGGATGCCTTCGGCGGCCTCGGCCTGCCCGGCGAGGGTGTCGCGTCGGCGGGCATCCTCGAGGCGCCGCAGCGCGGACTCGGCCTGGGCACCGAGCTGTTCGACCCGGGTGGCGGCCTTCTGTGCCAGGTCCACACGCTCCTGGCGGGTACGGCGCCCGGTCTCCCACTCGGCGAGCCAGGCGGCGTCCTCGGCCCGGGCCTCCTCGGCGCCGCGCGTCTCGCGCTCGAGGCGCGCGATGTCGGCGGCGAGGGCGTCGGCCTGCGGCTCGGCGCGACGGGCGGCGGCCAGGGCACCGAGTTCCTCGCGGAACGTGCGCTCGAGGGCGGCCAGTTGGCCTCCGCCCGCCTCCTGGTACTCGGCGGGCAGCTGTGCACGGGCGTCCCGCTCGGCGGCCGCCGCGGCCCGGTGGACCTGCTCGGCCTCGTCGCGCAGCTCGAGGGCGGGTGCGACGGAGTCGGCCGCGCGGGCCCGCTCCAGCCGCTCGCGGTCGGCGTCCCGCGCGGCGCGGTGCTCCTCGAGCGCGTCGGCGCGCTGCCGGGCGTCGGCGTACCGGCGCTGGAGGCCCGCCAGTTCGCGTACGTCATCGGTGTGCCGCCGGGCGGCGTCGTGGTTCCGTTCGGCGGTGCGGAGTCCGGCCGCGGCGATGTCGCGCCGCTCGCTCGCGCCGGTACGGGCCAGGGCCGCCCACTCCAGCACCGCTTCGGCCACCCCGGGTTCGCCGGCGACGAGCGCCGGTGCGGCGCCGGCGGCCGTGGCGGGCGCGGGAGTTCCCACCTCCGGCAGCGACGGGTCGGCGGCGGCCTGCCGCATCCGGTGCCCCAGGGCGAGCAGTTGCTCGTCCCCCGCGCGCACCCGTGCCTCCGCCGCGCGGCGCAGCTCGGCGAGGCGTTCCTCGACCGCGCGGAAGCGGCTGGTGTCGAAGAGTTTGCCGAGCAGCTTGCCGCGGGCGTCGTCCTCTGCGCGCAGGAAGCGGGCGAAGTCGCCCTGGGGCAGCAGGACGACCTGGCAGAACTGCTCCTGGCTCATGCCGAGCAGTTGCCTGATCTCCTCGCCGATCTCCTGGTGGGAGCGGCTGCTGCCCTGCCACCGCCCGTCGGCGGTGCGCTCGCGCAGGGTGCTGTGGGCCTTTTCCCGGGTGAGGCCGGTGCCCCGCTTCTTGGGGCGGAACTGTTCGGGCCGCCGGGTGATCTCCAACCGCCGTTCGCCGACGGTGAATTCGAGGACGACCTCGGTGAGGACGTCCGGTGCGGCGTGGTCGCTGCGCAGGGCGGTCCCGCCGCTCTGGCGGGCGCCGGGGACGCCGCCGTAGAGGGCGTAGCAGACGGCGTCGAGGACGGAGGTCTTGCCCGCGCCGGTGGGTCCGTGCAGCAGGAAGAGACCGGCGCCCGACAGTTCGTCGAAGTCGACGTGGTGTGTGCCGCCGAAGGGACCGAAGGCGGTGAGCCCGAGCCGGTGCAGCCTCATGCGTGCCCCTCGTCCCCGGCGGCGACCCGTACGTGGTCGAGGGCCTCCGTGAGCACGGCGCGCTCGGTCTCGTCCGGCCCCTGCCCGCCGCGGACGTGCGCCACGAAGTCCTCGGCGATCTGCTGGTCGGTGCGGCCGTGCAGCCGCGTGGCGTAGGAGGCGAGCGGATCCTCGGGGGCGCGCTCGGGCGCGAAGACGAGGCTCAGCACGTGCGGGAAGCGGCGGGCGAGCCGGGCCATGGGTTCGCGGGGGCGCACCGGGTCGGTGAGGGTCGCCTCGACCCAGGCGTGTGCGTGCCGCTCGAGGGCCGGGTCCTCCAGCAGTTCGTCGAGCCGTCCGCCGATACGGGCGAGCGGGCGGGGCACCGGGCAGTCGACGCGCTCGGCGGTCACCGCTCCGCCGGCGCCGAGGTCGACCAGCCACATGGTCTTGCGGTGGTCCGTCTCGGAGAAGGAGTACGCGAGCGGGGAGCCGGAGTAACGGACGCGCTCGGCGAGGGTCTGGCAGCCGTGGAGGTGCCCGAGGGCCGCGTAGTCCACTCCCTCGAAGATCTCGAGGGGCACGGAGGCGACGCCGCCGACGGTGATGTCGCGCTCGCTGTCGCTCGGCTCGCCCCCGGTGACGAAGGCATGGGCGAGCACCACCGACCGGGTCCCGGCGGGCCGCTCCGCGAGGTCGGCCCGTACCCGGTCCATCGCGGCCCGCAGGACGGCCGCGTGAGACGTGCCCTGGGCGCCCAGTGTGTCGCGTACGAGGGCGGGTTCGAGGTAGGGCAGCCCGTAGAAGGCGACGTCCCCGTGCGCATCGGCGAGGACGACGGGCACTCCGCACCCGGCGGGGTCGGTGCGCAGGTGTATCCCGGCCCGCCCGATGAGCCCGGCGCCCACGCCGAGCCGGCGCGGGGAGTCGTGGTTGCCGGAGATCATCACGGTGGGCACCCCGAGCTCCGCGAGCCGGTGCAGTGCCTCGTCGAACAGTTCGACGGCGGGGAGGGGCGGTACGGCGCGGTCGTAGACGTCACCGGCGACGAGCACGGCGTCGACCTCGTGCTCGCGCACGGTGCGGACGAGGTGGTCGAGGAAGCCGCGCTGGGCCTCGAGGAGGCTCACGCGGTGGAACGACCGGCCCAGGTGCCAGTCGGAGGTGTGCAGGAATCTCACGACAGGACTCCGACCTGCATGATTTCTGTTCCTCCGCACTCTCGGCCAGCACCGACCCAGCACGGTACTCGATGTCGGCACCGGCCACATCAGCACCGGACGGAACGCGGTCCGTCACCACACGCGGTCAGCGGGCCCGGGCGCCGGCCTCCTGGGCGGCGGCTGCGGGCCGTGCGTCGCGGGTGGTGCACAGGATCGGCGCGGCCAGCAGCAGTGCCCCGACGCCGAGGACGGCGACGGCGTACCACCCTCCCGTGTTCCAGATCTGGGAGCCGATGAGGGAGCCCGTCGCGATCCCCAGGAAACGGGTGGTGAAGTAAAGGGTGTTGAGCCTGCTGTGCTGCCCTGCCTCGAGCTTGAAGAGCATGGCCTGGTTGACCACCTGGTTGCCCCACACCCCGACGTCCAGCAGGACGACGCCGAGCACCATCAGGACCAGCCAGTCCTTGCCCCCCGCGAGTGCCGCCCAGCCGGCCAGCGAGACGACCAGCAGCACCGTCTGGGCGTAACGGCCGCCCTTGCGGTCGGCCAGCCGGCCGGCCCGCGGCGACCCGAGCGCGCTCGCCGCGGCGACCAGGCCGAACAGGCCCGCGACGCCCGGACCGTAGCCGTAGGAGTCCTGCAGGACGAAGGCGAGCGTCGTCCAGAAGGCGCCGAAGGAGACGCCCACCAGCGCCCCGGACATACAGACCCGGCGCACCAGCGGACTGCCGCCGAACAGCTCCGGCAGGCTCCTGAGCAGATCGCCATAAGACATCGCGGCGCTGCCGGTGATGCCCTTGGGCAGCGCGAAGAACAGCAGCACCAGCAACATCGTCATCAGCGCGACCGAGCAGCCGTACACCCAGCGCCAGCCCACCAGATCGGCCATCGCCCCGGCGTAGGCGCGGGAGGCGAGCAGGCCGACAAGCAGGCCGCCCTGCAGGACGCCGACGACCCGGCCCTTGGCCCCGCAGCCGGAAAGCGCCACGGCGAGCGGGACGACGATCTGCGGAATCGGCGTCAGTGCGCCCAGCAGGAAGCTGACGACGGTGAGAACGGTGAGGTCGGGGGAGAGCGCGGCGGCGGCCAGCGCCACCGTCGTCGCGGCCCCCAGGGACAGGATCAGCTTCCGGCGGTCGCGGGTGTCGCCGAGCGGGACGAGCAGCAGGATGCCGAGCGCGTAGCCGAACTGGGTGGCCGTCGGGACCGAGCCCATCGCGCCCTCGGAGACCCCGAAGGAGCTCGCCATATCGGTCAGCATGGGCTGGTTGATATAGATGTTGGACGAGGTGATCGCACAGGCCAGGGTGAGCACGACCATCAGCGACCGGCCGAGCGGACCGCCCGCCGTGCCGCTGTTCGTGGGGCCGTCCGGAGACGTCATGGCAGGATCCCGGCACCGACGGCGGCGACGAGCCTTTCAGAGGGCCCGGATCTTTCCTTGACCGCGTTCACCCGACGAGCGTAACAACCAAGATCTTTTGCGCCCACCCCCGAATTCGGCCACCCCGCGGCGCCCTGCCGTGGCGGTGGCGCCGGCGGTCGTCAGGCGTCCCCGTACGCCTCGCCGCCGAGTTCGAGGACCGCCGTTCCCGCGGTGGCGTCCGCCAGCCAGGCCCGGAACGCCTCCACGTCCGCGTCCGGCAGCCCGATCCCGATGCGTACGGCCGCTCCGTAGCTCACGTCCCGCACCGCCCGGCCGGTCGCGCGCAGGTCGTTCTCGAGCTTGCCCGCCCGCTGGTGGTCGACGGTGACCGTCGCCAGGCGGTAGCGCCGCCGGGTCACCGTGCCGAGGGTGTCGAGCGCCTCGCCGACGACGCCGCCGTACGCGCGGATGAGCCCGCCCGCGCCGAGCTTGATGCCGCCGAAGTAGCGGGTGACGACGGCGACGACGTACCGCACCTCGCGACGCACGAGCATCTGGAGCATGGGCACCCCCGCGGTTCCGCCGGGTTCGCCGTCGTCGCTCGCCTTCTGGACCGAGCCGTCGGCGCCGAGGACGTAGGCGAAGCAGTGGTGCCGGGCGGACGGGTGCTCCTTGCGGATGCGCGCGATGAAGGCCTGGGCCTCCTCCTCGGTAGCGGCGGGCGCGAGCGCGCAGATGAAGCGCGACTTGCTGATCTCGATCTCGTGCACGCCCTCGTGGGCCACCGTGCGGTACTCGTCCTGCATCCCGCAAGCCTATGCGGAGTTCGGGAATGCTCTTGCAGGCCCGCACGTTGAGCGGGCATGTACGCGGAACCGGGGATCATCCGGAAGATCATCGAAGAGAGCGGCGACACCTGGGCGGTGGTCGGCCTGTCGTCCAACGAGCAGCGTGCGGCGTTCGGCGTCGCGGAGGTGCTGCAGCGTCACGGCAAGCGCATCGTGCCCGTGCACCCGAAGGCCGAGGCGGTGCACGGGGAGCAGGGGTACGCCTCGCTGGCGGAGATTCCCTTTCCCGTCGACGTGGTCGACGTGTTCGTCAGATCCGAGCTCGCGGGGGCCGTCGCGGACGAGGCCGTCGCGGTCGGCGCGAAGGCGGTCTGGTTCCAGCTGGGCGTCATCGACGAGGAGGCGTACGAACGGACGCGGAAGGCGGGGCTGTCGATGGTGATGGACCGCTGCCCGGCGATCGAGTTCCCCCGGCTGGGGCGGCCGTGACGGCCGTACGCGCCGCGCGCCCCGAGGACGCGCCCGAGGTCATACGGCTGCGCCGCGCGATGTTCACCGCCATGAACGCCCATGACACAGGCGGCGGTTGGGAGGGCGCCGCGGAGGAGGTCATGCGGCGTCAGCTCGCGGTACCGGATCCGGTGCTCGGGGCGTTCGTCGTGGACGGCGGCCCCGCCGCGGAGGGGCCGCGTCTGGCCGCGTGTGCGGTGGGGCGGATCGAGGAGCGGCTGCCGGCGCCCGGTCATCCGACGGGGCGGTTCGGCTTCGTCTTCAACGTGTGCACGGATCCCGGTTACCGGGGGCGGGGGTTCGCACGGGCGACGACCGAGGCGCTGCTCGACTGGTTCGCCGGGCACGGCGTCACACGCGTCGATCTGCACGCGACGGATGACGCCGAACACCTCTACCGGAGCCTCGGCTTCGCCGAGCACTCGACCGCCCTGTCGCTCGACGTGTCGAGGCGGGTGAAGGCGGTCTAGCCGGTCCAGCGTCAGGCGGCGAGCCCGTCGAGCACGGTGGCGCCGGGCAGTTCGGCCAGCGCCTTGCCCGGCACGATGAGCTTGCCGCGCCGGCTGCCGCTGCCGATGAGCACGTACGGGGCGTCGGCCACCGCCGAGTCCACCAGCAGCGGCCAGTCGGCGGGCAGGCCGATCGGCGTGATGCCGCCGTACTCCATGCCGGTCGCCTCGACCGTGGCGTCGAGGGGCGCGAACGAGGCCTTGCGCGCGCCGAGATGACGGCGTACGACGCCGTTGACGTCCGCGCGCGTGTGGCCGGGGACGAGGCAGGCGGCGAGGGTGGTGTCGCCGCCGCGCCTGGCCGCGATGACCACGCAGTTGGCGGACTGCTCCAGCAGCCACGCCCCGTAGTGCTCCACCAGGACGGCCGTGTCGGCCTTCTCCGGCGGGGTGTCCACGTGCCGCAGTTCCTCGACGGGGACCGGCCCGCGCCAGGCCCGGATCGCGTCGGCGACCGGCGGCACCAGCAGGTCCAGGCGCTCGAGGGCGGGGCGGACATCGTCGAAGGCGTCCATCGGCGTTCTCGTCATGGCCCCAACCTATGTCAGCGCAGGGGCGGTACGGCCACCACCATGGTCATCTCGACGGCCCGCTCCCCGTCGTTGCGGTAGGTGTGCGGGACGTTCGCCTCGAAGGTCGCCGCGGTGCCGGCGGGCACGGTGTGCTCCTCGCCGTCGACGACGAGCGTGAGCTCTCCGGCCGTGACCCGCAGGAGTTCCATGGTGCCCGCCGGGTGCGGGTCCGAGGTGCTGCTGTCGCCGGGTTCGATGCGCCAGTCCCACAGTTCGAGCGGCCCGGGGGTGTCCGTCCCCACCAGCAGCGCGGTGTGGCTGCCGGCCTCGGTGGTCCATAGGCGCACCGCCTGCTCCTCGGGCACGAGCCGGACCCTCGAGCCGCTGTCGTAATCGAGGAGGGTGGTGATGCTGATGCCGAGCGCGTCGGCGAGCTTGACGGTGGTGCCGACGCTGGGGTTCGTCCGCGCCTGCTCGATCTGGATGATCATGCCGCGGCTGACCCCGGAACGGGCCGCGAGGGCGTCGAGCGTGAAGTGGCGCTCGTTGCGCCAGTGTTTGAGGTTGCGGGCGAGCGACTGGGTGAGCTGATCGAGGTCCGTCACATTCCCGTCCAAGATATTCGATGAGACAGTCAAGCAGATTGCACTACAGTGTGGTGCGCTCCAGCATTCATCACACTGTACTGCGAGGTTCACCCCATGACACCGCTCTTCGCCCTGGCCACCAGCTTCCTGTGGGGGCTGGCCGACTTCGGCGGCGGACTGCTCACCCGGCGCATGCCTGCCCTGACCGTGGTACTGGTCTCACAGTTGCTGGCGGTGGGTGCGCTGGGCACGATCGTCGTGGCGACCGGCGGCTGGTCGGAGGCCGGGCCGCAGCTGTGGTTCGCGGTGGCGGCGGGTGCGGTGGGCACGGGCGCGATGCTCTGCTTCTACCGGGCCCTGTCGCTCGGGCCGATGGGGGTCGTGGCCCCGATCGGCGCGCTCGGCGGCGTCGTGGTGCCGGTCGGTGTCGGCCTCGTCCTCGGCGAGCGTCCGGGCCCGCTCCAGTTCGCGGGGATCGCGGTCGCCGTGGCCGGAGTGGTCCTGGCGAGCGGGCCGGGCGGGGGCGGTGCGCGCGTGCAGCGGCAGACCCTGATGCTGACGCTGATCGCGGCGGCCGGCTTCGGCCTGACGATGTCCCTGATCGCGGAGGCGTCGCACACGCTGACCGGGCTGTTCCTCGCCCTGTTCGTCCAGCGCCTGAGCAACGTGGCGGTGGGCGTGGGGGCGCTGTACGCGTCCGCGCGGCGCGGCACTCCGGCACTGCCCGACGGCGGCCTGGGCGCGATCCGCCAGGCGCTGCCCGCGCTCGCCTTCGTGGGGCTGGCGGACGTGACCGCCAACGGCACCTACGCGCTGGCCGCGCAGAACGGTCCGGTGACCGTGGCCGCCGTCCTCGCCTCGCTCTACCCCGTCGTCACCGCACTGGCCGCGCGCGGCCTGCTGAGCGAACGGCTGCGCACCGTCCAGGCGTCCGGCGCGGGACTGGCTCTCGTCGGCACGGTGCTGCTCGCGACGGGTTGACGAGCTACGACGGGTCAACGGATTGACGGGTCAAGTGCCGCGTATCGGCGGAACCCAGCCCTCCGTCTCGTCCCAGCGCCGTACGACCTTGGCGGGGACCCCGGCCACGACCGCGTGGTCGGGCACCTCGCCGCGGACCACCGCGCCCGCCGCGACGACCACGTTCCGCCCGAGCCGTGCGCCGGGCAGGATCACCGCCCCGGTGCCCAGCCAGCTCCCGGAGCCGATCGTGACGGGCGCGCTGCGCGGCCACTGCCGGCCGATGGGCTGGGTGGGGTCGTCGTAGGAGTGGTTGTCGCTGGTGACATAGACGTAGGGGCCGCAGAACACGTCGTCGCCGAAGGTTATCCGCTGGGACGCGATCACATGGCTGCCCCGGCCGAGCACGACGCCGTTGCCCAGGCGCAGCACGGGCTCCGGGCCGAGGTCGAGGTCCGGCATCATCCCGGCGGTGAGGGTGACCTGTTCGCCTATGACGCAGTGGTCGCCGATCTCGATCCACCGCTCACCGAACACGGTCCCGAGCGGGAACGCGAGCCGGGTGCCGGTGCCCATCCTGCTGAAGCGGTACGGGCCGGGGCGCTCCGCGGTGACCGACCCGGCGTCCTGGACCCAGCGCCAGCCGCGGTGGACGGCGCTCGAGACGGCCCGGCGCCGCCAGGCCCGGAGGGCCACGACGGCGCCGGACGAGAACGTGTTGCGATTCTTCGGCACCCGCTCACCGTACTCAGCGCCCGGCGGGCCGGACGGCACGGGCCCTGTGATCTTCGACCCACGGCGGCACGGGCCGTGGCCACGTCACATACGGTGCCCGTGGGACGAGCGAGGAGAGAGCCATGACCGAACGGGCGTTGATTTCCGGTGTGTGCGGCAAGGAGCCGAGGATCGATCCGCGCGCCTTCACCGCGCCGACGTCCGTCGTGCTCGGCGACGTGACGCTGGGGGCGGGTTCGAGCATCTGGTACCACGCCGTGCTGCGGGCCGACGGCGGACCGATCACGATCGGCGCGGACAGCAACATCCAGGACAACTGCACCGTGCACGTGGACCCCGGCTTCCCGGTGAGCGTCGGGGAGCGGGTGACCGTGGGCCACAACACCGTTCTGCACGGCTGCACCGTGGAGGACGACGTCCTGGTCGGCATGGGGGTGACCGTCCTCAACGGCGCGCGGATCGGCGCCGGTTCGCTGGTCGCCGCGCAGGCGCTCGTCCCCCAGGGCATGGAGGTGCCTCCGGGCTCGCTGGTCGCGGGGGTGCCGGCCAAGGTCAGGCGACAGCTGACCGCCGAGGAGCGCGAGCACATCAAGCTCAACGCCGCGACGTACGTGGAGCTGGCGCAGGCTCACCGCGAGGCGACGTCCTCGAACTGACGCGACGTGCTCCCCCGCGGCGGACGCCCGGCACGGCGGCCGTGCCGGGCGTCCGCCGCCCCCAACACTAAGGCAGCACGACGATGTTCGGCTTCCCCGTGCGCGGATGCCGGGTGACCTCGGCGGTCACCCCGTAGACCTCGGCGATCAGTTGGGGCGTGAGGACCTCTTCCGGGGTTCCGGCGGCGGTCAGCCGCCCGCCGTGCATGACGCAGACGCGGTCGCAGAAGGCGGCCGCCAGGTTGAGGTCGTGCAGGGCGATGACGGCGGTGACCCCGAGCTCGCGCACCAGCCGCAGCGCGTCGAGCTGGTGGCGCAGGTCCAGGTGGTTGGTCGGCTCGTCCAGCACCATCACCGACGGCTCCTGGGCCAGCGCCCTGGCGATCAGCACCCGTTGCTTCTCACCGCCGGAGAGCCGGTCGAAGCGCCGCTCGGCCACGTCGGCCACACCCAGCGCCTCCAGCGCGGAGCCGACGGCCCGGAGGTCGTCCCGGCCGTCGCCCCGGAAGGCGCGCTGGTACGGGGCGCGTGCCATGGACACCACGTCGCGGACCGTCAACTCGAATTCGGCCGGGGTCTGTTGCAGCACCGCGGCGAGCCTGCGGGCGAACTGCCTGCCGGGTATCCGCCAGATGTCCTCGCCGTCCAGCAGCACCCGGCCGGAGCTCGGGCGCAGCGCCCGGTAGCAGGTGCGCAACAAGGTGGACTTGCCCGCCCCGTTCGGGCCGACCAGCCCGAGCACCTCGCCGGGGGCGGCTCGTAGCGAGACCTCCTCGACCAGGGCGCGTCCGTCCGCGCGTACGGTCACCGCTTCGGTGCGCAGCTCGCTCATGCCAGCCCCTTGCGGTACATCAGCCACAGAAAAGCAGGACCGCCGACAAGGGAGGTGACGATGCCGACGGGGATCTCCTCGGGCCGGATCACCATGCGGGCGAGCAGGTCGGCGGCGATCAGGAAGACCGCGCCGAGCAGGGCGGCGACGGGCAGGGCGCGCCGGTGGTCGGCGCCGACCAGCAGCCGGGTGATGTGCGGAATCATCAGGCCGACGAATCCGATCGCGCCGCTGACCGCCACGATCACCCCGACCAGCAGCGCGCAGAGCACGAACAGCAGCGCGCGGAAGCGGCCTACGTCGAGGCCGAGTGCGGCGGCGGCTTCCTCCCCGGCCAGCAGCAGGTTGAGCTGCCGGGCCGTACCCAGCAGGACGACGGTGCCGAGCAGGACGGCGGCCGCGGGCAGCCACAGGCGGTCCCAACCGGTACCGCCCAGCCCGCCGAGCATCCACTGCATCGCGGACTGTGCCTTCTGCGGCTGGTCGGAGGTCACGATCAGGAAGCTGGTCACGGCGAGCAGCACATGCTCGGTGGCGACCCCGGCCAGGATCAGCCGGAGGGTGGTCATCCGGCCGCCGGCCCGCGCCAGGGTGTAGACCACCACCAGCGCGGCCAGCCCGCCGAGGAAGGCGGCGGCGGACAGCGAGTACGTCCCGAACAGGGTGACCCCGGAGACGACCACCAGCACCGCGCCGACGCTCGCCCCGGAGGAGACGCCGAGCAGCGCCGGTTCCGCGAGCGGATTGCGGACGAGGGCCTGGAGCGCCATGCCGCAGACGGACAGCCCCGCCCCCACGGTGCCGCCGAGCAGCACCCTGGGCAGCCGGACGTCCGTCACGATGGTTTCCCGGACCTGCGGCCAGTCGCCACCGCCCGACGACGGTACGAGCCGGTGCCACAGGATCTGCCAGACCTGTCCGGGCGGCACCGTGACCGAGCCCAGTGCGACGCCGAACGTGACCACCGCGCACAGCAGGACGAGCAGCCCCGCCACCACCGACCAGTACCGGGTGTTCCGGGTCACCGGAAGGACTCCGGGTGCAGCTGCCGGGCCAGCGACTCGACCGCCGCGGGCACCCGTACGCCCAACACCGTGGAGGAGAGCGGGAGTACGACGAAGCGCCGGTCGCGGATCGCGGGCACGTCCTTGAGCGCCGGGTTCGACAGCAGGAAGGACTTCTTGGCCTCGACGGACTGATCCCCGTAGTCGTAGATCACGACAACCTCGGGGGCCCGCTGGGCGACCTGCTCGAACGACACGTTGCCGAAGCGCTTGTCGAGGTCGGCGAAGACGTTTCTGCCACCGGCCAGTTCGAGGATCTCGTTGCCGATGCCCGCGCCGCCGGCGGTGAACGCGGTCTGCTCGCCGCTGTCGTAGACGAAGGCCTTCACCGGTTTCGCCTGGGCGAGGCGGGACTTCACCCGGTCCAGGGTGGTGTGCATCGAGGCGACCAGCGCCTTGGCCCGGCCCTCCGCCCCGAAGATCCGGCCGACGGTCAGGATCTCCTGGTCGTCGGTGGCCGTGGTCACGCGGCCGGAGGGGCAGTTCTCGATGCTGAGGTGGGTGTTGACGCCGCTCTTGGCGAGCGCGGCACGGCCGCGTCCCTGCGACTCGTCGAAGGCGCTGCCGAACCCGGCGTAGACGAAGTCGGGTTCGGCGGAGAGCAGAGTCTCCTGGGAGGGATACTGCTTGGCGAGCACCTTGACCGAGTCATAGGCGGCCCGGTACTCGGGCAGTACGGCGTCGTCGAGGTAGGCGGTGCCCACCATGGACTTCTGCAGGCCCAGCGCCAGCATGATCTCGGTGGCGTGCTGGTTGAGCGCCACCGCACGGGTGGGCGGGTGCTGATAGGTGGTGGTGACACCGCAGTTGCGCACGGTGTAGGGGAAGCCTTCGGCGGTGTCCGTGTCCGCCGAATCGGTCCTGGGCGCGGCCGAGCCGCAGCCGGCGACGAGCAGCAGACAGACGGCTGCCGCCAGGCCGGGAAGCATGCGTATGCGAATGCGCATGGTGCTGTGTGGGTCCTCTCACCGGAACCGGGCCGGGGGTCGGGGCATGGCAAGCGGGCCAGTCTCCTGACTCCCGGATCAGCACTCCCCTCGGCCTTCCCGCCTTGCGGCCGTGGCCTTCGTCGAGGTTCGCTCCCCGGTCACAGTGGCGCGACCGTGCCGGAATTGCACCGGCTTCCTGGCATCCACGGACATCTTAAAGGGATGTTCAAATGGCCCTGTGACAGGCTCTCAACCGATGCCGTATTCCCTGGCCGACTTGGCCGACTTGAGGCGCTTCTTCAGCGTCAGTACCGGTCCACCGCCCCACGACGCCCGCCCCTGGGCCGATTTGGCAACCGACCGCAGCGCGCTCGCCGGCCGTGTCGACGGTGTCGCGCGACGCCTCGCCCTGACGGAGCGGCGGGTGGCCGCCTCCGTGATGTTCCAGGGCCTGGCGGCCCGGGTCTGGTCCCCGCTGATCGGCGCGCACCTGTGCCACGGGCTGCTGCTCGACCTGCCGGGCGGGGAGTTGTACTGGCTGCCCGCACCGGGCGGTGCGGTGCCGTTGCACCTGGCCCGGCCCGCGGGGCACTGGAAGGCGGCTTCGCCGGAGGAGGTGTACGCGCAAGGGCATGCGCTGCTGGAGCCGGTCGCGGACGCGTTGCGCGAACTCCTGCCGATCTCCCCGAAGGTCCTGTGGGGCAACTCGGCCTCCACGGTGGCGGAAGCACTCGATGCCGTCGCAGCGGCCCACCCCGAACGGGCGGCACACGCGCAGGCCCTGGGCCGCGAGCTGACGGGCCTCGGCAGCCACCACGGCCTGGCCGAGTGGCCCGGATCGGCCTTCCGGCGGCGCAGTTGCTGCCTCTACCACCGCAAGCCCGGCGCCGCGCCGTGCGGGGACTGCGTACTGGGCCGCCGCTGAGCGCACCGAACGCACACAGCCCGCGCACGACGGTTGTCGTACGCGGGCTGCGGAAGCGGCGGGTCGCCCTATCGCCCTATTCGGCGACGGCGGCGGTCTCGGTCTCGGCGGCCTCCATCGCCTCGGCCTTCGCCGCGGCCTTCTTGGCCTTCATCCGCATCACGACGAACGAGCCGATGCCGAAGAGGACGGCGGCGGCGAGACCGAGGTAGGAGAACTTGCCGATCCACTCCTCGGCGGCCTTGCCCACCGTGTAGATGAGCGCGACCGTACCGCCGGCCCAGACGATGCCGCCGAGCACGTTGGCGATGAGGAACTTCCAGTACGGCATCTTCAGGACGCCCGCGAGCGGTCCGGCGAAGATGCGCAGCAGCGCGATGAACCGGCCGATGAAGACGGCCCACATGCCCCACTTCGTGAAGGCCTGCTCGGCGGTGGCCACATGGTGGGGGCCGAAATGCTTGGGGAACTTACGGCCGAGCCGGTCCAGCAGTGGTTTGCCGCCCTTGCGGCCGATCAGATAGCCGCACGAGTCTCCGATGATGGCACCCGCGACGGCACAGGCGCCGAGGATGTAGGGGTTGATGTGGTCGCCGCCGGTGGCAGCCATCAGCGTGGCGCTGACAAGAACGATCTCACCGGGAAGCGGGATGCCCAGACTCTCCAGGCCGATGACCCCGCCCACCAACAGGTAGACGGCGACCGCCGGCACCGATTCGAGCCACTCCTGCACGTGCAAAGCCGGTTCCTCCCCGGTTAATGACCAATGCCCGGCGCGCGCGATGCGGGCGCACGCCGGGGAAGCCTACTTGAGTAAAGACTCCGCATCGGCGCCATCGGTTGAGCGCGAGCAGTTATTTGTTCGTCCGCCGGGCGCAAGTAGTAACTGTGTGCAAGAGAGCGGTCACTCTCCTCGGGCGTTCCCGGGCGGAGCCCCGGTTGCCGCGCTCGCTGAAAGCCGTGGCCGCGGGATCGGCCGGCAACTTCATCGAGTGGTACGAGTTCGGCGTCTACGGCTACTTCGCGACAGTCGTGGCGGCCAATTTCTTCGCCTCCCGGGGCGGCGGGGAGGCGGAGGCCCTGGTCCGGACGTACGGGGCGTTCGCCCTGGCGTTCTTCTTCCGGCCGGTGGGCGCCCTGCTCCTCGGCCGGGCCGGTGACCGGTTCGGGCGCAGGCCGGCGCTGATCGCGGCTGTCGTGACCATGTCCTGTGCGACGGCACTCATCGGTGCGCTGCCCACGTACGCGACGGCCGGCGCCGCGGCACCATGGCTGCTGACGGCACTGCGCATCGTCCAAGGCCTGTCGGCAGGTGGGGAGTTCGGCGGTGCCGTCTCGCTGCTGACGGAGCTGGCACCGCCGGGCAGGCGGGGGCTGTACGGGGCGTGGCAGTCGTTCACCGTGGCGCTCGGTCTGCTCGCTGGTTCCGGCGCGGCGGCGCTGGTGGCCGCGGTGCTGTCGGAGGGGCAGGTCACGTCCTGGGGGTGGCGGCTGCCGTTCCTTGCGGCGCTGCCCATGGGGGCAGTGGCCCTGCTGATGCGTCTGGGGCTGGAGGAGACACCGTCTTTTCGCCGGGCGCCACAAGCAGAGGCACGGGCCTCGGTGGCGGCCATGGCGCTCGGGGCCGGGCGGCTCATGGCATGGGCGGCGGCCGGATACACGTTCCTCGTGGTGCTCCCCTCGTACCTTCAGAGCGTTCTGGGCGCGAGCCTCCGGCAGGCACTGGCGGCCACCGTCTTCGCCAACCTCGGCTTCGCCGCCGTGATCCTCCCCGCGGGCGCGCTGAGCGACCGGATCGGACGGCGGGCGGTGATGCTGACCGGTGCCGTCCTGTCGGCGGCGTCGGCGTTGCCGCTGCTCGGGCTGGTGCGGGACCCGGCGGCCCCGGTGTGGCTGAAGGGCGGCGCGGTGGCAGTGGCAGGTGCTCTGGTGGGACTCATGGCGGGGCCCGGGCCCGCGATGCTGGCCGAGATGTTTCCCACGCGGGTCCGCTGTACGGGCCTGGGCGTGGCGTACGCGCTCTCGAACGCGGTGTTCTCCGGCTGTGCGGGACTGCTGATCACCGAACTGGGGCGGCGCACCGGCAGCGCCGACATCCCGGCCTACTACGTCATCGCCGCCTGCGTCCCCGGGGCTCTCGCGCTGGCCACGCTGCGGAGCGACGATCACCGGCGCGCGCTGCGCGACTAGGACTGGTGGCAGCCCGGATATCCGCAGGTCACCGACCCGCGGCGAACTGCCTGTCGCAGCCGTCCTCCGGGAGCGCAGCGCGCCACAGCCGTGCGTAGTGACCGCCGTGGGCGAGCAGTCCGGCGTGACTGCCCTCCTCCACGATGCGGCCGCCGTGCAGGACCACGATGCGGTCCGCGCGCGCCGCTGTGGTGAGGCGGTGAGCAACTATCAGGGAGGTGCGGCCGGCGGCGAGCCGGGAGACGGCGCCGGAGACGGCCGCCTCGGTGGCCGGGTCGAGGGCGGAGGTGGCTTCGTCGAGCAAGAGCACATCAGGGTCGACGAGTTGGGCTCGCGCCAGGGCGATGAGCTGACGCTGCCCGGCGGAGAGGTTCCGGCCTCCCTCGCCAATGGGGTGCCGGTATCCGCCGGGGAGTCCGGAGAGCAGCTCGTGGGCGCCGACAGCCCTCGCCGCCGCCTTCACCTCGGCCCGGGTCACCCCGGGGCGGCCGTATGCGATGGCGTCGTGGACCGTCTCGCCCGGCAAGTGGATCTCCTGGGGGACGATGCCGAGGCGGCGGCGGTAGTCCGTGAGTTCCAAGGTGCGCAGGTCGTGCCCGTCGACGCGAACGGCGCCCGCTGTGACTTCGTAGAACCGCCCCACCAGCTTGACGAGTGTCGACTTGCCCGCGCCGGTCTCTCCGACCAGCGCCACCGTCTGGCCGGCCGGCACACTCAGGCATACGCCGTGCAGTGCGTCCCGGGGCGCGCCGGGGTAGCGGTAGCAGACGTCCGCGAAGTCGATGGTTCCCTTCAGCTGTCCTACGGGGAGTGGGCGTTCAGCTCTCGGAGTGCCGGTCGGGGTGCGGAACAGCTCCAGGATTCGGCTGAGACCGATGGATGCCTGCTGGTATCCGTCGAAGACCTGGGAGAGCTGCAGGACGGAGGAGAACAGGACGTCGGCGTAAAGAAGGAACACCACGAGCAGGCCCATGGTGAGGGTGCCGTCGCCGGCTCGGTCCGCGCCGAAGGCCAGGACGCACGCGGCGGTCGCGCCGGGCAGGAATTCCACAAAACCGAAGTAGCCCGCCGCGTAGCGCTGAGCGCGCAGCCGGGCGGTACGGTAGGCGGCGCTCTTGCGGGCGAACCGCTCGGCACCGCGCTCGGCCTGCCGGAACGCCTGGACAATGCGCAGGCCCGCGACGTGCTCCTGCAGCTCCGCGTTGACCGCGCCGGACGTGTCGCGAGCGGTTCCGTATGCCGCAGCGGCCGCCCGCCTGAACAGGAACGTGGCGCCGGCCAGCACCGGCAGGGCCGCGCACACCACCAGGCCGAGCCGCCAGTCCAGGACGAGCAGCACGGTGAGCACGGTGACGGTGGAGACGAGACTGACGACCGCGGTGGCGAACCCGGTCTGGGCGAACGCCGCGACCGCGTCCACATCCGCGGTCATCCTGGTCATGATGCGGCCGGATGGCTCGCGCTCGTAGTAGGCCAGGTCGAGGCGTTGCAGATGGGCGAAGCCGCGCAGGCGCAGCACATAGCGGATGCGCTCGCCGAGGATGCCGTTCGTCCTGATCTGGGCCATGCTGACCGCCCAGCCCACGAGTACGACGGCCACGGCAGCGACGGAGGTGGCCAACACCACCCGGGACGCGGCTCGTTGGATGCCGCTGTCGATGCCGGTGCGGATGAGCAGGGGCACGAACACGCTCACCAGCGCGTCGAGCAGGACAAGCACTGCTCCCAGGGCGATGGCGCGGCGGAAGGGGTGCAGCAGGCGGCGGAGCCCGAAGGCGGGGTCCGCATCGACAGCGGGTGCAAGAGCGGCGAGTTGGGGCAGGGGGCCCGGCTCCGAGGTCTCCTCGGCGACGCCCGGGCCGGTGTCCATCGCGAGCGGGGTGTCCCCGCGTCCCGCCGGCCCGCCGCGTTCGGTGGCCGCGCCGCCCGGGTCAGGTCCGGCGGCGAACAGCGCCCGGTACGCCGGTGAACGCGCCGCCAGTTCGTCGTGCGTACCGGTGTCGACGACCCGGCCGCCCTCCAGGAAAGCGATCCGGTCGGCGAGTTCGAGGGTGCTGCGGCGGCGGGCGACCAGCAGAGTGGTCCGGCCGTTCATCGCCTGGCGGAGCGTGGCGTGGATCTCCGCTTCGGTACGCGGGTCGACGGCCGAGGTGGCATCGTCGAGCAGCAGGACGAGCGGGTCGGTGAGCAGCGCGCGGGCCAGCGCGATGCGCTGCCGCTGCCCACCGGAGAGAGTGAAGCCCCGTTCACCGACCACGGTGTCGTAGCCGTGCGGCAGTTCGCGGATGAAGCGGTCGGCGCAGGCTGCCGCGGCGGCTGCCGCGACCTGCTCGTCGGTGGCCTCGGGGCGGCCATAGGCGATGTTGTCGTGCACGGTGCCGGAGAAGAGGAAGCTGTGCTCGGGCACCAGGCCGATGGCGGATCGCAGCGAGTCGAGGTCCAGGCTCCGCACATCGCTGCCGCCGAGACGCACGGCTCCGCCCTGCACGTCGTAGAAGCGGGGCAGCAGAAGCGACACCGTGGACTTGCCGGAGCCGGGCGCGCCGACCAGGGCGAGGGTCTCGCCGGGTCGCACGGTGAGGGAGAGCCCGTGGAGCACGGGCTCGGCGCGCCCCTCGTCCCCCTCGTATCCGAACGTCACATCGGCCAGCTCGACGCCCACGGGCCCGGGCGCCAGCCTCCGTGCGGCGGGCGGGTCCGCGACGAGGGGCCGGGTGTCCACTACCTCGAAGACCCGGACAACGCTGGCGCGTGCCTGATGGAGGCCGGTCACCACGGTGGCCAGGCCGCGCAGCGGGGAGACGATCTGGGCGACGTATGTGGAGAACGCCACGAATGTACCGAGCGAGATGGCGCCACGAGAGGCCATCCAGCCGCCAATGGCGAGGATGCCCACCTGGCCGAGGAAAGGCAGCGCCTGCAGCGTCGAGCCGTACAGGGAGTTGAGGCGCACCACGCGGCGCCGCGCCGCGAACAGGACGTTCGCAGCGGCGCCGAGCCTGTACTGTTCCCGTTCCTCCTGCCCGAACCCTTTCACTACGCGGACCCCGGCGATCGCGCCGTCGACGACCGAGGCGACGGCGGCCTCGCGCTGCCGCGCCTCCAGGGTGGCCGGGTACAGGCGTCTGCTGCTGTGCCAGGCCGTGTACAGCAACGGCGGCAGGACAACCAGCATGACCACGGTGAGGAGTGGTGACAGGACGAACATCACCGCGAGGGACAGCACCAACAGCAGGACTCCGGCGAAGACGTCCGGCAGCATCGCGAGCAGCCCCTGCGCCATGGACAGGTCGTAGATCGACCGGCTGACGATCTGTCCGGTCTGCAGCCTGTCCTGGCCCGTGCCGTCGAGCCGGGACAGCGCGGCGAAGACGCGCATCCGCAGGTCGTGCTGGACGTCGCAGGAGAGCCGCGCCGCCAGGGAGCGCTGCGCGGCGCCGGCCCCGAAGCGGATGAGTCCGGCCAGGACCAACATCGACAGGCAGGGCCACAGCGGCAGTTCGTCCGCGGTGATGACCCGGTCCACGATGGCCCGGGAGATCAGCGGCACGGCCGCGGCGGCCGCGATGGCGGCCATGGCGGCTCCCAGGGTGAGCGCGACGGTGCGACGGTAGCGGTGGCAGCAGCCGAGGAGGCGCCGGATCGGCGAGCCGGACGCAGCCGGCCCACTGATACGGCGCGAGCCTCGCCGCCGGGCGGAGAGCGTCACCGGCCGCCCTCGTTCCCCGCGAGCTGGTCGAGCTTCCGGGCGACCGCCTCGGAGATCTCCTTGAGCGGCCCCGACGTGGTCATGTCGCTGTGCTCGCAGTCGACGGGGTGGTCGGTGATGTGTCCCTCCACATGCGGAGCCCACAGGGAATGGGCGTCGAGCCGGTCGGGGCGGCCCGCGGCGGCCGTGAAGAACTCGATGTCGCCGCGGAATGCCGCCGGACGGAACCGGGTGGAGATGCGTGCGCCGTTGGCGCAGACGGCGACCACCCTGGCCAGCGTCTTCTCCTCGAGCCCGGTCAACGCGCCGCCCTGGCGGCGCAGCAGATCCGCTGCCTTGGCCAGCGGGGGCACGGTGTCATCGCGCAGGTCGTCCTCGATGCCCATGTCGCGCAGGAGAGCCCGGAGGATGGCCACTTCATCCGGCTCGTCCGCCGTCTCCGCTGTCTCCGCGTCGTCCCCGTTGTAGGGATATCCGTCGAGGAGCGCCAGGAACGCGACGGCCTCGCCCTGTTCCTGGAGCGCGGTCGCGACAGCGTACGCGGCGACGGCGCCGAAGGACCAGCCGAGGAGGTGGTACGGGCCCGACGGCTGCACGGTGCGGATCTGTGCCACATAGTCGGCGGCCATCTCCTCCAGGGAGCCGGGCAGCCGCTGTTCCTCGGCGATGCCGCGCGCCTGCAGGCCGTACACCGGCTGGTCGGGCCCGAGGTGCTGCAGCATGCCCGCGTAGGCCCAGCTGAGGCCGCTGGCCGGGTGAACGCAGAACAGCGGGGGCCGACTGCCCTCCGCGCGCAGCGGCATCAGCACGGCCAGGCCGTCACTCGAGTCACCGCCGTCGAACCGCTGCACCAGGCGCGCGACGGTGGGGGCCTCGAACAGCGTCCGCAGCGACATGCGCACGCCGAACACCGTCCTGATCCGGGTGATCAAGCGAGTGGCGAGCAGCGAGTGGCCGCCAAGATCGAAGAAGTTGTCGTCGATCCCCACCCCGGTCACGCCCAGAACCTCCGCGAACAGGCCGCACAGGGCCTCTTCCTGGGGGTTGCGCGGGGCACGTCCGGCGACGGCCGGCACATCGGGCGCCGGCAGGGCGCGCCGGTCCAGCTTGCCGTTGGGCATGAGCGGGAACGCGTCCAGGGCCACCACAGCCGTGGGCACCATGAAGTCCGGCAGGACGGCGGCGAGGCGGCCACGCAGCTCGCCGAGGTCGAGCGGGGCGCCGTCGGCGGGCACCACATACGCCACCAGGCGTCTGTCACCGGGCCGGTCCTCCCGGACCAGGACGGCAGCCCGGGCGATCTGCCACTGCGCCATCAACGCGGCCTCGATCTCTCCGAGTTCGACACGGAAGCCGCGCAGTTTGACCTGTTCGTCGACACGCCCCAGGAACTCCAGGTCGCCGGTGCGCCGCCGGCGCATCAGGTCGCCGGTGCGGTACATGCGGGCGCCCGGGGGCCCATAGGGGTCGGCGACAAACCGTTCGGCGGTCAGGCCGGTCGGACCCGTGTAGCCGCGTGCCAGCTGATCGCCGGCCAGGTACAGCTCGCCGGGGATGCCCACGGGCACCGGCCGCAGCCGATCGTCGAGGACATAAGCGCGGACGTTCCACACGGGGCTGCCGACCGGCAGGTACGCATCGCCGCCCCGGCCGGTGCCCGAGGTGTTGGGCCGCGCCTCGTAATGAGTGACCTGGACGGTGGACTCGGTGGGCCCGTACAGGTTGACGCAAGGTACGCCACAGGTGTCCTGAGCCAGCTCCGCCAAGGCAGCGGGCAGCGGTTCACCGCCCACGAAGAGCCTTCGCAGCGACGCGGTGCAGTCCGCTGCTACGGCGGCCGCGCACAGCTCGGACAGCAGGGAGGGCACGACCTGGGCAACCGTGATGCGGCGTTCGGCGATGTAGTCCGCCAACCGGTGCGGGTCGGCGGCGACTTCGGCGGTGGCCATGTGCAGGGCGGCGCCCGTGACCAGTGGCAGCCATGTCTCCCACACGGCCGCGTCAAAGCTGAACGAGGTCCGGGCGAGCATCTTGTCCGTGGCGTCGAGCGGGTACGCCGCCGCCATCCACCTCAGGTGGCCGCTGACCGCCTCCTGAGTGACCACGACGCCCTTCGGCCTTCCCGTGGAGCCCGAAGTGTAGATCAGGTACGCGGGGTGGCCGGGCAGCAGGCGGCTGCGCCGGTGAGAGTCCGGTACGTCGGCCCCGGACTCACGGGCGACCGCCTCGGCAGCCTCCTCCAGCACGATGGCACCGTACGGGACGCGGCCGCGTTCTTCTGCCGTGGTGAGCACCACCACGGGCTGGGCATCCTCGAGCACGTACGCGATGCGCTCGGCCGGGTATCGGGGGTCCACCGGCAGATAGGACGCACCCGCCTTCAGCACCGCCAGCATGGCCACCAGCATGTCCACGGAGCGCGGCAGCACCAGGGCCACTGTGTCCTCCGGGCCGACCTCGTGTCCGATCAGGAACCGGGCAAGGCGGTTGGCCCACGTGTTCAGCTCCGCATAGCTGAGCTCGATGTCCTCGAAGACGACGGCTGTTGCCTCCGGGGTGCGCCCCGCCTGTTCCTCGAAGAGCTCTGACAGCAGCTGCGGCGCGAGGTCGATGTGGGGGCCCTGCCAGCCGGTCAGCAGCTTCTCGCGCTCCTTCACGGACAGAATCTCCAGGTCGCCGACCGGCCGGTCGGGGTCGCCGACCGCCGCGGCCAGGAGTCGTGCGAACTGTCCGGCGAGCCCCTCGACCGTCACCCGGTCGAACAGGTCCATCGCAAACTCGAAGGACCCGACGAGCCCCGCCGGTCCGCCATCCGCACCCTCCGTTTCGCGCATGCTCAGCGACAGATCGAACTTCGCGGTGGCGGTGGGTGTGACCTCCTGCTCCAGCGTCATGCCGGGGAGCCGTATGTCGGCCTGTTCGTTGTTCTGGAAGGTCAGCATCACCTGGAACAGGGGGTGCCGGGAGGTGGAGCGGGTGGGGTTGAGGACCTCCACCAGGTGCTCGAACGGCACATCCTGATGCGCGTACGCGGCCAAGTCGGCCTCACGAACCCGCCCGACCAACTCACGGAAACTCGGATCACCCGACACATCCGTACGCAACACCAGCGTATTCACAAAGAACCCAACAAGATCGTCCAACGCCTCGTCCATACGCCCGGCGACCGGTGAACCGATCGGGATGTCCGTCCCGGCCCCGAGCCGCGACAGCAGCGCGGCGAACGCGGCCTGCACCACCATGAACATGCTGGCACCCGACCGCCGGGCCAGTTCGGCCAGTCGCCCATGCAGCTCTGCGTCCAGTTTGAACGCCACATGATCGCCCCGGTAGGAGGCTTCCGCGGCCCGGGACCGGTCGACGGGAAGCTTCAACTGCTCGGGGAGGTCGTCCAGTTGCGCCTTCCAATACGCGACCTGCCGACTGAGCGGACTGTCCGGGTCGGACTCATCGCCGAGCAGCTGCCGCTGCCACAGCGCATAATCGGCGTACTGCACCGGCAACGGCTCCCACTCTGGAGCACGGCCAGCGGTACGCGCCTCATACGCCGCGGCCAGGTCGCGGGCCAGCGGCACCATCGACCAGCCGTCACCGGCGATGTGGTGCAGCACCACCATCAGGACATGGGTGGCGTCATCCAGCACGAACAGCCTTGCCCGCAATGGGGGTTCGACCGCCAGCTCGAACCCTCGCACCGCCTCGGCCGCCAACACGTCGGAGAGCTCTGCCTGGGATACCGGCACCGCCGACAGGGCAGGGCAGGCATCATCGGTGTCCAGGACGTGCTGGACCGGTGAGCCGTCCGCGCCATCGGGGAACACGGTGCGCAAAGACTCGTGCCGTGCGACCACGTCGTGGAGAGCCGCCCCCAGTGCCGCGTGGTCCACGTCTCCCGTCAGCCGCAGGGCGATGGGCATGTTGTACGCCGATGCCGTTTCGTCCTCGAAGCGGTTGAGGAACCACAGCCGCCGCTGGGCGTAGGACAGTGGCGCTTTGGCCGGGCGGTCCATCGGCACCAGCGCCGGCCGCGCCGCTCCGGCGTCAGCGACCCGCTCGGCGAGCCGGGCTACCGTCGGCCCCTCGAAGAGGGCACGCAGGGGCAGTTCCACGTTCAGAACGGTGCGGATGCGGCTGATGAGGCGGGTGGCCAGCAGGGAATGGCCACCGAGATCGAAGAAGCTGTCATCGATCCCGACCCGCTCCACACCCAGTACCTCGGCGAAGGCCGCGCAGAGGACCTGCTCATGCCCGTTGCGCGGACCGCGCCCGGATGCCGGGGCGTCGTACTCGGGTGCCGGCAACGCGCGTCGGTCCAGCTTGCCGTTGGGGGTCAGAGGCAGTTCCGGCAGCGGAACGACCGCGGCCGGCAGCATGAATTCGGGGAGGCGACCGCTGAGGAAGCGGCGTACTTCGGCGCCGTCGACCGTGCCACCCGCGGCAGGAACGACATAGGCGACCAGCCGCTTGTCACCGGGACGGTCCT
>NZ_JBTHHU010000043.1:0-60826 GCF_059089585.1 Streptomyces sp. SX-6 | reverse complement strand
ATCGCCATGCACACCCGCGCCACACCGGGGGTGTAGACCATCGACAGGTCGTCACGGTTGCGGATCGGGTGCTTGGACGCCATCTCGATCTTGCCGCCCAGATGCATCAGGAACGTACGGTCCGACACCTTCCCGACCGTCACACCCTCGATGCCACGCAGCTCCTGCACGATCTCGTCGGCGTGCGCGGTGGACGTCGCGGCGACGGTCACATCGATCCGCAGCATCTCGTGGCCGGACGCGGTCACGTCCAGGCCCGTGACGGAACCGCCGGAGGACTCCACGGCCGTGGTGAGCTGGCTGACCGCGGTCCCGCTCGCCGGGACCTCCAGCCGGACCGTCATCGAGTACGAGACGCTAGGCGCCGTTGCCATGGCCGCTTTCCCCTGTCTTTTCCTGATCATGTTGTTCCGCACGCGTCTCCGCGCGACATTCGATCGTCCCACCTACCCGTCGGTAGACGGTAACCACCCCCGGATTCCGAAAGGTGTCTCTCGCCATACGAGAGCGACAACGGAGGGGGCACACAACACGACGGGCGCCCTTTTCCGTGGAAAAGGGCGCCCGTCGGAACGCCTGTGACACCGGCCCGCCATGCTCGCCTCGCGGCAAGTGGTCGCTCGAAGCGACGAAGGTTGGGCCCGGGGGCTTGGATCGAGCCGGTGCCGTACCCAGGCTAACAAACGCCCCCGCGAAGTGATTCCGGTGGCGTCGGCCGACTTCAGCCGGCCGACTTCAGCCGGCCGGCGTCAGTCCCGGAGCAGGTCCGGCACCCCGTGCGCGTCCGGCTCGTCCCGCTCCCCCGCGAGCACCGTCAGCCGCTGGGTGGCGCGGGTGAGCGCCACGTAGAGCACGCGCAGGCCCGCCGGGGACTCGTCGGCGATCTCGGCGGGCGACACCACGACGGTCGCGTCGTACTCAAGGCCCTTGGCCTCGAGGCTGCCGAGCACCACCACGCGGTCGCCCAGCCCGCTCACCCACGCACGCGCCTCCTCGCGGCGGCCCATGGGGACGACCACGCCGATCGTGCCGTCGACGTCGCCCAGCAGGTGCAGCGCCTCCTCGCGCACCGCCGCGCCGAAGCCGTCGCCCGCGACGGCGAACCGGGGCACGACGCCCGTCGAGCGGACGGCCGCCGGGGACTCCATGCCCGGCATCGCCAACGCCAGTACCTTCGCGGCCAGTTCGGCGATCTCCGCCGGGTTGCGGTAGTTCACCGTGAGCCGGAAGCGGCGGCGCGGGCGGGTGCCGAGCGCCTCGTCCCGGGCGGCGGCCGCCTCGTCCGGGTCGGACCAGGAGGACTGCGCCGGGTCGCCGACGATCGTCCACGTGGCGTGCCGGCCGCGGCGGCCGACCATGCGCCACTGCATGGGGGTGAGGTCCTGCGCCTCGTCGACGATGACGTGCGCGTAGTCCCGGCGCTCCTCCGCCAGCCGCTCGGCCCGTTCGCGCCGCGACTCCTGGCGCACGGGCATCAGTTCCTCGAGGCCGGTGAGGTGGTCCAGCGGGTCGGCCTCGCGCGGCCGCTTCGGGCGGGCGGGGGCGCCGAGCAGCGTCTCCAGCTCGTCCAGCAGCGCCACGTCGTGCACCGACAACGGGCCCTTGCCGGCGGCGTCCAGACGCCCCAACGAGCGTGCCAGCAGCCGCACTTCGCGCGGGTTGAGCACCCGGCGCGACCAGCGCGACAGCCGCCTCTCCTCGGCCAGCACCGCGAGCACCCGGCGGGGCGTCAACTCCGGCCACCACGCGGCGAGGAAGTCGGTGAACGAGTCCTCGGTCGTGATGTCCTCGTCGAACGCGGACCGGGCCTCCGCCGCGAGTTCGGGATCCGTGTAGCGCCTGGGGCCGCCGGACTTGGACCACAGCGCGTCCAGGATCAGTCTCCGGGCGCGCGGGCGCAGCAAGTTGACGGGGGCGGTGCCGCCGAGCGCCGTCTGGCGGATGCGCCGCAGTTCCTCGGCTTCCAGCTCCACGCGCGCGCCGAACGCCACGACCCGCAGCCGCGCGGGGACGTCGTCCCCGGCGTCCAGCACTCCCCGCACCGCCTTGCGCAGCACCTTGAGCATGCGCGACGAGCCCTTGATCCGGGCGACGGCCGGATCGTCGTACGTGTCCGCCTCGGCCCCGTCGACCAGGGACCCCACGGCGCGGATCGCGACCTGCCCCTCCTCGCCCAGCGACGGGAGCACGCCCTCGGTGTAGGCGACGAGCAGGGGCGTCGGCGAGACGACGAGGATGCCGCCCGCGTACCGCCGGCGGTCCTGGTAGAGCAGGTACGCGGCGCGGTGCAGGGCGACCGCGGTCTTGCCCGTGCCCGGTCCGCCCTCCACCTCGGTCACGGAGGCGGCGGGGGCGCGGATGACGAGGTCCTGCTCGGCCTGGATCGAAGAAACGATGTCCCGCATGGTGTGGCTGCGGGCCTGCCCGAGCGCGGCCATCAGCGCGCCGTCGCCCACCACGGGCAGCGTGGTGCCGTCCAGGGTCGCGGTCAGCTCGGGGCGCAGCAGGTCGTCCTCGACGCCGAGGACCCGGCGACCCTTGGAGCGGATGACCCTGCGGCGTACGACCCGGCCGGGGGCGACGGGAGTGGCCCGGTAGAACGGCGCGGCCGCGGGCGCCCGCCAGTCGATGACCAGCGGCGAGTAGTCGGAGTCCAGCACCCCGATGCGGCCGATGTGCAGGGTCTCTGCGATCTCGGCCCGCTCGCCGCGCACGGCGTCGTCGGCGGGCTCGACGGAGGTGTAGGCCCCGTCCGGGCCCTTCTTGCCGTCCTTGCCGAGCAGCAGGTCGATGCGGCCGAAGAGGAAGTCCTCGAACTCGCTGTTCAGCCGGTTGAGATGGACTCCGGCGCGGAACACCTGGGCGTCGCGCTCGGCGAGCGCCCCCGGTGTGCCGACCTGGCCGCGCTTGGCGGCGTCGTCCATGAGGAACTCCGCCTCGTGGATCTTCTCCTCGAGGCGCCGGTACACCCGGTCCAGATGGTGCTGTTCGGCACCGATCTCACGGTCGCGGACACCGTCCGGCTGTTCGGTCCCGGTCTCCGTCGCCACGTGCGCGCGTGTGGCGTTCTGCGCGGCCACCCAGGCCCCCTTCTGTGTGCGTTGGGCAGCCTTCAACCGTACGCGAACAGGGGTACTGAGCGCACCTGTCAGGACATGAGAGGTTTGGCACGAAGGGTCGTGCGAAGAGGTCATACGGTGAGATCACAGATCACACGTTGACGGTCGCGATGTGTCTGCCGGCGAGCGTACGGACCTCGAAGCGGACGATGTCCTTGCGGTTGAAGGCGGTGCCGCCGTGGGTGTACAGCGACTCCCTGCCCTCCTTGTAGGTGTCGAGGCCCTTGTCCGTGCCGTAGCCGGACGCGGGGACGGCCCACGTCGTGACGGTCTGTTCCTGGCCGTTCCTGCCGACGGCCACGAGGCGGCAGGTCTCCGGGCCCCCGACGTTGTCGAGCTTGAGGGCGACGCGGGTGCCCCACGGCTTGTCCTGCAGCGACACGGTCGCGGCGGCCTTCGTCGCCGGGTCGACCGCGCTGTACTTGTCGCCGTGCTCGTACATCTGCTGTGCCGCGCTGGGGTGGTCCTCGGCGGTGAGGACGGCGGTGACCGGCGGCCCGGCGGCCACCAGCACGGCGGCGGCCGCCGCGAGCACGTATCTGCGGGTGCGCTGCTTGCGGCGGATGCCGCAGACGTCCACGAGCAGCCGGTCGAGCAGCTCCGGCCGGGGCCGCGGAAGATCGGCGCCCGACTCCCTGGCGTCGGCGAGCAGCGGGGCCATGCCCAGCAGGCCCTCGAGTTCCGCGGCGCACCGCGCGCACTCGGCGAGGTGTTCCTCGAAGCGCTCGGCATCACGCGGGTCGAGGACTCCGAGCGCGTAGGCTCCGACGTCGGTGTGCCGTGCCGGCTCGGTCATGCCGTCACTCCCCGTTCCTCGAGCGAGAGCTTCATGGAGCGCAGTGCGTAGAACACCCGGGACCTGACCGTTCCGGCCGGTACGCCCAGCGCCGTAGCGGCCTCGCTCACCGTACGTCCTCTGAAGTAGGTCTCGATCAGTGCCTCCCGATGGGCCGGGGAAAGATCGCCCAGCGCCTCGGAGATCGTCATCAGGCGCAGGGCCCGGTCGATCTCGTCGGCCGCCGGGAGCTGTTCGAGCGGCCCGGGGTCGACCTCCGGGGGCCGTGCCTGCCGGCTGCGGTGGTTGTCGATGACGATGTGCCGGGCGACGGTCACCAGCCAGGGCCGTACGGAACCGGTGGCTCCGCGCAGCCGGTCGGCGTTGCGCCATGCCCGCAACAGGGTCTCCTGGACGATGTCCTCCGCCCGCTGGCGGTCGCCCGCCACGAGGCGGGAGACGAAGGCGAGCAGGGCCGCGGCGTGCTCGTCGTAGAGCGCGCGCATCAGCTCGTCATCAGTGCGCGTCCTGTCTGCCACGCGGGCATCCTTGCGCACAACGTTTCCCCGGGTCGACAGGGCGATTCGGTGGTCGCACCCCCGTCCTCCGTACGGGTTCCTCATTGGTCAATACGGACGGATGCGCCGACGCGTTCATTCCGGCATTCCGGCTGCTTTCCGAGCGGGAGAATCCGCTGTGACGGAATTCTCGGGCAACCGCTGAGCGTGCGCGCCGCCGCGGCCGTACGACTACCCGGGAAAGGCCGGTGCAGGGGGCACCGGTCACGACAGGGGGAACATCATGCAACGCCACAGCGTCATGTTCGCCATCACGACCGCCGTGGCCTCCGTCGCGGCGGGCACGGCCTTCGGCATGACCCTCCCGGACGGCAGTACGGACGGCGACGCCGGCGGCTCCGACACGGTCTTCTTCGCCGCGAGCCTCACCGGCGACCGGGCCACGGACGACCGGGACGGACGGGCCCTCGCGTTCCTGCGCGTCCAGGGCGACGAGGTGTCCTTCGCCTTCTCCTTCCGCGGCATCGGCATACCCACCCTGGGCTATCTCCAGCAGGGGGCACGCGCGAGGAAGGTCGCCTTCTTCACCAGGAAACTGCCGGACGGGCGCACCTCCGTGACCGGCACCGTCACCGCCGTGGACCGGAAGCTGCTCGACTGCCTGAAGTCCGACCCGGGCGGTTTCTCCGTCAACCTCCACACGGAGAAATCTCCCGGCGGCGCGGTCCGCGGCCGACTCCACGCGCTCGGCGTCCCTCTCGACATGGACAAGGCGCTGAACAGCTTCGAGGCCCCCGTCGTCCGGGGCAGCCAGGTCTACGCCTGCGCCCGGCGGGGCAACGGCAGCTTCGCGTTCGTCCAGGACGACGTCCGCGCCACCCTCGACCGCGGCATCGCCCACTCCTTCGTCCGCCCCGGCGGCGCCCCGCAGTGGGTGGCGCCCGACGGCTCCGCGGTCACCGGCAAGCTCCTCGCCCAGCTGCCCAACGACACCGCGAACATCCCCGAACTGGACGTCGCCGCCGTGCCGTTGGGCGTCCGGCGCGGCCTGCTCGCCTCGACGGGCGAGGTACTGCGCGTCAACACCCATGGCGGCACGGCTCCTGCGGGCGTGTGCGATCCGCGCCGTCAGCTGCGGGTGGAGGTGCCGTACGAGGCCGACTATGTGTTCGTCGCCAAATGAAGCCCTATTGGCGGCTGTTGACCACCCGGCGCCGGTGCCGGGCCACGCGCTCGCGGTTGCCGCACACCTCGCTGGAGCACCAGCGACGACGGCGGCCCCGCGAGGTGTCGAGGTAGAGCAGCGTGCACGCCTCGCCCTCGCACTGGCGCAACAGGCCGCGCACGGCCGGATCGGTCAGCAGCTCCACCGCGTCCCGGGCGACCACGCCCAGCAGGGCACCGCAGTCGGGGCCGCCGGACACGGCCCGTACGAGACTGCCGTCGGCGCCCCTGACCGCGTACAGCGCGGGCGGCGCGGCGGAGGCGATGGCGTTGACCCCCGCGAGATCGGCGTCGGCGGCCCGGCCACTGCCCGCGGCCTCGGCGCGCACGACGCGGTGCAGGAGCTCGCGGGCCGCGTGGAACCGCCCGAGCCAGTCCGCGTCCACGGCATCCAGCGGGGTGCCGGCGGGCACGGCGCCGGAGCCGACGAGCCAGGCGCACAGCCGCTCCGGGGTGCCCAGCCGCTCGACCCGCTCCTCGCCGAGCCGTCCGGCCGCCGTGGCCATCAGATCCAGGCACAGCCGCCCGGAGTCGAACCGCAGGTCGTAGGAGGCCGCCGCCATGCCCGTGTCACCTTTTTCTGGGCTTTCCCGCCGGGATCGAGGTACGCCGTCCTCCAGAGTGCCCCGTGGGACGGCCGCCCGGAACCCCTGGGGCGGCTGTGCCCAGCTCCTCAGGAACCCGTGCTCCTCAGGAACCCGTCACCGTGCGCACTGATGTGAGCCTCCAGGGCATTCAGCGCGTCCTGCGTGGCCTGCTCGCCGCCACTGCCGCGCTTTTCCGCGTAGTAGGCGGCGCCGAGCTTCCTCAGAAGGTCGTTGCCGGCCCGCTGGGCCTGCACTTCCTCGACCTTTTCCTTGCCCTGCGCCAGTGCCTGCTGCGCCTGCTCCTTGGCCCGGTCCAGGAATCCGGCCATGGCCACCTCCCGCGGTCGTCCGAATAGTTCGGCTCCTCCGCATTGTCGGCCCGTACGCGGCGCCCCGGCAAGCGGCATCCGCCACTCCCTACTCAGCAGGCGTACTACTCGGCAGGCGTACGCGGCCTGCGCACCCGGCGGAGGACCAGCACGCCGCCCACAGCCGCCACGGCCAGCGCGCCCGCACCCGCGAGCGCCGCGATGGTGCCGGCGTCACCGCCCCCGGAGTCCTTCTTGTCCGCAGCCTTCTCCGCAGCCTTCTGCGCCGCTTGCTCCGCGGCCTTCTCCGCCGCCGGGGCCATGCGATCGCCCGCGTTCATGACGAGGAGCTGCTCGGTCTTCCTCACCCGGCCGTGGTGGCTGACCACGGTGACCGGGTACTCCCCGGGCCCCAGGCCCTTGCGGATGCGCGCGGGACCGTAGAAGCGCGGGTCGTCGCCGTCACCGGCCTTGCTGTCGTCGCGCTTGAGCCGCACCGGGTGCTCGAAGGCCGGAGAGGTGGCCGTCAGGTGCTCCTCCTCCCCCGGATCGGGTGAGGCATCGCGCCACAGGACGTTGACGGTCCCGCCCGCGTCCACCCGGTGCCCCCGGGTACGGGCCGAGTCGGGGCGGCCCGAGGAGGTGTAGAAGGCCGGGCCGCGCGCCCGTCCCACGTAGTCGCTGTCCCCCGGCTCGGCGGCCCCGACCGCCAGCGCCTTCTCCTTGAGCGTCCGGCCGTGCCCGTCGGTGAGCCTGACCTTGTACGTGCCGTCCTTGGCGTCACGGGGCAGGGTCACGAGCCCGGAGAACATGCGGGGGTTGTTCCAGTGGCTGCCCTTCGGGTCGTGGGCCAGCCGCACCGGGGCGGAGAAGACGGGCGACTCGGCGGTGAAGGACTCGCCCTTCTCGCCGGGGTACAGATCGTCGAACCAGACCCCGAACTCCTCGCCCGGCCGCACCACGTCACCGGGCGTGGTCACCTGGAACGTCGGCCGCTGCGAGGCCTTGACCTCCACCCGGTCCTCGCCCACGACCCGCCCGCCGGCGCGGACGGTCAGCGGGTACGACCCGGGCCTGACCTGCATGCCGACCGCCGGGCGGCCATGGTGCCCCCGGCCCTCGGACGGGCTCTGCCCGGCATAGGGGGTGAGCCGCACCGGGCGGGGGAAGACCGGCGAGGACACGGTCACCTCGCCCTTGGCACCCTGCACATCGATGTCGATCAGCTCGCCGGGCCGGTTGTCGTAGGCGCCGTTGAGCAGCACGTGCACACCGTCGCCGCCGCCGCTGCTGTCGTCGGCGGACGCGGTGGCACCGCCCGTCAGCAGCAGTGCACCCGCACCCGCCGCGACCGCGGCCGTCCGTGTCCAGTTCATGGCGCCACCCCCTTCAGTCACCGGGTAAGAGGGCCGGTCCGGCCCGTCGGTTGCGCGCCTTCGGTCGCGCGTACGGCAAAGGCCCCACCGCCGAGAGCGGTAGGGCCTCTGTCTCACATGGGATATGAGTGGAGATGGCGGGAATCGAACCCGCGTCCAACGGTGCAGAATCAGGGCTTCTCCGAGCGCAGTCCGCTGCGATTTTCTCAGCCCCGGAGATCACACGGACAAGTCTCCGACGGGCTCAGTCACTGTTTGATTTCCCTCCGGACCCCGTGACCGGGTCTAGAGGTTTAGTTCCCTAGCTGATGCCAGGATCCGGGTCGGGAACAGCCCCGGGCTGACACTTCGCAAGTCGCTACTTAGGCAGCGAGGGCGAAGGAATCGCGCTTGGTGTTGGCGATTATTGGTTGCGACATATGGTTTACGAGATCATTGCCGCTTCCTCGGCTCGCTTCCCCTGCTTCGACATCCGCTGTCGAAACCGATCATCCCCATGTTGTTTTTTCAAGGTGCGCACCCACCGGGGGTGTGCAGTGGCCATCGTACGTGACCGACGACGCCGCGTGCCAGCGAATTCCCTCCCGGGGGCTACCGGACGGCCTTCTCCCGCTGACGCCTGCGGGCCGACGCGATGGCGCGGTCCGACTCACGGCGGTCCTGCTTCTCGCGCAGGGTCTGCCGCTTGTCGTACTCCTTCTTGCCCTTGGCGAGGGCGATCTCGACCTTCGCCCGGCCGTCCTTGAAGTAGAGCGAGAGCGGCACGATGGTGTGGCCCGTCTCGTCCGCCTTGGACGCCAGCTTGTCGATCTCCTCGCGGTGCATCAGCAGCTTGCGCCTGCGGCGCGCGGTGTGGTTGGTCCACGTGCCCTGGCTGTACTCGGGGATGTGGACGTTGTGCAGCCACGCCTCGCCGCCGTCTATCTGCACGAAACCGTCCACCAGCGAGGAACGGCCCTGGCGCAGGGACTTGACCTCGGTGCCGGTCAGCACCATCCCGCACTCATAGGTGGTGAGGATGTGGTAGTCGTGCCGTGCCTTCTTGTTCTGCGCGACGAGCTTGCGACCCGGCTCTTTCTGTTGCTTTCCCATGATGCGGCCATTCTCGCACTACGACCCCGCTCCGAGGCCACTCAATACTGCGCGGGCCCGGGGCTCCGCATCGCCCTCGACGACCACGTCGGGAGTGATGCCGCGGCCGTCGACGGCACGCCCGCCGGGGGTGCGGTAGTGGCCCACGGTCCGCTCGGCGACCGAGCCCCCGGCGAGCCTGCTGGGCATCTGCACGGAGCCCTTGCCGAAGGTCCGCGAGCCCACAAGGACGGCACGGCCGCGGTCCTGGAGAGCACCGGCGAGCAGCTCGCCGGCGCTCATGGTGCCGCCGTCGACGAGGACGACGAGCGGACGCCTCGTGTCCCCGCCCGGCTCCGCCTCCAGCGTTTTCCGGGCGCCGTCCACGTCGTACGTGGCGACGAGGCCGCCGTCGAGGAAGGCCGAGGCGGTCGTGGCGGCCTCGGTGACCAGGCCGCCGGAGTTGCCGCGCAGGTCGAGCAGGACGCCCTCGCCGGGCGCCGCCCCCCGTACCGTCTCCTCCACCCGCGAACCGGTGCCCCGGGTGAAGGAGCCCACCTTGATCCGCGTGGCGGCCGCCCCGCCCTCGCGGTACCGGTCCGCGACGACGTTCTCGGCGGTCAGCCGTTCGCGGCGCAGCGTCCGCAGCACCCCCCGGCCGCCGCGGAAGAGCCGGAGCCGTACGGGCGTGCCGGGCGCGGCCTCCTCGCCCCCGAAGTCGCCGCGCAGCCGGGAGACGACCTCGGTCACGGGGCGGCCGGTCATCGGTACGTCGTCGACGGCCGTCAGCCGGTCGCCCGCCTCGATCCCGGCGCGGTCGGCGGGGCCGTCGGGCTGGACGCCGTCGATCTCGATGCGGCCGTCGGAGGTGCGGCGCACGGAGAGGCCGACGCCGATGTACGCGCCGTCGAGGGCGCGCTCGAAGCCCTCGTACTCGCGGGCGCTGTAGACCGCGCTCCACCGGTCGCCGCTGCGGCTGGCCGGGTCGGCCCCGGGCTGCGCGCCGTTCTTGCCGTCCCGCGCGCCCGGCTCCGCGGCGTCCACGGCGCGCGGGGCGTCCTCTGCACGCGCCGCGGGGGCGGCGAACGGACGGCGGGCGGTGCCGTCCGTACCCCAGGAGCCGGCGGCGGCTCCCGTCGCCAGCACACTGGCGAACACCAGCGTCAGCGCCGCGCCGTGGCGGACACGGCGCTGCGGGACGAACAGTCTCGGGCCGGGCATGCGCGAGAGTGTAGGCCACCGACGCGCCATACAGGGGGAGTTGACGGTGCGGCGGCCTCCGGGCCGACCGCACTGTCGGACTATTTCCGGTGTTTCAGACCTTGAGGTACTTCCGGAGGGCGGCGAAGGCGGCCAGCGCGGGCATCAGCAGGCCGACGGCCAGCACCAGCGGCAGCTTGGACAGGACCGAGCCCCAGCCGATGAACTTGACCACCTCGATGTGGTGGGCGAGCCAGTCCTCGACGAGGAAGCGCTGGCCGCAGACCAGCATCACGCAGGCGAGGGTCGCGCCGAGCAGGCCGGCGACGGCGGCCTCCATGATGAACGGGATCTGGATGTAGAAGCTGGAGGCGCCGACCAGCCGCATGATCCCCGTCTCGCGGCGGCGGCTGAACGCGGAGACGCGGACCGTGTTGACGATCAGCATGAGCGCGACGACGAGCATCAGCGCCATCACGCCGAGTGCCGCGATGTTCATGCCGTTGAGCAGGTTGAAGAGGGGTTCGAGGGTGTCCTTCTGGTCCTGCACCTCGGCCACGCCGGGCCGTTGGGCGAAGGCGCTCGTGATGACCTTGTACTGGGTGGGGTCCTTGAGCTTGACGCGGTAGGACTCCTGCATCTGGTCGGGCGTCAGATAGCCGGCGAGGGGACTCCTGCCGAACTGCTCCTTGTAGTGCTTGAGCGCCTCGTCGACCGACTCGAACTGGACGTTCTTGACGATCTGCATCTTGTCCAGGTCGGCCTTGACCTGCTTCTTCTGGTCCTCGGTGACCGCGCCCTTGGCACAGCTGGGCGTGGTCTGGGCGTCGGACTTGTTGCAGAGGAAGACCGAGACGTCGGCCTTGTCGTACCAGTAGCTCTTCATCGAGCTGACCTGCTCGCGCATGAGCAGCGAGCCGCCGAAGAGGGCCAGCGACAGGGCGACGGAGACGATCACCGCGAAGGTCATCGTGAGATTGCGGCGGAGACCGACGCCGATCTCCGACAGAACGAACTGGGCGCGCATGGCGTTCTCTCAGTGCCTTTCAGTGCTGGTAGCCGTAGACGCCGCGCGACTGGTCGCGCACGAGACGGCCCTGTTCGAGCTCGATGACGCGCTTGCGCATCTGGTCCACGATCTGCTGGTCGTGGGTGGCCATGATGACCGTGGTCCCGGTGCGGTTGATCCGGTCGAGCAGTTTCATGATGCCGACGGAGGTCTGCGGGTCGAGGTTGCCGGTCGGCTCGTCGGCGATCAGCAGCAGCGGCCTGTTGACGAACGCGCGGGCGATGGCCACGCGCTGCTGCTCACCGCCGGAGAGCTCGCCGGGCATCCGGCCCTCCTTGCCGCCCAGCCCCACCAGGTCGAGCACCTGCGGCACCGCCTTGCGGATCTCGCCGCGCGGCTTGCCGATGACCTCGAGGGCGAAGGCGACGTTCTCGGCGACCGTCTTGGTGGGCAGCAGCCGGAAGTCCTGGAACACCGTGCCCAACTGGCGTCGCATCTGCGGCACTTTCCAGTTGGACAGCCTGGCCAGGTCCTTGCCGAGCACGTGCACCTGGCCGTGGGTGGCCCGCTCCTCGCGCAGCATGAGCCGCAGGAAGGTGGATTTGCCGGATCCCGAGGAGCCGACGAGGAAGACGAACTCGCCCTTCCCGATCTCGAGCGAGACGTCTCGGAGCGCCGGACGGTTCTGCTTCGGGTAGGACTTGGAGACGTTGTCGAATCGGATCACGAGTGCACCACGCGTCGACCTGGAGAGCGGCACGGAACGCCGCGATTCGCGGCGTCCGTCGGTGTGCGTGACCATACGCGAACGACGCGTGCACGCGCAGTCGGCATCCTGTGTTGGCGCGTTTATTACCGCCATCATCGGGGACAAACCGAGCACAATCGGGGCGCTGCCCCGGGAACCGGGGACCGGCCGCGCCGAACGGCGGGAAAGCTGGCACAGTGGTAGGGGGAACCGCACGGGCAGAAGGAACCGCACGGCTCTCCTACGCGTTGGACGTACCGGAGGAGGAAATCGCATGACATGCGACCGACTGGTGTGCGCCAACTGCGCGGCCCCGGTCAGCGAGGGCAGGTGCCCCGTCTGCCGGGCGAGCCGTGAGCGGCTGCAGCACCAGGAAGGCATCTTCGCCGGGCTGACCCCGGCCGCACTGGTGGCGCTGCTCGTGGCGCTGCTCACGGTGGCCGTGCTCGCCCGCAGCTTCGCCGCGTAGAGAGCCGCTGACAGAGAGCCACTGACAGAGAGCCACTGACGAAAACGTTCAAGGCCCGGAGCCGTGCGCTCCGGGCCTTGCGGTTTTTCTCGGGGCGGCTTTTCTCAGGCCGCGGTGTTTCTCAGGCTGCGGTGTTGCGGTTCATCAGGCGGGGCAGCAGCCGGAAGCCGATGCCGCCCGCGATCATCGTCGCGGCGCCGGTCACGAGGAACGTGGTCTGGCCGGCACCGGTCTGGGCCAGCTCCTCCTTCGGCTTGGCCTGCTGCACCGGCTTGGCGCCGGCATTGTCGGTGCCGGTGTTGCAGTTGCCACTGTTGGTGTCCACCGGGCAGGCCTTGCCGTTGTCACCGGTGTTGCCGGTGCTGTCCGAGGGGGACGTGCTCGGCTGGGGCGAGGGGTTGTCCGTCGGGTTCGAGGTCGGGTTCGACGTCGGCTCGCCCGTCGGGCCCTGCGTGGGCTCGTGGGTGGGCTCGTGCGTCGGGACCTGCGTGGGCTCGTGAGTCGGCTCGTGGGTCGGCTCGTGAGTGGGGTCCTGAGTCGGCTCGTGAGTCGGCTCGTGGGTGGGATCCTGCGTGGGCTGCGGGATCGTCGGCTCGTCCGTCGGCGCCTTCGTCGGGTCGGACGTCGGCTCCGGCCCCTGCGTCGGCTCGTTCGTCGGCTGCGGGATCGAGGTCGGCTCGTGCGTCGGAGGAGCCGTCGGGTCGTCGGCCGAATCGGTCACGACGTGCTCGCCGTTGACCTGGGTCTTCGACAGGCCGTCCAGCGGAACGTCCACACCGGCGGCCGCGGCCGCACCCGCGGCCGTCAGCGAAGCGCCCGCGACTATCACCGCGCCCGCGGCGATCCGGGCCGCACGCAGCCTCGTCTTCTTCGTCATCTGCCTGCTACCCCCAGTAGCTGGTCGTCAATGGAACAGCCATGCACAGGGTCGTGGCGCTTCAGGGGGCCGCGTTCACCTCAACTCCGGCTCACAGCCGGGCCGCTCCCCCCGCCACACGCACCCCAATGATGCGCATGCCGCCCGCCAGCCTTACGAGTTTTCAGGGACGCGTCAAGGCAGATCCGGGCCCTATGTCCGGATCTGCCGAGAAATGATCTACTTTTCCTGCTGCTTGCGCCAGCGGATTCCGGCTTCCAGGAAGCCGTCGATGTCACCGTCGAGGACCGACTGCGGGTTGCCGACCTCGAACTCGGTACGCAGGTCCTTGACCATCTGGTAGGGGTGCAGGACGTACGAACGCATCTGGTTGCCCCAGGAGTTGCCGCCGTCGCCCTTGAGCGCGTCCATCTTCGCCTGGTCCTCCTGGCGGCGCCGCTCGAGCAGCTTGGCCTGGAGGACGTTCATCGCGGTCGCCTTGTTCTGGATCTGCGAGCGCTCGTTCTGGCAGGAGACGACGATGCCGGTCGGGATGTGCGTCAGGCGCACCGCCGAGTCGGTGGTGTTGACGCCCTGGCCGCCGGGGCCGGAGGAGCGGTAGACGTCCACGCGCAGGTCGGACTCGTCGATCTCGACGTGGTCGGTCTGCTCGACGACCGGCAGCACCTCGACGCCCGCGAAGGAGGTCTGGCGGCGGCCCTGGTTGTCGAACGGCGAGATGCGCACCAGGCGGTGCGTGCCCTGCTCGACGGAGAGGGTGCCGTAGGCGTACGGCACCTGCACGGCGAAGGTGGTCGACTTGATGCCGGCCTCTTCGGCGTACGACGTCTCGTAGATCTCGGTCTTGTAGCCGTGGCGCTCGGCCCAGCGCAGGTACATGCGCTGCAGCCGCTCGGCGAAGTCGGAGGCGTCGACGCCGCCGGCCTCGGCACGGATGTTGACGACCGCCTCGCGCGCGTCGTACTCGCCGGAGAGGAGGGTACGGACCTCCATCTCGTCGAGCGCCTTGCGGACCGCGCCCAGCTCGGTCTCGGCCTCGGCGAGGGTGTCGGCGTCGCCCATCTCCTCGGCGAGCTCGAAGAGCACCGCGAGGTCGTCGATGCGGCCGCGCAGCGACTCGGTCTTGCGCAGCTCGGCCTGGAGGTGGGACAGCTGACTCGTGATCTTCTGTGCCGCCTCCGGGTCGTCCCAGAGGGAGGGGGCGGCCGCCT
Organism: Streptomyces sp. SX-6; assembly: GCF_059089585.1. Taxonomy (NCBI): domain Bacteria; kingdom Bacillati; phylum Actinomycetota; class Actinomycetes; order Kitasatosporales; family Streptomycetaceae; genus Streptomyces; species Streptomyces sp. SX-6. Next base: position 46,334 of record NZ_JBTHHU010000043.1, on the reverse strand, counting down.
GCTCCTCGAGCACGGCGATGTCGGCCCTCATCTTCTCGAGGTCCAGAACGGCCTCGATCGACCCCATGGTCGAGGAGAGGGACTTCAGCTCTTCGGATACATCAACGACTGCCACGCAACCAGCGTAACCGCTGCACGGGGCGCCCAGATACCTCCTATGTGCGCCCCGGCGCACCCACCGGCCGCACCCTAGGGGCCGTTGCCCGGCTCGGGTTCGGTGCGGTGGACGCCCGGCTTGGCGTCGTCCGAGCCGTGGCCCGTGGCGAACCAGCCGCCCACCCCGGCGGCCGCGACCAGGGCCACCGCCGCCGCGCCCAGCTTGATGCGGCGGCTCCGGGTGGCCTCCGCGGACAGGCGGTGGCGGGCGGAGCCCGCCCGGCGCTCGCCCGGGGTGCGGGGCGCCCGCGCGGTGCCGTGCGCACCGCCGGCGAGCTCCTCCGGGCCGGGCACGCGCATGCTCGTGTGGGTGTCGCGGCTGGAGTCGAAGGCCGGGGTGGGGACGAGCGGCACCGCGCCCCACCGGCGCGGCTCGGGTGCCGCCGCGGCCGTGGCCGCGGGGTCGTACGCGCCCTCGCGCCCGTCCCCGCCCGGCTCGGCGTACGCGCCCGGCTCGTCGATGTCGAGCGGCGGGATCCCGGCCAGTCCCGGCAGCAGCTCGCGCAGCCGGGCCCCCACCTCGGACGCGCGCAGCCGCGACGCGGGCGCCTTGGCGAGGCACTGGACGACGAGCTGCCACAGCTCGTCGGGGATGCCCGGCAGCGGTGCCACGGTCTCGGTGACGTGCCGCCGCAGGACCGCGCCGGGGTGGCCGCCGCCGAACGGCGTGAAGCCGGCGAGCAGCTCGTAGAGCACGGTCGCCAGGGCGTAGACGTCGACGGAGGCACGCGGTGGCAGGCCCTCGATGATCTCGGGGGCGAGGTAGTCGGGCGTGCCGATGACGCTGCGCGGGCCCGGCGTGCGGCCGGCCGGGGCGCCGGGCGTGGTGGACGGGCGCTCGCGGCCGGGGCGCGGGGAGTCGACGAGCCGGGCGATGCCGAAGTCGGTGAGCAGCGCGGGGTGGGCGCCGCCCGGGCCGAGCGGGCCCTGCATGTCGAGGAGGACGTTCTCCGGCTTGACGTCGCGGTGCACGATCCCGGCCGCGTGCGCGGCGGCCAGGCCGTCGGCGACGTCCGCGACGATGGCGACGGCGGCCTCCGGCGCCAGGCGGCGCTCGCGGTCGAGCCGGGTGCGCAGGTCCGTGCCGCGGATGAGATCCATGACCAGGGCGAGGTCCGCGCCGTCCACGACCAGGTCGCGGACGCCCACCACGTGCGGGTGGTCCAGGCCGAGCAGGGCGGCGCGTTCCTGGACGAACCGGCCGACGAGCTCCTGGTCGGAGGCGAGGTCCTCGCGCAGGAGCTTGATGGCGACCGGGCCCTCGGGCCCCTCGCCGAGCCACACGGTGCCGGCGCTGCCGCGGCCGAGGACCTGGTGGGCGGTGTACCGGCTGCCGATCTTCCGTGCCAAGACTCTTCCCCGACTCCTCCGACATCCGACGGCGCGGCCATCCCCTCGGCCGCACCGGCGACCAAACTACGCGGCCGGGGGGATGTCAGGTGGACTGACCAGTGCCAATCTTCACTTCTCCGGCAGAAAACACCCCCCGGATGCGCGAAGGCAACCGAGTTGTGCTCGATCCCTACCGGTCCCTCACCGATTGCTTCCGGTGCTCCCGGTGTTCCCGGTCACTTCCCGGATCCGGAGCCCAGGCTGGAGGCCCAGTCCTTGATGCTCGAGTACCAGTGCTTGGTCGCGTCCCAGAAGTTCCTGCCGTCGGCGATCCACTCCTTGAGCGGGGTGAACTGCCAGACCGCCCAGCCCGCGATGACCAGGATGACGATCATGAACAGACAGCCCTTGAGGCAGCCGAGCCCCGGGATGCGCATGGGGTTCGCGCTGCGCTGCCGCTGCCGTGGTTCCCGGCGCGACTCCCGGCGCGGAGCGGGCTCCGGCTCGGGCGCGTAGTGCTGGGGTTGCGGCTGGGGCTGGGGCGGCTGCTGGTAGCGCGGCGGCTGCGCCTGGCGGGCGCGCTGCGGTGCGTACGGCAACTGCTGAGGCTGCTGGTACTGCTGCTGCCCATAGGGCTGCTGCTGGGGCTGCGGCGCGTACTGCTGCTGAGGCTGCTGGTACTGCTGCTGGTACCCCGGCGGCGGCTGGGCGGGCCCGGGGCGCCGCGTGGGGCGGCGGCGCAGCGGGTCCTCGCTCGGGTCGAGATGCTGGACCTGCGTCTGGTCGTTGCGGTCGCGGGCGGCGCGCAGCTGGGTCTGCCACGGGTGCGGGCCGTCGGCCTGCTGCTGCTCCGGCGGGACGGGCGGCATGGCCCGGGTGGGGTCCGCGCCGCCGTACGGGCCGGAGCCCGCGGGCATGACCTGGGTCGGGCCCGCGCCGGGGCCCGCGGGGGTGTTGGGCAGCACGCTGGTCGCGGCGTTCGGGTCGTATCCGAGGGCCCCGCCGCCCGTCGACGGCAGCACCTGGGTGGGGTCGGCGTCGCCGGTGCCGCCCGCCTGGCCGGTGCCGGGCACCGTGGCCGGCTGCGGGTCGGGGGCGAGCAGGGCGCCGACACCGAGGGCGGCCTCGGCCTGCTCGGGGCTCGCGTGCACGCCGACGCCCGCGGCGACGACGCGCAGGGCTCGGGCGAGGTTCTCGGCGCTCGGCCGCTCCTCGGGCCGCTTGCGCAGGCAGCGCTCTATGACCGTCCACAGCGGCTCGGGGATGGTGGTGGGGCGCCTCGGCTCGGCGCTGAGGTGCTGGTGGAGCACCTCGAGGGCGGTCGCGCCGGCGAACGGCGGACGTCCGGTGACCAGCTCGTACAGCAGGATGCCGGCGCCGTAGATGTCGACGGCCGAGGTCTGCGGACGGCCCTCGGCGGACTCGGGCGCGACGTAGGCGGGGGTGCCGACGAACTCGTGGGTGCGGGTGAGACCGGGCGAGTCCGCGAGGCGGGCGATGCCGAAGTCGGTGAGCATCGGGTGCATCTGCCCGCCGGCGTCCCGCAGGAGCACGTTCGCGGGCTTGAGGTCGCGGTGCACGACGCCGTCGGCGTGGCTCGCGGCCAGGGCGTCGGCGATCTGCGCGGTGAGCAGGGCCGCAGCCACGGGGGTGAACGGGCCGTTCTCGCGCAGGTAGCGGTGCAGGTCCGGGCCGTCGACCAGGTCCATGACGAGCGCGAGCAGGTCGCCCTCGACGACGAGGTCGCGGGTGCGGACGATGTTGGGGTGGGTGAGCCGCAGGAGCACGGAGCGCTCGCGCAGGAAGCGCATGACGACGTCCGCGTCGTTCGCGAGCTCCTCCTTGAGGACCTTGATCGCGACGGTCTCGCCCGGCTGCCCGGTCACGGCGGCTTCCGCTCCGGCCGCCTCTCTCTGGCGGGCTCGCCAGACGGTGCCCGTGGCTCCGCGCCCGAGCGGCTCCTCGAGCAGGTATTTACTGCCTACCGGCCGCACGTCATGCGCTCCCTGGTCGTCATCCTGTGAAGGTCGTCATCTTGTGAACCAAGCCGATGCAGGCCCCTTGCGTTGCCTGGCCTTCCGCCCACTGTAGTGCCGTCCCCCGGCCCACCGGATTGACACATTCGGGCAATGCGGCGGGGCTCTGGAGGAAGACGCGACTTCCGGACACTTGGTTGCCGCGGATACCTGCGGGACACCGGCAGAAATGGGCTGCCGCAGGTCAACCCCTGGAACAAATCAGCCATCACCCGGCCACTGCCGTCCCACCGCCGCCCGCGAACTGCCGCTTTCGCATCCTCGGATCGTCGGTCAAGATCACGAATTGGCCGTCGCCGGGCGCATTGTCGGTGGCAGGTGCGAGGATGCTCGCTGACACGGCGCGGCGGGGAGGACGGGGGCCCCGTGCTCCGTGGTGACCTGTACGTGCCGATGCGCTCGTGCGAGGTGGGGGAGGGGATCTCCCTGTCACGCACCGGGGCAGGAAGGGACTGTGGACGCCGATGCAGATCCGGCTGACCGTCCTCGGGCCGCTCGGCGGCCATGTCGCGCACTCCTGCGACGTGCTGGTGACCGCCCCGGCGGGGACCGCTCTCGCCGGGGTGGCGAGCGGTCTCGCCGCCGCCCTCGCGGCGGCGGGCTCCGACCTCGGCAGCGGTCCCGTCGTGCTCTACGCCGGGGCGGAGCGGCTGGACGCACAGCGCTGCGCGCTGGGCGAGCCGCCGCTGATCGACGGCGCCGTGCTCTCGCTGGGCGCCCCCGTCGATCCGGAGCGGCACGCGGGCGTGCCGCTGTCGGGTGTGCCGGAGGCGACCGCCCGGCTGCACGTGGTCTCCGGTCCGGATGCGGGCGGGGTGCACCTGCTGCACGGCGGCGAGGTCCGTATCGGCCGGTCCGCGTCGGCGGACATCCCGCTCGACGACCCCGATGTCTCCCGCCTGCACTGTGCGGTGACCCTCTCCGACGACGGCCGGGTGACCCTGCAGGACCTCGGCTCGACCAACGGCACCACGCTGGGCGGCACCCCGGTCGACGACCGGCCGGTCCCGTTCCGCCCGGGCCCCCTGCTCCGGGCCGGCGAGTCCGCGCTCACCCTGCACGGTGCGGACGAGAGCGCTCCGTACGCCTTGCCCACCACGCCGGACGGCGAGGGCCACCTGCGCGTCCCGCCCGCGGGCGCGGAGCCGGGCGGGTCAAGCGGCGCCGGGGCCGCGGGAGTTGCCGGGCAGGCGACGCCGACTGTCGTGGACGTCACGACGACGACCACCGGCACAGCGGTCTTCAACACCCCTCCGGCCACGTCCCTCCACGGCATCGCACCGGCGCAGGCCGCCGCGGCGACCGGCACGCACGGCGGGCGCGGCATCCCGCTGACCGGCGAGGAACCGGGCCACGGCGGCAAGCGCGGCCGCGGCATAGCGGCCTGGGCGCGCCGCCTCACCGGCGCGCGCGGCGGCGACCGGCGGGCGGAGGAAGCGGAGAGCGCCGAGGCCCCGCCGGTGAGCGAGCCCGGCTCCGAGACCACCGGCACGCAGCGCGTCCTCGCCACCGCGGCGGCCCTGCGCGAGCGCTGGCCGGACCCGGCGGCCGTGCTGCTGACGGCGCTCGGACCGGGCCCGCGGCTGTGGGAGCGCGGGCCGGACCACCGCGACCTGCTGACGGTCCGGCTGGGCACCGCCGACCGTTACGCCCCCGATCTGCCCAGCCGCAGCGGGCCGATGCAGTCGGTGCCGGTGACGGCCGGGCTGCGGCAGGCGGGTTCGCTCGGCCTGGCCGGGCCCCGCGCCCGGCTGTCCGGGCTGGCCCGGTCCGTCCTCGCCCAGCTGGCCGCGCTGCACTCCCCCGGCCTGCTGGAGTACGTCCTGATCAGCGCGGACCGCACGCGCAGCGCGGAGGAGCGGCAGGCGGAGTGGGCCTGGCTCGGCTGGCTGCCGCAGCTGCGCCCGGCGCACGGCCAGGACTGCCGGCTGCTGGTCGCGTACGACCGCGAGCAGGCGGTCTCCCGCACGGCCGAGCTCGTGCGCCGGCTGGACGACGGGCCGCTGGGCCCCGGCTGGGCCACCGCGCCGGCCGACGCGGTGGCGGCGGCCGCCGCGCAACACCGCGGCCCGTACACGGTGTTGATCGTGGACGGGGACCCCGGGTCGCCCCCGCTGCGCGAGACCGTCGCGCGGCTGGCCGTCGCCGGTGCGGCGGCGGGCATCCATCTCGTCTGCCTCGCGGACGCCCCGGCGACCACCCCCGCCTCGCCGGTCGCCGCCACGCTCGCCACCGCGGAGGCCGCCTCCCCGGGGTTCCCGCACTGCGGCACCGTGGGCCTGCTCAGCGGGGACGTGGCCACGGTGGTCCAGGTCATCCACCGCACCCCGGCCGCCATGGCGCAGCCGGGCGGCGGGGGCACGGTGATCGCGGCCGTCGACGCGGTGTCCGAGGCCTGGGCCGAGCGGTTCGCGCGCGCCCTGGCACCGCTGCGGCAGGCGGACACCGCGGACGAGCACGGCCAGGGCGGGCGCGTCGCCGCGCTCCCCCGCACCGCACGGCTGCTGGACGAACTCGGGCTCGCCCGGGCCACCCCCGCATCGCTGACCGCACGCTGGGCGGCCGCCCAGGACCAGGGCACGAGACCCGGCGGGCGGGCCGTCGCCGTGCTGGGTGCCGGGCCGCACGGCCCGCTCGCCGTGGACCTCGCGGCGGACGGCCCGCACCTGCTGGTGGAGGGCGGGGCCGGCAGCGGGAAGACCGAGCTGCTGCGGTCGCTCGCCGCGTCGCTCGCGGCGGCCGACCGGCCCGACCGGCTCTCCCTCGTCCTGGTCGACGGGGCGGCGGCCGAGCGCGGCGAGGGCCTGCGCGCCTGCACGGACCTGCCGCATGTGTCGACGTACCTCGCCGCCGCCGACCCCCTGCGCATGCGGGAGTTCGCGCAGGCGCTCAGCTTCGAACTCAAGCGCCGCGCCGAGCTGTTGGGGCTCCTCGACTTCTCCGCGTGGCACGCCCGGCAGACCTCCTCCGCGCCGAAGGTGGTGGCTCCCCGGCGCCCGCCGGAGCCCGCGACGGGCGATCTGGAGCCCGCCCCGACCGGCACCCTCCAGCTGCGCACGGCGCGGGACGACGGCCCCACGCGGACGGCGGAGAACGCCCTGCCCAGGCTCGTCGTCCTCGTCGACGACTTCGACGCCCTGGTCGCCCCGGCCCTGGGCAGCACGGGCCGCCCCGCGGCCGGTTCGGTCGTCCGGGCACTGGAGACCGTCGCGCGCGACGGTGCGCGGCTCGGCGTGCACCTGGTGGCCGCCTCCGGCCGCCCGGACCGTACGGCCGACACGGCGGCCGTCGAGCGGGCGGCCCTGCGGGCGACGCTCGAGATCGCGCCGCCGTCGGACGGGGGCACGGACGACGCGTCCGGCCGGCCCGCCCCGGGCCGCGGCATGCTGCGGCGGCCGGACGACAGCGCGCCGGTGCCCTTCCAGTCGGGCCGGGTCACCGGCCGCATCCCGCGCACGGCGACCCTGCGCCCGACCGTGGTGCCGCTCGACTGGCAGCGCATGGGCGACCCTCCCACCCGCCGCCCGCTGCGCGAGCTCGGCAACGGCCCGACCGACCTGGCGCTGCTCGCCAGCGCCCTCCAGCGCGCGGCCCAGTCGGCGGGTGCGCAGGCGGCCCCGCCGCTGCTGTGAAAGGACGGTGAAGGAGGGCGCACGAGCCCGTCCGATCCCCTGCCTGATCCAACATCACATCCCTGTCACGATCACCGTCTTGACAGGGACAGCGCCCTTGCGGGCACCCCGGCCCGGGCGTAGGACTGTCGCACGGAGGTGCAACCGAACGGCCTGACGGGTGCACATGTGGTGGCATCACCTCCGCACACGGGGAGGGACGGCAATGCGTACAGCTCTGTGGACGAGGCACGCGGCACGCAGCACAGCAGCGTTGCTCGCGGCGGGCGCCCTGGCGCTGACCGCGGCGGGCTGCGGCAGCGACGACAAGAAGGACGACGACGGCAAGGGCGGCGGCAGCAGCACGAGTTCCGCCGGGCAGGGCGCCTCGGACGCGATACCCAACACCGTCGGACTCCCCAGGCTGGACGGGCAGAAGCTCAAGGTCACCGCCGTCTGGACGGGTGCGGAGCAGAAGAACTTCACGAAGGTCCTCGACGAGTTCCACAAGCGCACCGGCGCCGAGGTGTCCTTCGTGCCCAGTGGGGACGACATGTCCGCCTTCATCGGCTCGAAGGTCGCGGGCGGCGACCCGCCGGACGTCGCCATGCTCCAACAGCCCGGCGTACTGCACGAGTTCGCGCAGAAGGGCTGGCTCAAGCCGCTGGGCGCCGATACCACCGCCGAGCTGAACAAGAACTTCGCGAAGGGCTGGCAGAACCTCGGCTCGTACCAGGGCAAGCAGTACGGCGTCTACTTCAAGACCAGCAACAAGTCCCTGGTCTGGTACAACACCAGGATTTTCGAGGCGGCGGGCGCGAAAGTGCCCACGACCTGGCCGGAGTTCCTCAAGACCGCGCAGACGATCGCCGATTACGGCGTCTCGCCGGTGTCGGTCGGCGGCGCCGACGGCTGGACGCTCACGGACTGGTTCGAGAACATCTACCTCTCCCAGGCCGGGCAGGAGAAGTACGACCAGCTCACCGTCCACAAGATCAAGTGGACGGACCCCTCGGTCAAGGACGCGCTGACCACGCTCGGCCAGCTCTTCGGCAAGAAGGAACTGCTCGCGGGCGGCAACGACGGAGCGCTGCAGACCCAGTTCCCCAACTCCGTCACCCAGACCTTCACCGGCGGGGACAAGGCGAAGGCCGCCATGGTCTACGCGGGCGACATCGCGGCCCCCAACATCACCGCCGCGAACGCGAAGATCGGTACGGACGCGAAGGTGTTCCCCTTCCCCAAGGTCGGCAGCACGGCACCGGTCGTCACGGCCGGCGACACGGGCGTGGCCCTCAAGGACGGGCGGGCGGCGCAGGCCCTGCTGACCTTCCTGGCCTCGCCGGACGCCGCGGCGATCTGGGCCCGGCAGGGCGGTTTCATCTCGGCCAACAAGAACCTGGACACGGCCCTGTACCCGGACGACGTGCAGCGGTCCATCGCCAAGGCCCTGGTGGCGGCGGGCGACGACTTCCGCTTCGACATGTCCGACCAGGCACCCGCCGCCTTCGGCGGCAAGCCGGGCCAGGGCGAGTGGAAGGACCTCCAGGACTTCCTGCGGAACCCGGCGGACGTGACGGGCACCCAGCAGAAGCTGGAGACCGACGCGGCCAAGGCGTTCAAGAACTGACGGGCCCGGACCGATGACCACCGCGACGGTGGGGGCCTCGGCGGGCCCCCCGGCACCGGTATCGGCGCCCGCATCCGCGAGGAAGCGCGGCATGCTCGGCACCCGGCCGTGGGTGGCGGCGTGTTTCCTGCTGCCGACCCTGGTGCTGCTAGGAGCGCTCGTCGTCTACCCGATCGGCTACTCCGTCTACCGCAGCTTCTTCGACGCTTCCGGCCATGGTTTCGCGGGTTTCGACAACTACCACGAGGTGTTCTCCGACGACCGGATCCGTACGGCTCTGAAGAACAATGTGATCTGGGTGATCGTCGCCCCGAGCATCGCCACTGCCCTCGGCTTGATCTTCGCGGTGCTGACCGAACGGGTGCGCTGGGGAACGGCGTTCAAGCTGATCGTCTTCATGCCGATGGCGATCTCGATGCTCGCGGCCGGGATCATCTTCCGGCTGGTGTACGAGCAGAACCCGGACCGCGGCGTCGCGAACGCGGTGTGGGTGAGCGTCCATGACACCTTCGCCGGGTCCGCCCCCTACCCCGGGGCGCATCCGCGGCCGACCGGGGACCTGGCGGCGAGCGGCGGCGGTGCGTTCACCACGCGCACGGCGGCCCGCGCGGGGACGCCGGCGGCGCTGCCGCTGGTGGCCGTACGGCCACAGGACGTGAGCGGCGCGAAGGACGCCGCCGAGGCCCGGGCGGTGCCGGGGAAGGTCACGGGTACGGTCTGGCTCGATTTCGTCCGGGGCGGCGGCGGTACGCCGGGGCGGGTCGGGCCGGGGAAGAAGGCCCTCGAGGGCGTCAGGGTCGAGGCGGTGCGCGACGGCCGCTCCGTGGCCTCGGCCACGACCTCCTCCGACGGCACGTTCACGCTGCCCGCGTCGGCGGACGGCGCCCAACTGCGCCTTCCCTCCTCGAACTTCGCCTCGCGCTACAACGGCGTCGAGTGGCTCGGCCCGTCGCTGGTCACGCCCTCCATCATCGGCGCGTACATCTGGATGTGGGCGGGCTTCGCGATGGTGCTCATCGCCGCCGGGCTGGCGGGCGTGCCGCGCGAACTCCTGGAAGCGGCCCGGGTGGACGGGGCGAACGAATGGCAGGTCTTCCGCCGGGTGACGGTGCCGTTGCTGGCGCCGGTGCTCGGCGTGGTCGTCATCACGCTGATGATCAACGTGCTGAAGATCTTCGACCTGGTCTACATCATCGCGCCCGGCTCGAGCCTCCCGGACGCGAATGTGCTGGCGCTCCAGCTCTATCAGTCCTCCTTCGGCACGGCCGTCAACCAGGGCGTCGGCAGCGCCATTGCCGTGCTGCTGCTGGTGCTGGTCACGCCGGTGGTGGTCGCGAACATCCGGCGCATGCGTAAGGAGCGGCGGCGATGACGTCTGCGGACACGGTCGTTCGGGCGAGGCGGAGTGTTCCCGCGCGGATAGCCTCCCGCCTCAGCGGGGGCGTCATGCGGCTCTTCCTGGTCGCGGTCGGGCTGTTCTGGCTGATGCCGACGGTCGGACTGCTGCTGTCCTCGCTGCGGGACAGGTCCGACATCGCGGCCTCCGGGTGGTGGAAGGTCTTCACCCACCCGGGACAGCTGACGACGTCGAGCTACGACGCCCTGTTCCACAACGACAAAGTCATGCACTCCCTGCTGACCACCGCCCTGATCACCGTGCCCGCCACGGTGCTGGTCATTCTGGTCGGGGCATTCGCCGGGTACGCGTTCGCCTGGCTCGAATTCCCGGGCCGGGACTGGTGGTTCATGGCGGTCGTTGGGCTGCTGGTGGTGCCGGTGCAGGTTGCGCTGATTCCGGTGGCGAAGCTGTTCAACGCGCTCGGCATCTTCGAGACGACGGCGGGTGTCGTCCTCTTCCATACCGCGTTCGGGCTGCCCTTCGCCATCTTCCTGCTGCGGAACTTCTTCGCGGAGATCCCGCGCGAACTGCTCGAGGCCGCACGGCTCGACGGGGCGGGTGAACTGCGGCTGTTCACGCGCGTCGTGCTGCCGCTGGGCGGTCCGGCGATCGCCTCGCTGGGGATCTTCCAGTTCCTGTGGGTGTGGAACGACATGCTGGTCGCCCTGATCTTCGCGGACAGCGGCAACCCGCCGATCACGGTGGCACTGCAGCAGCAGGTGCGGCAGTTCGGTGACAACGTGGACGTGTTGTCGTCGGGGGCGTTCCTCTCGATGGTGATTCCGCTGGCGGTCTTCTTCGCGTTCCAGCGGCAGTTCGTGAGCGGAGTGATGGCGGGGGCGGTGAAGTAGCGGTACGGGGGTGGAGGGAGTTGAGCCCCGGTCCCGCCCTCTCCCCGTCTCCTGGGGCTCCGCCCCAGACCCCGCTTGTCGCGGCTCCGCCGCGTTGCGGGGGCCAGGGGGCGTAGCCCCCGGATGCCGCGCGTCAGCGCGGTCCGGGGTCCGGGGGCGGAGCCCCGGGAAACGGTGAAAGGGCGGGACCGGGGCACGCCTCCCCCTCACCTCACCCCACACGCATACTCCGACACCGCCCCACCCCGCACAAACACCACAGACGACCGCACCTCCCGGCACGCCTCCCCCAACACCCTCACCTTCGCAACTTCCGCCCGCTGCGCGCGAAACCACCCACTCATCACCGAGCTCGTGTCCCACACCACCCACACCCGCTCCCGCGGCGAGAGCCGTGCCAGCCTGGCGCGGAGCTCTCCAGTCGGGACGTCCTCGCCGTAGAGCGTGCCGGAGGCGGACGGTGAACGCTTGAGCGTCAGGTCCCGCACGCCCGTGAAGGCGCGCGGATAGAAGAGGGCTATCCGCCGCTCGTAGTGCGGAAGGAACAGCACCGCATCACCGGGCGAGGCCACCCGCCCGAACACCGCCGCGACACGGGCCGGTTCGTCACCCCGGCTTGTCGGCAGGCGCTCGCGCTCCTGCAAGGGGAGCTGCCAGGCAAACGCCACGGCGACGGCCACCACACCAGACACCGCCACCACCCGCCGCCACGGCAGAAGCCCGAGCACCCGCTCCGCCCCGCCCGCGACCAGCAACGGCACCCCCGCAACGCAGAACAGCAGATACCGGTCGAGGAACAGCGGCTGCCGCTGCGACACCACATACAGCAGCACAGGCGGCACGAGTGCGAGCGGCAGCGCCACCGCGCTCAGCCGCAGCGGCCCGGTACGGGGCAGCGGCGCCACCACAGCCACTGCTATGAGCAACAGACAGGCGAACAACACCAGTTCACGAGGACCCGCAAACGCAAGGACGAGCCCCTTCGCCTCCGCATACCCCGGCTTCCTGATCCAGGACACCTGCTCGCTCTGCCGCTGCGACAGAACGGCCAGCGGGGCCAGCACCACGCAGGCCGCGACGGCCGCGCACCCCCACCCGCGCCAGACCCGCCACCGCACCCGCGACACCAGCAGCGTCACCGCATGCGTCGCAAGCAGCAGCACAGCGAACTCGTGCAGCAGCGCGGTGACCGCGACAACCGCGCCGTACCCGGCCCACCGCGCCACCGAACCCCGCTCGACTGCCGCCGGCAGCAGCCACGTCGCCAGTGCCGCCCCTGCCGCGACCAGCGCATAGGACCGGCCCTCCTGGGCGTAGTGGCCGACGAACGGCGTGACGGCGTAGAGCAGCCCGGCCCACAGACCCACCCGGGGGCGTGCCAGGCGGCAGCCGATGGCGCCGACCAGTCCGGCGGTGGCCGCGGCGGCCAGGACGGACGGCAGGCGCAGCACGACCTCGTCGGCCCGCACGGCCAGGACGGCGTGCATCAGCACGTAGTACAGGCCGTGCACGGCGTCGACATGCTCGAGCAGCCGTCCGATCCCGGTGAGGGAACGGCGGGCCACCTGGAACGTGGCCCCCTCGTCGCGCCACATCGTGCCCCGGTCCAGGCCCCACAGGCCGAGCGCGAGCATGACGGCCGCGGGCACCAGCACCGCGGCGGCCATGGGAGCCCTGGGGCGCGACGGCTCCACCGCGGCAGCAGGAGCGCCGCGAGCGCGATCCGTCAACGCGGCCCGCAGACGAGTCGCCCCCATGTCCGTCCCCTCCCATGCCGTTCGGCCGCACTTCGTGCAACCAGCCCGAGAATGCACCGATTAGCCATACTTAGCGGATAAAAATGTATTTCGTGACAGTGAACGTGAGCGGAACCCCCGGTCTGGTCAGCGTGATCGTCATCGGTTTCGACGACGCCGCGCACATCGGCGACGCGGTGCACTCGGCCCTGGCCCAGGGCCCCGCGGTCGCCGAGGTCATCGCCGTGAACGATGCCTCCACCGACGCCACGGGCGCGGTCCTCGACCAACTGGCCGCCCACCACGCCCGCTTGCGCGTGATCCACCGGACCGTCAACAGCGGAGGGTGCGGCACCCCGCGCAACGACGGGGTACGGGCGGCCACGGCACCCTATGTGATGTTCCTCGACAGCGACGACGTGCTCCCTGCCGGCGCCGTGACCGCGCTCCTGGACGCCGCCCTGCGGCACGGCACTCCCGTCACAGCGGGCCTGTGCGTACGCCGCGAACTCCCGGGGCGGCGCGACACGCACTGGCAGCCCGGTCTTTATCGCGCGCCCGCGCTGCACCACTCCCCCGCCGCCCACCCGGCCCTGCTGCACGACACGCTCTGCGTCAACAAGCTCTATGCGCGCGGTTTTCTCGTGGAGCACGGCGTCACCTTCCCCGAAGGCCCGTTCGCCTACGAGGACTTCGTCTTCGGAGCACGGCTCCTCGCGGCGGCGCCGCGCGTCGCGACCATCCCCGACACCGTCTACATCTGGCACGTCCGCCGCGCCACGGCCAGGCCCTCCATCTCGCTCGACCGCGGCACGATCGCCAACTGGCAGGCGCGGGTGCGCGCCCACGAACACGGCGTGGAGATCTATCGCGACGCGGGCAACGAGTCGCTGGCCCACGCCGCACGGGTCAAGTTCCTCGACCACGACCTGCGGATGTACGTACGGGAGCTGCCGGTGCGCAGCGCCGCCTACCGGTACACGTGGTGGCAGGCCACCCGCAACTGCCTGTCGGCCTACGGCGAGGCCGAGCTGGCCGCGGCCCGCGCCCCGGCCCGCTGGATCGCCCGGGTCGTGCTGGCCTCCGGGGCACCGCGCGACCTGGACCGGCTCGCCCAGCTCGCCGCCCGCCCCGCGCGGCTGCTGCCGCCCTACGCACGGCACGGCGACCGGCCGGTCTGGGCGGACGGCCTGCCGGCCGTCGCGCTCGACGGCCTCGTCGGGCCCGGTGCCAAGCCGGTGCGGCGGCTGCCGGTGACGGTGGACGCGTCGGTGCGCATGCGCCCGGTGGCCCGCAGCGCCGAACTCCACCTGCGCGTCCACGAGTTGTACGGCCGTCTCGCCGCTGCCGGGCCGGACGGCATCGACGTCGAGCTGCGGCTGCGCGGCGGGGACCCCGTGGTGGAGCTCAGCGCCCCGCTGGTCGGCGAAGGGTCCGGCTGGACGGCGCGGCTGCCGCTTCGGCTCGGCGCGCTCGCCGCGCGGGGGCGGCGGGACGGTGTGCCGCAGGTGTGGGACGTGCGGGTGCGGCTGCGGTGCCGGCGGGGCGGCTGCCTGCGGACCGCCGCGCGGGGCCTCGGCGGGGTGCGGCGCTCGGCCGTGCCGAGCCTGCGGCACGGCGTGGTGCTGGTGCAGACCCGAGCCGTGGCGGGCGGCTCGCTCGCGCTGCGGGTGGCGCCGGGGGTGCGGTGCGCGGTGGGTGTGGCGCTCCGCCGGGTGCGGCGCCGCCTGGAGGCGCGTGCCGCCGGCTGATGCACGGCTCATCGGTCGATCTCCTCGAACAGGGCCTCCCAGCGGTCCAGCACGGCGGGCAGCGCCAGGGGGGCGACGTGGTCGCGGGCGGCGCGCCCGTAGCGCTCGCGCAGGCCCTCGTCCTCCACCAGCTCGCGCAGCGCCGCCGCGAAGGCCGCCCTGTCCCCGGGTGGCACCAGCGTGCCCGTACGGCCGTGGTCGACCAGCTCGCGCACCCCGCCCGACAGGTCGAAGCCCACGCACGGCACCCCGGCGGCCGATGCCTCGGCGAGGGCCATGGGGCGCCCCTCGCGCTCGCTGGTCAGGGCGAGGACGGACAACTCCCGGTAGGCGGCGGCCATGTCGCGCACGCTGCCCCGGAAACGGACCCGCCCGCCCACGCCGAGCCGCACGGCGCGCTCGCGCAGCTCCGACTCCAGCGGACCGTCGCCGAAGAAGTGCAGCTCCCACTCGGGGCGCTCCGCGCACACCTCGGCGAAGGCGTCGACCAGCAGGTCGAGGCGCTTGACCGGGTCCAGCCGCCCGACGGCTCCCAGGCGCCGGCTGTCCAGCGGGGCCGGTGCGCCCGGGGCGAAGGGCAGCGGGTTGGGCAGCACCGTCGCGTTGGGCAGCCGTCTGCGGCGGAACTCCGCGGCGTCCGCCTCGCTGAGGAAGACGGCCTTCTCCAGCTCGGGGTAATGCCGCAGGATCAGCCGGAGGTTGTCGGTGTCGCAGGCCTGGAGGTAGGACTCGTGGTACTGCCCGATCGCCTTGAGGTGCGGCCGGTGCACCGGTGCCAGCCAGTCGACCGCCCACGGCGAACCGGCGATGACGTAGCCGTGCGGCACCGCCGCGAACCGCCGGGCGAGCCCCGCCCGGGCCCTGTCCCGCTCCCGCCGCTCGGCCCGTACGGCGTACAGGTGTGCCGGGCTCAGCCGCTCGCGCAGGGTGCAGGCGTCCCGGCCGGGCGGCGCGAACGAGCGGTGGAGCGTGGTGTGCCGGTAGGCCGGGCGGGCCAGGTAGGTGTGCGGTTCGGGGCTGGGCCGGATGCCGATCAGCTCGACGCGGTGGCCGCGCTCCGCGAACCCCTGGGCGAGGGTGTGCAGCACGCGCTGGGATCCGCCCATCGAGTCGACGTCGACGCCGACGAGGAACAGATGACGCCGGTTCGAACGGTCCGGACGGCTCGGGCGGTTCACCGGGCACCTCCCGCGCCGCCGGCGGTCCGTCCTTCGAAGAACAGGTCGACCACGGCCTTGCTCGCCCGCCCGGTCTCCAGCGGGTTGAAGCGCGCCTGGAACCGCTCGTACTCCCCGGCCCAGCGCTCGCGCACCGCGTCCAGGTCCCGCAGCACGGCGGCCAGTTCGGCCGTGCCGGACAGCACCGGGCCCGGGGCGATGTCGGCCAGGTCGTAGTACGTGCCGCGCACCGCGGTGCGGTAGTGCTCGTAGTCGTCGGCGTAGAGCAGGATGGGCCGGCCCAGGTTGGCGTAGTCGAACATCACGGACGAGTAGTCGGTGAGCAGTGCGTCGGAGGCGAGCAGCAGGTCGTTGGGGTCGGCGAACTCCCGTCCGTCGCGCACCGCGTGGCCCAGTTCGCGCTCCACGGTGAAGTGCTCGTAGGGGTGCGGGCGGACCACGACGGCCCATTCCCCGCCCGTGCGGCGCACGAGCTCCGCCAGGTCGACCCGGATCGACTCGCCGCTGCCGCGCGCCCCGTCCCGGAAGGTCGGCGCGTAGAGCAGGACCTTGCGCCCGTCCGGGATCTGCAGCCGCTCGCGGGTGGCGGCCGCGCGCTCGCGCTGCTCGGGCTCGTTCCAGCGGACGAGCACGTCGTTGCGGGGCAGCCCGGTGCGCAGCAGCTCGCCGGTGTACTCGTTGGCCCGCACGAAGGTGTGCTCGAACTCCGGGCTGGGGGCGATGAGGGCGTCCCAGCGGGCGACCATGGCCCGGTGTCTGCGGCGCCGACCGGGGCCGGCCAGTCTCAGCTCGGGCACGTCGAAGCCCATGTGCTTGAAGGCCTGGCCGTGCCAGGTCTGGAGGTAGCGGGTGCCCGGGCGTTTGGTGAAGGGCATCGGGAAGCCGTGCGAGTCCACCCAGTAGCGCGCGCGGGCCACCGTCAGCGCGTACTCCCAGCTGCCGCGCCGGACGAGCGGAACGCCCGCGGGATAGCCGGCGCGGCTGCCGGTATAGGACCACACGGCGCGCAACGGCAGTCCGCGCCGCAGGAGTTCCTCGTGGATGTAGCGCGGGCTGTCGGCGTATCCGCGGCCCTCGAGCGCCTCGAAGACGACGAGGTCGTCGTCGATCGGGAGTCTCTGCAGCTCGTGGCAGAGCATGGCCTTGGCGCGCAGGCCGGTGACGCGCCGGGTCAGCCGCTGGACGCGATGGCGCACAGGCCTCAGATACGGTGCCACGGTCTCGGCACGGCCGAGGACACCGGCGCGCTCCCAGCCGAACTCGAGCCGCCCGGCGCCCTGCCCCTCGCAACCGACGCTCACCACATGCCCGTTGAACCGCGCCTGCAGCGCCGGCCGGCCGGCGGGGGCCAGGACGGGGTCGCTGCGGGTGAGGCCCTGCCGCCGGAGGACGACGACGGGGTGCCGGCGGCCCCGGAAGCCCTTGAGGCCGAGCGGGGCGCGGCCCAGGTCGAGCGTGAACTCGGCGGTCCGCACCTCCGCCTCCCGGGCCGCCGGGAGGTAGCGGAAGGGCACGGTGAGCGGGGTCCCCGCGAGGGTCAGGCGCAGCTCGGCCGTGACGGCCGCGGGCCCGCCCATCAGGCGTCCCGGGTCGTGGGTGTGCAGGGTGATCCGCAGGAGCGATCCGTGCGTGGTGATCCCTGCCGCCTCGTGGCGCAGCGGGCAGGTCGCGAAGGGCTGTGCGTCCAACTGCCAGTCGGTGATGTCGAGTTCGGCTGCCTCCCGGTCGCCGGCGGGCCGGGTCGCCCCCCAGTAGGTGCGGCCGGCGTCGCGCACGACGTGGCGCGGTGCGAGCAGGGGCCGGTCCAGCGTACGGGCGCACTCGGCGGCCTCGGCGAGTCTGCCCGTACGCAGCAGGTACTGGCAGATCCGCTGTTCGCGCGGGACGGCACCGAAGGCCTCGGGGGTGAGGGTGTCGAGGTAGGGCGTGACGACGGCGGCGAACCGCTCGGCCCACTCCCGGTCGCGGAAGGGCAGGTCGCCGAGGTGGAGGCGGAGGTCGTGGCCCAGGAATGCCTTGTCCTTGGCGGGTCTGAGATCGCCGTTGCCGCTCTCCTCCAGGAAGGCGTCGGTCAGCCGGGCCACGGCGACGCGGTCGGTCACGTTGCGGATGAGGTGTCTGCTCGAGGTGATGGACGGGGCCTTCGGGCCGGCGGCCAGCCGCCAGGTGTAGACGGGCCAGGGGACGATCGCGAACCGCCGGGCCAGGGTGTAGGCCTGAGCGCTGAAGAGCTGGTCCTCGTAGTGCACGCCCTCGGCGAAGCGCAGGTCGTGCCGGGAGAGGAACTCGGCGCTGTAGAGCTTGTTGGTGGAGAGGTGGTCGAGGAAGTACTCGGGTGCGCCGCGGATGCCGTCCAGGACACGGGTGTCCGCGAACAACTCCGGATACCAGAGGCCCGTGCTTCCGGTCCGCTCGAAGAGGCGCGTGACCGCGCCCGCGACGACATCGGCTCCCGTCCGCTCGGCGGTGAGCAGCAGTGACTTGCAGGCGTGGTACGGCAGTTCGTCGTCGCTGTCGAGGAACATGACATGGCCGGCCCGGGCCGCGGCGATCCCGGCGTTGCGCGGAGCGCCGCAGCCGCCGCTGTTGGCCGGAAGTCTCAGGCAGCGCACCCGGGGGTCGGACTCGGCCAGGGCGCGGGCGATGGCGAAGGTCTCGTCGGTCGAGCAGTCGTCGACGATGACGACCTCGAGGCGGCGCAGCGACTGCGCGAGGACGGACCGCACGGCGCGCGGCAGGCGCACCGCGTCGTTGTAGACGATCACGACCACGCTGACATCGGGAATGGCGGAAGGGGCGGCAGAAGAGGTGGCAGAAGTAGCGGCGGAAGGAGTGGCGGAAGCCGGGCAGGGCTGGTCGGCGGTCACAAGTCACCTCGCTCCAGAAGGATTCCGGGAGTCGGAATCACTACTCAGAGAGTAGATGCCACCACTGACAGTGACCGTCCGGGCGGCGCGTGGCCGGGTCCGCCAGGCGGCCAGGGCCAGGACCGCCGCCAGCCCGGCGTACATGACGATGTCCTTGAAGGCGTGCCGCCGCGCGCTTCCCAGCCCCGGCCACGGCACTCCCGCCAACTGCGGCACCAGAGGCATCCAGAACCACACCGAGCGCACGGCCGCCCCGCGCACCACGACCGACGCCACGAGCGAGGGCAGCACCACCAGCGTGTAGTGCAGGAACGACGGGCGGGACGTCATGAACGCCGTGAGCATCAGCAGGGACGCGCACTCCACGAGCCGCAGCCCCTCCTCGCCCCCGCACCGCCAGCGCAGCCACGCGAAGCCGAGCCCCGCCAGCACCAGGACCCCCGCGGCCCCGAAGGCCACCGCCTTCGGCGCGCCCAGCCTGAGCAGGACGGCGGGCCACGAGGCGTCGTACGGCTGCGCGTACGCGTCCTGCCCGTGCAGCAGGAAGGGCAGCGTCTTGGTGAGGAACAGCCCCGGCCGGGGCAGGGCCAGCGCGGACAGCGCGGACACCACGACGGGAACGGCCACGGCGTGGGCCAGCGCCCGCCACCGCCGGGCGAGGACGAACAGCAGCAGCACCGGCACGAGCATGGGCTTCAGCGCCAGCGCAGCACCCACGACCATCCCCGCCGCGTCCCAGCGCCCGCGCCGCGCCAGCAGCAGGGCGGCGGGGAAGGCGACCAAGGAGGCCACCGTCCAGTTGCCGAGATGCATGATGCTGTGGAACGGCAGCGAGAGCCCGGCCCCGGCGGTCATGGCCGCGGCGAGACGGCTGTCGGCCCGTACCCGGAAGATACGCAGGGCGGTCAGCACGCCCGCGAGCACGAACAGGGCGGTGACCGCGGGCACCGCGTAGAACAACACCCGCTCGCCGAGCGGCGCCTGGGGCAGGGCCGCGAACACCGCGCCCGGCGGATAGAGGAATCGCTTGTCCGCGTACGGCGAGCCGTCGTCGAGCAGGGTGCGGGCGGCGCGTACGACGACCGCGTTGTCGATGCCCGTACGGTCGTCCCCCAGCACCCGTCCCGCGCTCAGCAGGAACAGCAGGAGCGCGGCGGCGGACACCGGCCGCGAGGTCCGTCCGCGCAGCCAGCGCGCGAAGCCGTCCGGTTCCGTCATCGGGCGGTCACCTCCAGCAGCGCGAGCCCCCCGGGGCCGCAAGCTGCGTACCGCACGGCGGGGTCGCCCTGCGGAAGACCCGGCCCGCCGTCTCTCTGCAGCACCCAGCGCACGCCGTACTCCCTGAGAATGCCGAGCCGTTCGGCCCGGGTGGCGGCCGGCGCGTAGTAGCGGCGGGTCGCCTCCCGGCGCCGCCGCTCGTCGCGCAGGAACACATCGGGGTAGGCGGGGGCGACGGTGTACGCGCCGTAGGCGGGCAGCATCCGCAGCGCGTGGTAGTCGTCCGTCAGGACCGTCGCACCGGCCGGCACCCGCCCGGCAGCCCAGTCGAACGGCGGCCACAGGGCGACCGTCGGGACGTGCCGCCGCACGGCGCGCGCGGCGCGCGCCGGCAGCGCGTACGCCAGCACGCCCGCCTGCGTCCAGGCGCCCGCCAGCAGTGCCACCGCTGTCACGGCGCACAGCGCACGGCGGCCGGCGGCCGCCGTCTCGACGGCGAGCGCCAGTTGGGCGGGGACGAGCACCGCGGGCAGGATCCGCCCCCAGGACCAGTGCCCGCTCCACCCTCCCGCGGCGAAGACCACCAGGCCCAGGGCGAAGAAGAGCGCCAGCGGATCGCGGCGGTCGCGCCGCCAGCGTGCCCCCAGGGCCACGACGCCCAGGGCCACGAGGCAGAACTTGGCCGCGAGATGCCCGTAGAGCGGCCGGTGGATCGCCTCCAGCCCGTCCACGCCCAGCAGGGAGAAGTACGGGTAGTACGGCCAGCACAGCAGCACCGCGACGGCCAGCGCGCCCGCGGCGCCCGCCCGCACCCAGACCGCGCGCGAAGGCCAAGGCCGCGCCCCCAGCAGCAGAGCCGCCGAGCCCAACACGGCCACAGCACCCGTGAATTGGTGGCACAGCAGCACCGCGGCGAGCAGCAGCCCCAGCCCGAGGAAGGCCGGCCGGCCCCAACTGCCGCACAGCGCACGGCGCAGCAGGGCCCACAGATGAAAGCTCAGCCCAAAGGCGAACGCGCTCGGGTAGGCCAGCGTGAGGGCGAGCGAGGTGAGCCCCGGCACCCCGCTCCAGGCGAACAGCCGCACCCCGTACAGGAACAGCAGGCACAGCAGCGCGAGCGGCACCGCCGCGCGCCGGGTGGTCAGGGTGCGGACGAAGGCACGCACCCCGGTGAGCAGCAGGACCAGATCGACGAGCGCGGCCAGCCGGAGCACGGAGAAGGTGCTCCAGCCGGTCGCCGAGGACAGCAGCGCCAGCAGGACCGTCCACGGCGAGTAGTACGGACTGGGCGTGTCCGCGTCCACGAGGGGGTTGCCCGGGTGGAACAGGTCCGTGCGCAGCCGTTCCAGGACGGCGGCGTGCATCCCCAGGTCCCCCGCCCACGGCAGCCGCACCGCCATGAGCAGCAGCAGCGCCGCCGTCAGCAGGGCGGCACCGGCGACCGCCCGGTACGGGACGTCCGCACCGGTCGCACGGAGTGCGGCGCGCGTGATCAGCGGGCGCGCCTGCCGCTCGTACGGCCGGACTTGGAGCGCAGCCGCCACGGCATCGCGACCGATTCGAGCTGCACCGCCAGGTTCATCTTCGACTCGCCGACCGTGCGGTCCTCGAAGTGGATCGGCACCTCCACGATCGTGAACCCGGCGCGCAGTGCCCGGTACTTCGTCTCGACCTGGAAGCTGTAGCCCGCGCTGTCGACGGTGTCGAGGTCGATGGCGCGCAGTGCGGGCGCGCTCCACAGGTTGAAGCCGCCGGTGATGTCGCGCAGCCGGGTGCCGAGGATGGTGCCGGCGTAGGTGTTGGCCCAGCGGGACAGCAGTCTGCGGTGCGCGCGCCAGGCGGCGGAGAGGGTGCCGCCCGGCACGTACCGGCTGCCGACGACGACGTCCGCCCCGGTGGACAGGGCGACGCCGAGCAGTTCGGAGATCTTGTCGGCCGGGTGGCTGCCGTCGGCGTCCATCTGCAGCACGTACGCGGCGCCGTCGGCGACGGCCCGGGCCATGCCCGCGGCGTAGGCGCGGCCGAGGCCCTCCTTGGCGGTGCGGTGCAGGACGCTCACGCGCGGGCGGCCGGGCTCCTCGTACTTGGCGGCCAGTTGCTCGGCGACCTTGCCGGTGCCGTCGGGGCTGTTGTCGTCCACGACCAGCAGCCGCAGCCCTTCCAGCGGCAGGGCCATGAGCGCCTCCGCCATCATGGGGAGGTTCTCCGCCTCGTTGTACGTGGGCATGACCACGGTCAGCGCGGTACGGCCCCACTCGGCGGGCAGCGGGGTGACGGCTGCGGAAGTGTGCGGAAGGCTCATGGGCTGTCCTGTCGTAGGCGGCGGTGGCGTGGGTTCATACGGCTGTCAGACGGCGGAGAAGCGGATGGCGGCATCGGGGATGGCGGTGCCGCACCAGACGCGCGCCCCTTCGCGCAGTTCATTGTCCGCACCGACCCTGGCGTGATCACCGATGACCGCACCGTCGAGCACGGTGCGGGGCCCCACTCGGGCACCGCTGCCGACCATGGACGCCCGTACCCGGGCGCCCGCCTCGACGCAGGCCCCGTCCAGCACGACGGACCCCGCGATCTCGGCCCCCGCCGCGATGTGCGCTCCGGCGCCGACGACCGTGCCGCCGCTCAGCCGGGCGCCGGGGTCGACGCGGGCGCCGGGGAGCACCAGGTGCTCGCCCGGCTCGCCGGGGACGGCCGGGGAGCGCACGATGCCGCGCACGAGGTCGGCGGAGGCCTGGACGAAGGAGGCCGGGCGGCCGAGGTCCAGCCAGTACGAGGCGTCGACCACGCCGTGCAGCACCGCGTCGGCGGCGAGCAGCCCGGGGAAGGTCTCGCGCTCCACGGAGACCGGCCGGCCGGCCGGGATGCTGTCGATGACCTCGCGCCGGAAGACGTAGCAGCCGGCGTTGATCTGGTCGGTGACGATCTGGTCCGGGTGCCGGGGCTTCTCGGTGAAGGCGAGCACGCGCCCGGCGGGGTCGGTGGGGACCAGGCCGAAGGCCCGGGGGTCCGCGACCCGGGTCAGGTGCAGGGTGACGTCGGCCTGCGCCCGCTCGTGACGGCGGAGCAGGGCCCCGATGTCGAGGCCGGTGAGGATGTCGCCGTTGAAGACCAGCACCGGATCGCCCGGCCGGGAGGTCAGCGCCGGGGCCGCCCCCCGGATCGCCCCTCCGGTGCCGAGGGGCTCGTCCTCGGTGACGTAGGTCAGCCGTACGCCGTGGGCGGACCCGTCGCCGAAGTACGGCTCGAAGACCTCGGCCAGGTAGGAGGTGGCCAGCACGATGTGCTCCACGCCGGCGGCCACGGCGCGGGCCAGCTGGTGGGCGAGGAACGGCACTCCGGCGGCCGGGACCATGGGCTTGGGGGTGTTGAGGGTGAGCGGCTGGAGCCGCGTTCCCTTGCCGCCGACGAGCAGTACCGCCTCTGTCATGCCACTGTCCTCGCGCGTTGTTGTCACACCGTCGCACTGCGTCAGTTTTCGAGGCAAATTACACTACAATCGGCTGTCTGCGTGCAATGTCCGCAATGCGTGGCGACCGTATCGGGAGATGCCTTTGCGACCGGGACCGGTGAAGACGACAGGGACGTCCCCGTCCCGCACCGCGAGGCTGCTGACCCTGAGCCAGGAGTTCGCGAAGTTCGGCACGGTCGGCGTCCTGGGCATCTTCGTCAACCTCGGGATCTTCAACCTGTGCCGGGGCATCACCGGCCTGCCGGTGGTCCGGTGCAGCGTGGCCGCGACCGGAGCCGCGATCGCCTTCAACTACCTCGGGCTGCGCTACTTCACCTATCCGGACCGCGACCGCAGCCACCGCAGCAGGGAGCTCGCCCTGTTCGCGGCGTTCAGCTGCATCGGGCTGGTCATCGAGAACGGCATCCTCTACGCCGCCACCTACGGCTTCGGCTGGGACGCCCCGTTCCAGAGCAACCTCTTCAAGTTCGCGGGCATCGGCACGGCCACCCTGTTCCGCTTCTGGTCCTACCGTGCCTGGGTGTTCAGGGCGCTGCCCGGCCACGGTCCGCGGCGCGGCTCCCCTCACGGCGTGCCCATCCTCGAAAGCAGCATCCAGCCCGAGGGCACAGCCCGACCCGAGATCACCGCACCTCCACCGTAGAAACCCGGACACCAGCGCAGCAGGCGCGGGCGGCCGGGCCGCGAACGCCGGCCGAACCGGCAGGAACGGCGGCATGACGGCGTCATGAAAGGCGTCATGCCGCCGTCAGAGAAACGCCGCGGGGGCGGCCTCGGGAAACGTTTCCCGAGGCCGCCCCCGCGTCACTGGCTCCGTGCCGTGCGGATCAGGTGTGCGTACGCAGCAGCGTGCGCATCGTCCTCATGGCCACCGACAGGTTGGCCAGGTCGAAGGAGTCCGAACCGCGGATCTCGTCCAGCGTCGTGCGCGCACGGGTCAGGATCGCGGCGTTCTTCTCCTCCCAGGCCGTGAAGCGCTGCTCCGGCGTCGAGGAGCCGTTGCCCACCGACAGGATGTCGCCGGTGAGGGCCGCGTGGCACGCGTACAGGTCCTCGCGGATCGAGGCGCGGGCCATCGACTGCCAGCGGTCGGAGCGCGGCAGCTCGACGATGCGGTCCATCAGCTGGGTGATGTGCAGCCGGTCCCCGAGGTCGTAGTAGACCTCGGCCACGAACAGCGGCTCCTTGCCCGCGCGGTCCGCGATGGCGACGACGTCCAGCGCGGGGAACACGGCGGAGAAGCCCGCGACCCGCACCGCCAGCTCACCCGGCACACCGGCCTCGACCAGCTCGTCGTTGATCGACTGCCACCACTCGATGTCCGCGCCACGCAGCAGCTTGGGCAGCTCGGCCCAGACCGTGGCCACGCCTTCGCGGAAGAAGTCGATGGTCTCCGCCAGCTGGAGCGGCTGCGGCCGGTTGTTGAGCAGCCAGCGCGTGCCGCGCTCGACCAGGCGCCGCGAGTGCAGCCGGATGCGCGTCTGGACGTCCGCCGCGACGGTGTTGTCCAGCTCCTCGACCGCGTCCCACACCGCGTTCAGGCCGAAGATCTCACGGGCCGCGGTCTGCGCCCGGACGATCTCCTCCAGCGAGGCGCCGGTCTCCTCCCGCAGACGGTGCAGGAAGGTCGAACCGCCGGAGTTGACCGTGTCGTTGACGAGGACGGTCGTGACGATCTCGCGCCGCAGAGCGTGGCTGTCGATCTGCTCGCCGAACGACTGGCGCAGCGCCTGCGGGAAGTAGGCGTACAGCAGCCGCTGGAGGTACGGGTCGTCGGGGAGCCCGGTGGCGAGCAGCTCCTCGGAGGTGGTGATCTTGATGTAGGCGAGCAGGACGGCCAGTTCCGGCTGGGAAAGGCCGCGCCCGGCGGAGAGCCGCTCGCGGATCTGCCGGTCGGTGGGCAGGAACTCCAGGGCGCGGTCCAGGTGCCCCTCACGGCCGAGCCGGCGCATGATCCGCTGGTGGGCGTGGAGCAGGCTGGGCGCCTGGGCGACGGCGTTGGCCAGGGCGACGTTCTGCGCGTAGTTGTTGCGCAGCACCAGCTCGCCGACCTCGTCCGTCATCTCGGCGAGCAGCTTGTTGCGCTGCTTGACGGTCATGTCGCCGTCCATGACGAGCCCGTTGAGCAGGATCTTGATGTTCACCTCGTGGTCGGAGGTGTCCACGCCGGCGCTGTTGTCGATGGCGTCGGTGTTGATCCGGCCGCCGCTGCGGGCGAACTCGATGCGGCCGAGCTGGGTCAGGCCCAGGTTGCCGCCCTCGCCGACGACCTTGACGCGCAGGTCCTGCCCGTCGACGCGGATCGCGTCGTTGGCCTTGTCGCCGACGTCGCCGTGCGACTCGGTGGACGCCTTGACGTACGTGCCGATGCCGCCGTTCCACAGCAGGTCGACCGGGGCCCGGAGGATGGCCTTCATCAGCTCGGCGGGCGTCATCTTGGTGATGCCCGGCTCGATGCCGAGGGCCGTGCGCACCTGGGCGTTGACCGGGATCGACTTGGCGGTCCGGGGGTGGACGCCGCCGCCCTGGGAGAGCAGGGAGGTGTCGTAGTCGGCCCAGGACGAGCGGGGCAGCTCGAACAGGCGCCTGCGCTCGGCGTAGGAGGTGGCGGCGTCCGGGTTCGGGTCGAGGAAGATGTGCCGGTGGTCGAAGGCGGCGACCAGGCGGATGTGCTCGGAGAGCAGCATGCCGTTGCCGAACACGTCACCGGACATGTCGCCGACGCCGACGACCGTGAAGTCCTCGGTCTGGGTGTTGTGGCCCAGCTCGCGGAAGTGGCGCTTGACCGACTCCCAGGCGCCGCGGGCGGTGATGCCCATGCCCTTGTGGTCGTAACCGGCCGAACCGCCGGAGGCGAAGGCGTCGCCCAGCCAGAAGCCGTACGACTCCGCGACCTCGTTGGCGATGTCCGAGAACGTCGCGGTGCCCTTGTCGGCGGCGACGACGAGGTAGGTGTCGTCCCCGTCGTGGCGCACGACGTCCTTCGGCGGCACGATCTCGCCGCCGGACATGTTGTCGGTGATGTCGAGCAGACCGGAGATGAACGTCCGGTACGAGGCGATGCCCTCGGCCAGCCAGGCGTCACGGTCCACCGACGGGTCCGGCAGCCGCTTGCCGACGAAGCCGCCCTTGGCGCCGACCGGCACGATGACGGTGTTCTTCACCATCTGCGCCTTGACGAGGCCCAGGATCTCGGTGCGGAAGTCCTCGCGGCGGTCGGACCAGCGCAGACCGCCTCGGGCGACCTTGCCGAAGCGCAGGTGCACACCCTCGACACGCGGGGAGTAGACCCAGATCTCGAACGCGGGCCGGGGGGCGGGCAGATCGGGGATCGCCTGCGGGTCGAGCTTGATGGACAGGTACGCGTGCGGCTTGCCGTCCGCGTTCTTCTGGAAGTGATTCGTACGCAGCGTGGCCTTGATGACCGTCAGGAACGCCCGCAGGATGCGGTCCTCGTCCAGGCTCGCGACCTGGTCGAGGGCGCCGTCCAGCTCCTCCAGCAGCCCGTCGGTCAGCTCGGTGCCCGCGCGCTGGAGCGTCGGGGACATCCGGGCCTCGAAGAGGCTGACCAGCAGCCGGGTGATGTGGACGTTGCTGCTGAGCGTGTCCTCCATGTACGACTGGCTGAACGGCGAACCGGCCTGGCGCAGGTACTTGGCGTACGCCCGCAGCACCATCGCCTGCCGCCAGTCGAGACCGGCGCGCAGCACGAGGTTGTTGAAGTTGTCGTTCTCCGCGGCACCGGTCCACACGGCGGCGAAGGTGTCCTGGAAACGGACGCGGGCGTCGTCGCCCTCGACGTGCTCGGGCAGGCGCAGGCCGAAGTCGTAGATCCACGCGGCCGCCCGGTCCGAGCAGCGCAGCTCGTACGGGCGCTCGTCGACGACCTCGACGCCGAGGCGCTGGAGGACGGGCAGCACGGTGGACAGCGAGACCGGCTCACCGGTGCGGTAGATCTTGAAACGGCGCTCGCCGGGGCCCGCGCCGACCGGCTCGTAGAGGCTGAGCTCGAAGTCGCGGTCGCCGCCGGCCGTCGTGAGCTTCTCGAGGTGGCCGAGGTCGGAGACGGCACTGCGCGGGCTGTGGTCGGCCTTGTAGCCCTCCGGGAACGCCTGGCCGTAGCTGCGCAGCAGTTCGGCGGCGCGCTCCTCGCCGACCTCGGCGGTCAGCGTCTCGGCGAAGCCGTCGGCCCAGGAGCGGGCGGCCTCCACCAGGCGGGTCTCGATGCGCTCCATGTCGGCGTCGGTGAGGTCCGGCAGCGTGGAGCCGGGCTCGACGCGGACGACGAAGTGCAGCCGGGAGAGGACGGACTCGGTGTTCCAGGCCGTGAAGTCGACGCTGGTGCCGTTGAGTTCTTCCTTGAGGATGTCGATCAGGCGCAGCCGGACGGCGGTCGTGTAGCGGTCGCGCGGCAGGTAGACGAGGGCGGAGAAGTAGCGCCCGTACTCGTCACGGCGCAGGTACAGCCGCAGGCGGCGGCGCTCCTGGAGGTACAGGACGCTGGTGGTGATGGCCCGCAGCTGGTCGGCGGGGATCTGGAACAGCTCGTCGCGCGGGTAGGTCTCCAGGATCTGGAGCAGGTCGCGGCCGTCGTGGCTGTCCGGGGTGAACCCGGCGTCGGACAGGACCTGGGCGACCTTGCGGCGGATCACCGGGACGCGGCGCACCGACTCGGTGTACGCGGCCGAGGAGAACAGGCCCAGGAAGCGGCGCTCGCCCGTGACATTGCCGTCGGCGTCGAACTTCTTCACCCCGATGTAGTCGAGGTACGAGGGGCGGTGCACGGTGGCGCGGCTGTTGGCCTTGGTGAGGACGAGCTGCCGGTGCTCGCGGGCCTTGGCACGGGCGTCGGCGGGAAGCCTGCTGAACGACGGCGAGGTGGGCCGGGGCAGCGGGGCGTGGTGCCCGCCGTGGTGGCCGTCGGGGGTGTGGGCGGGGTCGGAGCGCAGGATGCCGAGGCCGGTGCCGGGGACGGCGGTGAGGACGTCCTCCTCGTCGCCGTCGGCGGCGACCTTCGTCAGCTCGTACTCGCGGTAGCCGAGGAAGGTGAAGTGGTCGGCGGCCAGCCAGCGCAGGAGCTCACGGGCCTCGTCGATCTCCGTGGCGGGCAGATCGGCGGGGGCCGGCTCGGAACCGAGCCCGTCGGCGATGCGCAGGGCGGAGTCGCGCATCTTCGACCAGTCCTCGACGGCCTCGCGGGCGTCGGACAGGACGCGCAGCAGGTCGGCGGTGATCTGCTTGAGGTCCTCGCGGTCGGTCTCGCGGTCGATCTCGACGTGGATCCAGGACTCGACGAGCGCGTCGTGCGGCAGGGGGGTGTCCTTGCCCGTGCCGTGGGCGTCGCAGTTGGAGCCGAGGACCTCGAGCAACCGGCCGGTGACATCACGGCGGACGATCATCTGCGGGTGGATGACGACGTGGATGCCGCGGTTCTGGCGGGAGAGCTCGTTGGTGACCGAGTCGACCAGGAACGGCATGTCGTCGGTGACGACCTCGACCACGGTGTGGGTGCACGTCCAGCCGTTCTCCTCGACGGATGGCGTGTACACGCGCACGTTCGCGGTGCCCTGCGGACGGTTCTCGGCGAGCCGGTAGTGCGAGAGCCCGGCGCCGAAGACGTCGACCGGGTCACGGCCGGTGAGGTCCTCGGGGGCGGTGTGCAGGTAGTAACGCTGGAGGTAGGCGGCCAGGGTCTCCTGGTCGAGCCCGCCCTCACCCTTGGGCCCGGCCGGCGGTTGCCCCCCGGCGGATCCGATCTCAGCAACGCGTGCTGCCCGATCGAGCAGCTCGGCCTTGGCTTCGTCCAGCTTGGTCTGCATGTCCTCTGGCTCCTGTCACGCGCCGTTGCGAGACATAGGTGGTGAAGGCATCACGCCGCGACCCGGGTTGCCCGGTCGTCTCGACGGTATGCCGGGGGGAGGGGTGACCGGGTTCTTCTCCGCACTCTCCGCCGAACGCGCCGATTGCGCCGGAGGAGTGGGCCACGCCCGGTTCCGGGGACCAGCGGCTTCCCGGGCGCTGTGGCGCCGCGGGTACAGGACAGGAGCGTCGTCGCCCCTGCTGGGTATCGCGCTGATCACCTCGTAAGGCTATCGCTCTTCCCGGGGAGAACGTCACGAGCCGTTTGTGCACAAATCCCGGGCCCGTACTTTGACGATCCGGACAGATATCTGCGTGTCGCCCGCCGTCACACCGCATTCAGCCCACTCTCCCCGTGCCCCTCGTCACACCACCGGCCGGCCCGCGAGCCGGTCCGCCTCGGCAACCGCCTCGACGAGGCTGTCCACCACGGGTACCCCCGCGGCCTCGAGACTCGCCCGGCTGTGTGAACCCCCCGTGTAGAGCACCGCTCCCGCCCCGACGTGTGCCGCGGCGACCGCGTCGTCCACGGCGTCCCCGATCACGACGACCCGCTCCGGCGTCACGCCCCCGAGCGCGGCGAGGTGCCTGGCCATCTGCTCGGCCTTGCCGGTGTGGCTCGGGCCGGTGCGCCCGTCGACCCGGACGAAGTGCTGCTCGATCCCGTATCTGCGCAGGAGCGGTATCAGGCGGTCGTGCGGCGCCAGCGAGCACAGCGACTGTGTGCCGCCGGCGGCACACCGGGCCGCGAGCAGCTGCTCGGCGCCCTCTGCCAGCCCGGCGCCCTCGGCCGCGGCCCAGTAGTGGCGGTGGAACGCCTCGTCCATGACCTCCCACTCGGCGTCGGTGGGCAGCCGCCCGATCAGACGCTCGTAGAACCGCGGGACGGGCACGCAGTACAGCTCCCGGTACCGCTCGAGCGTGATGGGCTCCAGGCCGACCTCGGCGAACGAGGCGTTCGTCGCGGCCATCACCGCGTCGATGTCGTGCAGGAGCGTGCCGTTCCAGTCCCAGACGATGTGCGTCCCGTGCGGGTGCGTCTCGTGCAGCGTCATGCGAAGACCGTACCGGCCGCCACTGACAGCGCCCGGGGTCAGATCAGGTTCGGGATCTCCTGCACCCCGAACCACATCAGATCGTGGTCCTCGGCGCCGTCCACGGTGAACTGGGCGTCGTCGTCGCCGTGGTCGGCCGCGCCCAGCGCGGACGCCGCCGCGGCGACGTCGGACTCGGCGTCGCCGGAGTCCACATGCACGGCCGCCGCCTTCGCCAGCGGCACGGGGCGGGCCAGCCGCACCACGCCGAGACCGGACTGGTCGAGACCCGCGTCCGGGTCGACGGAGGCCGCCCCGTCGGGCACGTCGACCGCGACGACCACGCGGCGGCGCGGCGCCGCCGGATCGGTCGCGAGCATGCGCAGCGAGCCCTGGGCGGCACGGCTGAGGGCCGCGTACTCCAGCTCCTCGATGTCGTCCGACACGTACCACTCGCGCAGCGCGGGGGTGACGGCGTAGGCATCCAGCGGGGCCGGGCCCAGTTCGCCCGCCTTGTGCGCCTCGGCGAGACCGGGAAGGGTCAGGGGGACGTAGACGCGCATGACCGCCGCTTTCCTGAGGACGTACGACTTGTCCTGCCAGCATACGGGGCGAGTCCCCCTTCGAAGTGCCGGGGACCGGCCGTGCGGCACGCCCTCCGCGGCCCGCTCCCGACGCCCGGAGCAGCGGCGTTCGGCTCCTCGTCGCCCTGATAGGTGAACTCCGCCGGACCCGGCCGCAAGGCCCCGGCGCCCTTGTCGCACGGGAAAGCGCACCGCTAGAAGATCCCCACCGAAGGGGGCGATCACCGATGCACAGGACCACAGGAACGACCAGGCCAGGCGGCCACCGGACGGCACCGCCAGGGCGTACGGACTCACGGCGCACGGACTCACGGCGGCCGGGCGACGACCCGGCGGCGGGGCACCGGCTGCGGGCGCGCATCCCGCGCTACTGGTTCGCCGACCGGCTGCTGCTCACCCTCAGCGGGCAGCGCCCGGTGCACACGCTGCTCGGGCACACGCTGCCGCCTGCCTATGACCGGCTCACCACCCTGGCGCCCGGGGCGCCGCTGCGTCCCGTACCGCCGCACCGGACCGTCCCGGTCGTCCGGCGCTGCGACGAGTTCCAGCCGCGGCCCGGGGTGATCGAGGCGTACGCCCGGATCACCTCCGGCGACCGGCTCCATGCGCTGGCCTTCCGCCTCGAGCAGTGCGCGGACCGGCGCTGGCGGTGCGCCGCGGTCGAACTGGGCGGGGTCGAGCCGGGCGGGGTCCGTCCGGACGGGGTCCGTGCCTGAAACGCACCGGTGGCGGGACCCGAGTCGGATCCCGCCACCGGTACAGATGCGGTTACTTCTTGCGGCGACGGCCGCCGGAGCTCTTCTGCGCCTTGCGCCGCTCCGCGCGGGTCATGCCGTCGCCCGCGGGGACGCCGGCCTCGTCGCTGGTGAAGTCGCCCTCGACGACACCGCCTTCGCCGTCCACGGTGGGGGCGGAGAAGTGCAGGCGGTCGGGCCGCTGCGGGGCGTCGAGGCCCTTGGCGCGGATCTCGGGCCGGGCGGCGGGCACGGTGTCCTGGACCTTCTCGGGGGCCGGGGCGCCCTCCTGCACGGGCACCTCCTCAAGCTGCTGGTCGACCTGGACCTCCAGGTTGAACAGGTAGCCGACGGACTCCTCCTTGATGCCCTCCATCATGGCCTGGAACATGTCGAAGCCCTCGCGCTGATACTCGACCAGCGGGTCCTTCTGGGCCATCGCCCGCAGGCCGATGCCCTCCTGGAGGTAGTCCATCTCGTAGAGGTGCTCACGCCACTTGCGGTCCAGCACCGACAGCACGACACGGCGCTCCAGCTCGCGCATGATGTCGGAGCCCAGCTGCTCCTCGCGGGACGCGTACTGCTCGTGGATGTCGTCCTTGACGGACTCGCCGATGAACTCGGCCGTGATGCCGGCCCGGTCGCCCGCGGCCTCCTCCAGCTCCTCGATGGTCACCTGCACCGGGTAGAGCTGCTTGAACGCGCCCCACAGCCGCTCGAGGTCCCACTCCTCCGCGAAGCCCTCGACGGTCTCCTGGCGGATGTAGTCGTCGATGGTGTCGTCCATGAAGTGCTGGACCTGCTCGTGCAGGTCCTCGCCCTCGAGGACGCGGCGCCGCTCGCCGTAGATGACCTCACGCTGGCGGTTGAGGACCTCGTCGTACTTCAGGACGTTCTTACGGGTCTCGAAGTTCTGCTGCTCGACCTGCGACTGGGCCGAGGCGATGGCACGGGTGACCATCTTGTTCTCGATCGGCACGTCGTCGGGCACGTTGGCCATGGCCATCACGCGCTCGACCATCTGCGCCTTGAACAGCCGCATCAGGTCGTCGCCGAGCGACAGGTAGAACCGGGACTCGCCCGGGTCGCCCTGACGGCCGCTGCGGCCGCGCAGCTGGTTGTCGATACGGCGCGACTCATGCCGCTCGGTGCCCAGGACGTAGAGGCCGCCGAGGTCCTTGACCTCCTCGAACTCGGCCTTGACCGCGGCCTCCGCCTTCTCGAGGGCGGCCGGCAGCGCGGCGGCCCACTCCTCGACGTGCTCGACCGGGTCCAGGCCGCGCTGCCGCAGCTCCGCCTCGGCGAGGTCGTCGGGGTTGCCGCCGAGCTTGATGTCCGTACCACGGCCGGCCATGTTGGTGGCCACGGTGACGGCGCCCTTGCGGCCGGCTTGGGCGACGATCGTCGCCTCGCGCTCGTGGTGCTTCGCGTTGAGCACCTCGTGCTGGATGCCGCGCTTGGCCAGCTGCTGCGAGAGGTACTCGGACTTCTCGACGGAGGTGGTGCCGACCAGGATCGGCTGGCCCTTCTCGTGCTTCTCCGCGATGTCCTCGACGACCGCGTCGAACTTGGCGACCTCGGTGCGGTAGATGAGGTCGGACTGATCCTTGCGGACCATCGGCCGGTTGGTCGGGATCGGCACCACGCCGAGCTTGTAGATCTGGTGGAACTCGGCGGCCTCGGTCATGGCCGTACCGGTCATGCCGGAGAGCTTGGAGTAGAGACGGAAGAAGTTCTGGAGGGTGATCGTGGCGAGCGTCTGGTTCTCGTCCTTGATCTCCACCCCTTCCTTCGCCTCGATCGCCTGGTGCATGCCCTCGTTGTAGCGGCGGCCGGCCAGAATACGGCCGGTGTGCTCGTCGACGATCATGACTTCGCCGTCCATGACGACGTAGTCCTTGTCCTTCTTGAAGAGTTCCTTCGCCTTGATGGCGTTGTTGAGGTAACCGACGAGCGGGGTGTTGACCGACTCGTAGAGGTTGTCGATGCCCAGCCAGTCCTCGACCTTGGCGACGCCCGCCTCGTGGATGCCGACCGTGCGCTTCTTCTCGTCGACCTCGTAGTCGCCGGTCTCCTCGATGCCCCGCTGCGGGTTGGCCGGCTCGCCCTTGGTGAGCCGCTGGACCAGCTTGGCGAAGTCGCCGTACCACTTGGTGGCCTGGTCGGCCGGGCCGGAGATGATCAGCGGCGTACGGGCCTCGTCGACGAGGATCGAGTCGACCTCGTCGACCACGGCGAAGTTGTGCCCGCGCTGCACCAGCTCGTCCTGCGACCACGCCATGTTGTCGCGCAGGTAGTCGAAGCCGAACTCGTTGTTCGTGCCATAGGTGATGTCGCAGCCGTACTGCTCGCGACGCTGGGCCGGGGTCATGTTGGCGAGGATGCAGCCGACCGACAGGCCGAGGAACCGGTGCACCCGGCCCATCAGCTCGGAGTCGCGCTCCGCGAGGTAGTCGTTGACCGTGATCAGGTGCACGCCCTTGCCGGACAGCGCGTTCAGATACGTGGGCAGGGTGCCGACCAGGGTCTTGCCCTCACCGGTCTTCATCTCCGCGACGTACCCCAGGTGCAGCGCGGCGCCGCCCATCAGCTGGACGTCGTAGTGACGCTGACCGAGCACGCGCTTGGCGGCCTCGCGGACGGTCGCGAAGGCCTCGGGCAGCAGGTCGTCCAGGCTCTCGCCGTCGGCATAACGCTGCTTGTACTCGTCGGTCAGGGCGCGCAGCTCGGCGTCGGAGAGGTTGAGGAAGTCCTCTTCGATGGAATTGACCTGGTCCGCGATGCGGTGCAGCTTGCGCAGGATCTTGCCTTCACCTGCACGCATGATCTTGCCGAAGACGGACACGTAGGCTGACTCCTTGCCGGTCGGGCCTGGCACTGGTGCCCCCCTGCCCCGGGGAGGGAGGAAGGTGCGCGGGCACGACGGGACAGTCCCCGCCGCAACGGCCATCGTAAGCGAGGACCCCGCCGCGCCGGGAGGTCCGTCGTCCCCGAGACCGCGTATCACCCGACGGAACAACGGACAGCGTTTCCCGGAAGTGCCCGACAGAGGTAATCGCGCGGCGCTTTGTTGCCTTTCCCCTCTTTTCACATCCACGAATGAATTCGCGCCGGGCCGGTGTCACCGTCCAGACTCCGCCCATGGAACCGATAACCCTCGCCACCGAGCGCCTGGTGCTGCGCCCCTTCTCCCCCGCCGACGCGGCCGCGGTGCACGCGGCCTGCCAGGACCCCGAGATCCCGCGCTACACCCCCGTGCCCTCGCCCTACACGCCCGAGCACGCCAGGCAGTACGTCGAGGGGACCTGCCCGGACGGCTGGCGCGACGACTCCGCGTACACCTTCGGCCTCTTCACGCGGGACGAGGGCCTGCTGGTGGGCGCCATGGGCCTGGTGCGGGTCAAGCTGCAGGCCCCCGAGCGGGAGGCCGAGCTCGGCTACTGGACGGCCCGCGAGGCGCGCGGCCGGGGCTACACCGTGGAGGCCGCGCGCGAGGTGGTCCGGTGGGCCTTCGAGGACCTGGGCGCCGAGCGGCTCGTGTGGGCCGCGATGGCCGGGAACGCGCCGTCGCGCGGGGTCGCCCTCAAGGTCGGCTTCCGGATGGAGGGCCTGGTGCGCTCGATGATCGTCCAGAACGGGGAGCGGTACGACGCCTGGACGGCCTCGCTGCTGCCGTCGGACCTGGGCATGGCGTCGAAGACCCCGTACGCGCCGTACGCCGGGCAGGACTGATCGGGCAGGACTGATCCGGCAGGTCAGGGGCATTGTCAGTGGCCGGTCCTAGGGTGTCCGCATGACAACTGCCGCCCGCGCAAAGGGCCGTACGGCCGACGTCCGCCTCTCCGCCGACGAGGCGAGGCGCATGGCGCTGCGCGCCCAGGGGCTGCTCGGCGCCGCCGACCGGCGTGCCGGGGTGCGCGGGGTGCTGCGCCGGCTCGGGGCCGTCCAGCTGGACACCATTTCGGTGCTGGCCCGCTCGCACGAGCTGGTTCCGTACGCACGGCTGGGTGCGGTGGGCCGCGCCGGGGTCGAGGCGGCGTACTGGACCGGCGGGCACTCCTTCGAGTACTGGTCGCACGCGGCGTGCGTCCTGCCCATCGAGGAGTGGCCGCTCTTCGCGTTCCGGCGGCGGGCCTTCCGGGCGCGCGGCCACCGCTGGCACGTGATGAAGGACGCCGAACGCTCGTGCGCCGCGGTCCTGGACCGGCTCAAGGCCGAAGGCCCGCTGACGGCAACGGATTTGGGCGGCGCCAAGAACGGCGGCCCGTGGTGGGACTGGTCCGAGACGAAGATCGCCGTGGAGTGGCTCCTCGACACGGGTGAGGTCGTCTGCACCGAACGCCGCGGCTGGAAGCGGGTGTACGACCTGGCGGAGCGCGCCGTGCCGGATGCCCTGTTCCACGACGGCCTGAGCGACACCGAGTGCATACGGCGCCTGGTCGCCCAGGCGGGCGCGGCGATGGGGGTCGCGACGCGGGCGGATCTGGCGGACTACCACCGGCTCAAGGGCGACCAGGTGGACGCGGTCCTCGACGGCACGGGGCTCGTCCCGGTCGAGGTGGCGGGCTGGTCCAAGCCCGCGTGGGCCGATCCGGAGGCACTGGCGGCCGAGTCCTCGGCGAAGGGACAGCGCCACCGCACGACGCTGCTGTCGCCCTTCGACTCGCTGATCTGGGACCGACCGCGAACGGAGCGGATGTTCGGCTTCACCCACCGCCTGGAGGCCTATGTGCCCAAGGCCAAGCGGGTGCACGGGTATTTCGCGATGCCGCTGCTGTCCGGCGGGCGGCTGGCCGGCCGGGTGGACCCGGCGCGGGAGGGCAGGACGCTGGTCGCCCGGCAGGTCTCGCTCGACGGCGCCCCGGCCGTGGCCCCCATGGCGCGTGCGCTGCGGGAGGCGGCGGAGTGGGTGGGCTGTGACACGGTGCGGATCGAACGCTGCGACGGCGCCGCCCTGGCGGCGGCCCTGGTCACGGCGCTCGACTGATCACCGGGTCACCAGCTCACAGGCCTACAGGCTCACCGGATTTCCAGGATCTTCTCCCGCATCGCATAGACCACCGCTTCCATCCTGGAGTGCAGCTGCAGCTTCTCCAGGATGTTGCGGACATGGTTCTTGACCGTGTTCTCGCTGATGAACAACTCCTTGGCGATATCACGGTTGTTCATGCCCGTCGCGACGAGCTTCAGCACCTCGAGCTCGCGGTCGGTGAGCCGGGGTGCGGGCACCAGCCTGCGCTCGTCCGTGCGCTGGATCATCGACTTGAACTCGGTCAGCAGCTTGGAGGCCATCGACGGGCTGATCTGCGACTGCCCGTCGGCGACCGCCCGGATCGCGGTCGCCACCTCGTCGGTGGAGATCTCCTTGAGCAGGTATCCCGTGGCGCCGGCCTTGATCGCGTCGTAGAGGTCGGCCTCCTCGTCGCTGATCGTCAGCATGATGATCTTGGCGCTGGGGGCCACCTCCTTGATGGAGGTGCAGGCCTCGATGCCACCGCGCCTGGGCATCCGCACATCCATCAGCACGATGTCGGGCAGCAGGTCGGCGGCCTTGTCCACGGCCTCCGCCCCGTCCCCCGCCTCGCCCACGACCAGGATGTCCTCCTCCTGGGCCAGCACGATCTCCAGCCCGCGCCGGAAGAGCGCGTGGTCGTCCACGACCAGGACCCTGATCGGCTCCCCTGCCATCGCACCGTGGTCCGCGCAGACGTCCTCGGCGTCGTCCTCACCGGGCACGCTCATGGGCCCGAACCTGTCCGCCATTGTTCCTCCCCCTGTGAAGGCCATGGCCCCTCGCGGTTGAACAGCGCTGCGCCGCCCCAACCGGACCCGGTGAACCGGTCGTTGGCAGCCCGGCCATGATTTCATGCCGGACGGCGGGGTGGTGCTCGCGTCGCCGCACGCCGGTGCCCCGGAAGCCCCTCGAAGCTCCGGGGCACTTTTCACGGACGGCTGCGGTTCAGGCGATACGGGCCCGGTCAGCCGCCGAGCGCGCCGCCCGCACCGCCGGGCACCTCTTCTGCGAAGGGGTCCGAGTTGAGGCGGATGACGCCGTAGTCGTACGCGTGCCGCCGGTAGACGACACTCGGCATCTTCGTGTCGGAGTCGACGAACAGGTAGAAGTCATGGCCGACCAACTCCATTTCGTAGAGTGCCTGGCCGAGCGCCATCGGGGCGGCGGTGTGGGTCTTCTCGCGGACCACGAGGGGCCCTTCGCCCTGGATCTCCAGCGCACCCATGTGGGTCACCGGAACCTCCCCCGGCTCCTCCGAGGCCAGCCGGCCGCTCTCGTTCAGCACGGCGGATTCCGGTACGGTGACCGCCACCTCGCTCGCCGAAAGGCGTCCGTTGCCGCGCCTCGTGTGGCGCTTGTCGTTCTGCTTGCGCAACCGCGCCTCGAGCTTGGCGGTGGCCAGGTCGAGCGCGGCGTAGGGGTCTGCCGCAGCGGCTTCCGCCCGGACCACCGGTCCACGGGACCGCAGGGTGATCTCCACTCGGTCCGAACGGTCGGACTGCCTGGGGTTGGGCTCCTTGGACACCTCCACGTCGAGGCTGATCACCTTGCCGTCGAGCTTCTGGATCTTGTCCAGCTTCAGCTTCTCGGCCACGTGCTTGCGAAAGCGCTCGGGCACTTCAGTCTTGCGGCCCTTGACGACGATGTCCACGCAGAACTCCGTTCCCGGATGCCCCCGCCGAAGGTGCGGAGCGCATCCCTCTTGCATCAGACCCCGGGGATACCCGAGGCCACCGACACGGCGGTTTCACCTCCTCCTCCCCCAACGGCAAGATCTACATCCCACCGTTCCCAGGATCTTCGACGGCGCGCAAAACGCGCCATCCGGAGATATGAGGCATAGTCTCTGCCATTCCTCACAACCGAACATATCTCGCTCGGAAGTCTGTTGGTACCCCTTGCCGGGACGTACCTCCATTCAGGTGTTCTTCCGCCGTTTCCATCAGGAACGACGGGAGTTACCGGCCTCCGTTCTCGCCGCGGTAATGCGGACCATTTCGCTCTCCCTCGGCGTCACCGCCACCACCGCGGCTCCCACGACGCGGCCGCCCGCCCCCGAGACCGCACGGGCCGCCTCCACCAGCGAGGAGCCGGTCGTCATCAGATCGTCCACCAGCACCACGGGCCGGCCGTCCTCCCACAGGCGCCCGGCGCCCGCCGGGACGGTCATCGCCCCCGCGACGTTCAGCCACCGCTGCCGGGCGTCCAGCCCGGCCTGGTCGGCCACGGCCCTCCGCTGCCGGAGCACCGACGCCACCCGCACCCGCGCACCCGCAGCACGCAGGGCTCCCGCGGCCGCCAGCGCCAGACGACGGCAGGGGTCGTGCCCGCGCCGCGCCACCGCCCGCCGCGCGGAAGGCACCGGAACCAGCACCAGGGGCGCGCTCCCGGCGCGTACGCCCTCTGGTGCTCCGGTACCACCGGCCACCCGGACCGCGCCCGCCAGAGCGCCGCCCAGCGGCTTCGCGAGCCCCAGCGCGCCCCGCTCCTTGTGAGCGAGCAGCACATCCCGCACCGCACCCGCGTACCACGCGGCCGTGTGGACGGGAGGCAGGCCGTCCGGCACCGGATCCGGCCAGGCGCGCCACACCGTCCTGCCGTACAGCTCAGCCCGGCAGCCGTCGCACAACGCGGTACGCGGCGATCCGCAGCCCGCGCAGTCGGCCGGCAGCACCAGCCCGGTGATCTCCCGCCACCACCCGTGCATGGATCCAGTGTTCCGCCTCGCGGCCGACCCTGCCACCCCTGTGGATAACTCTCGGTGACCACGTGCGCCGCTGCCATCAGCCCGGGTAGACGGGCGCCCATCCCTTCTCCACCGGCTTCCAGCCGGCGTCCGGCAGCAGCCGTACGATTTCGCCGTCCCGCTCGGCGAGCAGGGCCTTGCCCTGGCTGCTCTCCGGCGCCGCCACTCCCCGCACGCCCGTGATGCCGGGCAGCGTCGAGGCGTTCGACAGCGATCCGTCCGTCTCGATGTACTCGAGCTGCTGCAGACCGCCCTGCTCGCTCCCTGCCACCAGCAGCCGGCTGCCGCCCGCCCAGGACACGGCGTTCACGTCCACCAGCTGCGGAGCCACGGGACGCAGCTCCTGCACCGACAGACTCGGGTGCTCCGCGCTGCCCCGCCGTTCGACCCTGCCGAGCTTCAGGACCGTCCGGTCGTCCTTCGTCACCAGCAGGGCGATCCGCACCCCGTCCGCCGCGACCCGCAGTCCGGTGATCCGGCCGTCGAGACCGGGGACCGCGACCTCCTCCGGTGCGCCCGTTCCGCCCGGCAGGTGCAGCAGCCGCGGATGGTCCGGATCCTGGTCGGCCACCCACAGGTCGCCCATGCCGTCCCAGCTGGGTGCCGTCAGCCCGCCCTTCGGCCCGCCGCGGACGGTCAGCTTCGCCTCACCGGGCGCCGCCCCGGCCCTCAG
Source organism: Streptomyces sp. SX-6 (assembly GCF_059089585.1). Lineage (NCBI taxonomy): Bacteria > Bacillati > Actinomycetota > Actinomycetes > Kitasatosporales > Streptomycetaceae > Streptomyces > Streptomyces sp. SX-6. The sequence continues at coordinate 6,456 of NZ_JBTHHU010000043.1, read as the reverse complement.
CTCCGCGACGTGGAGCGTCAGCCCGTTGGCGGACACGCCGGCCGCCTTGAACTCGTCGCGGTCCACGGCCACCGACCGCAGCTGGGCCCCGTTCTCCGCTCCGAACGGCCCCTGCACCCGGCGCGGCTCCTCGTCACCGCCGGCCACGCTCACCAGCCGGTGCTGCTCGTCGATGAAGTACTGCCGGTCGCTACGGGGCGCCTTCTGGTCCGGGGCGTACATCTTGGCCTTGTCCCGGGACAGCGTGCACAGGTCGGAGCCGTCCTTGTCCATGAGCGTCACGCTGGTGACCCGGGCCGACTCCTGGACGGTGAAGAGCATCTGCGCCGCCATCCGCCGGCACTGCTCCGGGCCCGCACTCCCTGCCCGCCCGTCCAGGCGCACCTTGAGGGCGTTGGAGTCGTCGAGCGACAGCCTGCTGTCCTTGAGGCCGGTATGAGCCGGAAAGGCCGTCGCGACGACCGGGTCGAGCCAGGTCGTCGGCCCGTCCAGCAGCGCCTTCACGGTCGAGGTCACGGGATCTATGCGCTTGCGCAGGTAGACGGGGTCCGCGACGAGCGCGTTCCTGCCCTCCCCGTCCCTGGCACCCTGCCCCAGCTCCGCGAAGTAGTACTTGTTGACCGAGCGGTAGATGCGCTGGAAGTCGGCCACGCCGAGCACCAGCCCGTTCGGGATGTCGTCGACGCGCCACTCGCCGTCCTCGAGCGACATGTGGATCTGCATCCGGAAGTCGCGCGCGTCCGGCTTGTACGCGTGGTTGTCGTCCACCTTCGCGACCTGCTTGCCGGTCAGCGAGATCGTGCGGCCCGTGTCCCGGTCGTCGTTGTTCCGCTCCACGTGCACACGCGGTATCTCCGAGAGGATCGTGGTGGCGGCCCCCGGATTCCACCGGTGCTTGACGGCCTTCGTCAGATACATCCGGGCCGTGTCGTAGTCCGGGTCATCGCTCGTCGTCGCCTCCAGGAAGCCCTTCACGAGCTCCTGCGGCTGCTCCTTCTTGCGCGGCGGCACACCGTAGACACGCACCTGCGAATCCGCGTCGGCACGCTGCGAGGAATCCACCGCGGTGACATCCCCGCCCTCCGGCATCGACGCGCACCCGGCCAGCAGCACACCGCCGGCCGCCAGCGCGACGAGGCCGAGCACCCGGCGCCGTCCCGTACCGGACATCACTGCAGGCCTCCGTCCCGGTCGCCGCCATCCGCCGGCTGCCCGCCCCGGGCCGGGCCCGGACGCGACACCACGCGCGCCCCGCTGCCCGGCAGCGCCGCCGGGTCCACGGCGGACCGTACCTGCTTCGCCTGGGTCCTCGACTGCGGCGGTACGGGCGTACTGCGGCCCGGCACGGCCAGCGGCACTCCCGCGTCGTTCAGCCCGCGATTGCGCCGCGAGTCGTCCGGCTCCAGCGGTATCGGCGAACCGCGCAGCGTGTCGCCCGCGGTGGCGGGCAGCGTCAGCCGGAACTGCGACCCCCCGCCGGGCTCGCCCCACGCCTGCAGCCAGCCTCCGTGCAGCCGCGCGTCCTCCACGGCGATCGACAGGCCCAGGCCCGTGCCCCCGGTCGTCCGGGCCCGGGCGGGGTCGGCACGCCAGAAGCGGTTGAACACCCGGGTCGCCTCTCCGGGCTTGAGCCCCACGCCGTAGTCGCGCACCGCGACCGCGACCGCGCCTCCGGCGACCGCCAGCCGCACGACCACGTCCCGTCCCTCCCCGTGCTCCACCGCGTTGACCACCAGGTTCCGCAGCACGCGTTCCACGCGCCGCGAGTCCGCCTCCGCCACCACGGGCGCGCCGGCGCCGCGCACCAGCAGCTTGCTGCCCTTGCGCTCCGCCAGCGGCAGCGCGCCGTCGACGACGCGCTTGACCACGTCGCGCAGGTCCACCGGCTCGGCCTCCAGGGCCGCCGCCCCGGCGTCGAACCGGCTGATCTCCAGCAGGTCGGCCAGCAGCGACTCGAAGCGGTCCAGCTGCTCGAAGAGGAGCTCGGCGGAGCGCGCGGTGACCGGGTCGAAGCCGTCCCGGGCCTCGTGGATCACCTCGGCCGCCATCCGTACGGTCGTCAGCGGCGTCCGCAGCTCGTGCGACACGTCGGACACGAACCGCCGCTGCATGCGCGACAGCTCTTCCAACTGCTGGATCTTGACCTGGAGGTTCTGTGCCATCTTGTTGAAGGACTCGCCCAGGCGTGCGATGTCGTCCTCGCCCGTGACCTTCATACGCTCTTGGAGGACGCCCGCCGCGAGCCGCTCCGCGATCCCCGCGGCCATCCGCACCGGCGTGACGATCTGCCGCACCACCAGCCAGGCAATGGCCCCGAGCAGCACCACCAGGAACACCCCGGCCGTCGCCAGCGTGCCCTTGACCAGGCTCAGCGACTTCTCCTCCTGCGTGAACGGGAAGAGGTAGTAGAGCTGATACGGCTTGCTGTCGATGTCGTAGAGCCGCTTGCCGATCACCAGCCCGGGCTCCCCCTCGTCGGAGGCACTGCGCTTGATCAGCGTGGGCTCCTCGAAGGCCCCCGTGGCAGCGTTGTCCAGCTTCCGCCGCAGACCGCCGGGCACGCTGTGCTCGGGATCGATGTCGCCCGACGCACGCGGGCCGTGCATGCCCGTATGCACCGGATCACCCGCGGTCGCACTGAGCGCCACCACGTAATAGACGCCCTGCCCGCCGCTGGACAGCTGCTGCACCGTGGCGGTCAGCCAGGCACCCGGATCCGGAGTCCCCCGGCCCGCACCCTGCGCACTGTCCTGGCTGCGTCCGTCGATCCCCGTGGCACCGGGATCGGCAGCGGCCCGCGCGGCCTGGAAACCGCCCTCGGCCTGGCTCTGCGCCGCGTTCCGCTTGGCCTCCAGCAGGCCGTTGCGCACCTGCCCGATGACCACCACGCCGAGCAGCAGCACCACGGCGAGCGACATCAGCAGCGTGGTGGCGACCACCCGCAGCTGGATGTTGCGCACCCACAGCCGCATCGCGGGCAGCAGCGGCCTGCGCACCCACCGCACGTAGAGCCGCAGCACCGGATGCACCGGAGCCGCAGCGGCGCCATCGGGCAGCAGCCGCCCGGCCCGCCACAGCCGCCGGAGGAGAGGTATGCCGTCCGACCTGCCGACGGGCCGCCCCGCACCCGGCTCCGGAGCGGCGCCGCCGCCCGTCATGTCAGCTGGGCCCAGCCTTGTAACCCACACCCCGCACGGTCACGACGATCTCCGGACGCTCCGGGTCCTTCTCGACCTTCGAGCGCAGTCGCTGCACGTGCACGTTCACGAGCCGGGTGTCGGCCGCATGCCGGTAGCCCCACACCTGCTCCAGCAGCACCTCACGGGTGAACACCTGCCAGGGCTTGCGGGCCAGCGCCACCAGCAGATCGAACTCCAGCGGCGTCAGCGCGATCGACTGTCCGTCGCGCTTGACCGAGTGGCCGGCCACGTCGATGACGAGGTCCCCGATCGTCAGCTGCTCGGGCGCGGGCTCCTCCGACCTCCGCAGCCGGGCCCTGATCCGGGCCACCAGCTCCTTCGGCTTGAACGGCTTGACGATGTAGTCGTCCGCGCCGGACTCCAGACCGACGACCACGTCGACCGTGTCGCTCTTGGCGGTCAGCATCACGATCGGCACGCCGGACTCGGCCCGGATCAGACGGCACACTTCGATACCGTCCCGGCCGGGCAACATCAGATCGAGCAATACAAGATCCGGTTTGGCCTCACGGAATGCGGCGAGTGCCTTGTCACCGTCGGCTACAAACGACGGCTCGAAACCCTCACCACGCAGCACAATTCCGAGCATCTCGGCCAGTGCGGTGTCGTCATCGACGACAAGGACGCGTCCCTTCATATCGACATCATCCCATTACCCGATCGTGACCTGGCACACAGCTCCGCAAGGCCCCTCTTCGTCACGGGGGAAACAACCCCGTTTTCCGTGACAATCGCGGTCACCAGCTCGGCCGGTGTGACATCGAACGCAGGGTTGTAGGCCTGAGTCCCCACCGGCGCCACCGCTGTTCCGGCACCCGCACCGACCTGCGGCGACGAGGCGAATTCCGTCACCTCGTGCCCGGCACGCTGCTCCACCTCGATGGCCGCACCCTCCGCGGTGTCGAAGTCCACGGTCGTGCTCGGCGCCACCACGACGAACGGCACATGGTGATAGCGGGCCAGCACGGCCAGCGGATAGCTGCCCACCTTGTTCGCCACCGAACCGTCCGCGGCTATCCGGTCCGCGCCGATCAGCACGGCATCCACCTCGCCCGCCGCGAACAGCGAACCCGCCGCATTGTCGGTGAGCAATGTGTACGCGATACCGGCCCGCGCCGCTTCGTACGCCGTCAGCCGCGCACCCTGCAGCAGCGGACGGGTCTCGTCCACCCACAGCCGCCTGAGCTCCCCGGCCCGGTGCGCGGCCAGCGCCACCGCGAGCGCCGTGCCCTCGCCGCCGGACACCAGCGCGCCCGTGTTGCAGTGCGTGAGGACCCGGAACCCACCGCCCGGCACCAGCTCCTTCAGCAGCTCGAGGCCATGAGCCGCCATCCGCGCACTGGCCTCCGCATCCTCGCGGTGCAGCGCCCGCGCCGCGGCGAGAGCGGTCGCCGCGGCCCGCTCAGGGGCCGCTCCGGCGCTGACGGCCTCGCGGTAGGCGGCCACGATCCGCCGTACCCCATAGCCGAGATTCACCGCCGTGGGACGGGCGTGCGCGAGCATCCCGGCGGCTTCTTCCACGTCGAAGCCCCGCGCCGCGGCGAGCGCCACGCCGTACGCACCCGCTATCCCCAGCAGCGGCGCGCCCCGGACCGCGAGCGTACGAATCGCATCGACCAGCGCAGGGACGTCCGTGCACACCAGCTCGACTTCCTCGGCCGGAAGCCGCCTCTGGTCCAGGAGCACGATCACAGGTCCTTCTGGGAGCTCCTCCCAGCGCAACGAAGCGACAACATCACCAGTGGGCCCCCCGGGCAGCACATGACGATCAGCCATTGGTCCAGTCTGCCCCCTGCGCACCGACTATTGAAGGCGGCCTCCGGCCGCTCCCCTGTACGAGCCCCCAGGAGCCCCATGGGCACCGTGACACGATGGGCGGAACGGCTCGGCCGCCGCAACGGCAAGCGGGCCCAGAAGGAGCGACAGAACATGAACGACTCTCCGGGCCGGAACTCGCCCGGACCCTCCCCTTCGGACGAGCAGCAGTCCTCCCAGTGGTCCGACCGTCAGCCGCCACCTCAGCAGTGGACGCCGCCCCTCGGCGCTCCGCAGCAGCCTCCCCGGCAGGGCTGGCACAACGGCTGGCAGACGGGCGGCGGACCGGGCGGCTGGGGGCAGCACCAGTGGGGCCCTCCGCCGCCGGCGCCGCAGCCCGGCGTGATCCCGCTGCGCCCGCTCCGGGCCGGGGAAATCCTTCAGGGCGCGGTCAATACGACCATCAAGTACTGGCGGCCGGCGCTCGGCATCTCCGCTGTCGTGGCCGTGCTCACTCAGGCCCTGTCGACCATAGCCAGCGGCTTGTGGCTCGAGGACAGTACGAACGTCGAAGCCCTCAAGAACTCCGCGAGCCCCCGGGAAGTCCTCGATGCCATGACCGGCAGCCTGGGCACCTCGGCCGTGACCATGGTCATCGGACTCATCGGTTCGATCATGGCCGCGTCGATGCTGACCGTTGTCGTCAGCCGTGCCGTTCTGGGCCGTAGGGCGTCGATCGGCGAGGCGTGGGAGAGCGCCCGGCCTCAGCTGCTGCGCATGGGAGGACTGCTCTGCCTCATCCCGGTGGTCATGCTCGGCTTCTTCGCGCTGGGGATGGCTCCCGGGCTGCTGATGTATCTCGCCGGAGCCAGGACGATCGGCTTCGCCTTCGTCGGTCTCGGCGGACTGGCCGGATGCGCGGGCATGGCATGGATCTGGATTCGCTATTGTCTGGCCGCGCCGGCACTGATGCTGGAGAAGCAGAGTGTCGTCAATGCCCTGCGCCGGTCGGCGAAGCTGGTCCGGGGTTCGTGGTGGCGTATCTTCGGCGTCCAGCTCCTCGCCGTTCTGGTGGTCTTTGCAGCCGCCATGATCATTGAGATACCCACGAGCGTTGTTGAATTGATCTTCACCGGGGATCTGGACTCCACTCAGAACCTCAGCTGGACTTCATTGATCATCGCGGGAATTGGTGCGGCCATCAGCACCACCCTCGCTCTTCCTGTTACGGCGAGTGTCACCGCTCTGCTTTATGTCGATCAGCGCATTCGTCAGGAATCCCTCGACCTCGAGCTCGTCCGTGCCGGTGACGAGCAGACCGTTTGACCGGCTCCGTCTCGCCTCCGTCATTTCCTCGGGGAGGGACGGAGGCGGGGGCGGGGGTCCGGTTGTAAAACAAAAAAGCCGTGGGCTTGAGTTGGATCACTCCAACTCAAGCCCACGGCTATAAAATTTGTTCGGCGGCGTCCTACTCTCCCACACGGTCCCCCATGCAGTACCA
>NZ_JBTHHU010000042.1:0-61078 GCF_059089585.1 Streptomyces sp. SX-6 | reverse complement strand
CGCCCCCGGACCCCCTTGTCGCGGCTCCGCCGCTCGGCCTCAAGCGCCGGCCGGGCTACAAGTCAGCCCGTCCGGCGCTTGAGGACAACCGCGCGAAGCGCGGTTCCGGGGGTCCGGGGGTGGAGCCCCCGGAGGAAACGGTGAAAGGGCGGGACCGGGGCACCCTTCCCTGGGGTCACCCCGTCTCGCGCCACCGCGAGGTGATCGGCAAGCGCCGGTCCTTGCCGAAGACCTTCGGCGAGATCTTCGTACCCGGCGGGTACTGGCGCCGCTTGTACTCGGCGGTGTCGACCATCCGCAGCACCCGCGTGACCAGGTCCGCGTCATAGCCCGCGGCGACGATCGCGTCGCGCCCCTGGTCGCGGTCGACGTACAGCTCCAGGATCCGGTCGAGGACGTCGTAGTCCGGCAGCGAATCCGTGTCCATCTGCCCCGGCCGCAACTCCGCGCTCGGCGGCTTGCTGATGGAGTTCTCCGGGATCGGCGGCGTCTCGCCGCGCTCCCGCGCCGACCGGTTGCGCCACTTCGCGAGGCGGAAGATGCCGGTCTTGTAGACGTCCTTGATCGGCCCGTACGCACCCACCGAGTCGCCGTACAGCGTCGAATAGCCGCACGCCAGCTCGGACTTGTTGCCCGGCGCCAGCACGATGTGACCCTCCTGGTTGGAGACGGCCATCAGCATCGTGCCCCGCAGCCGCGACTGGAGGTTCTCCTCGGCGAGCCCGGTCAGCCCGAGCGACCCCATGTACGCGTCGAACATGGGCGCGATCGGCACCGTGCGAAGACCGAGCCCCGTGCGCCGCGCCAGCTCCTCCGCATCGGCGAGCGAGTGCTCGGAGGAGTAGCGCGAGGGCATGGCCACGCCGTACACGTTCCCGGCACCGACCGCGTCGCAGGCGATCGCCGCGACGAGCGCGGAGTCGATCCCGCCGGAGAGCCCGATGAGCACGCTCCGGAAGCCGTTCTTCCGGACGTACGCCCGCAGACCCGTCACCAGCGCCCCGTAGACCTCCGCGTCGTCGTCGAGGTGGGCGGCGACGCTGCCCGGGAAGCGCGGTTCAGGCGCGGGCAAGGGCTCGGCGGAGACCGTCACGTGGTCGATGCGCAGGCCGTCGTCCACGACACCGGACGGCGGCTTGGCGGGAGCGGCCGGCAGATCGAGGTCGATCAGAAGGCACTGCTCCTCGAACTGCGCGGCCCGCGCGAGGACTTGACCGTCGCGGTCGACGACGATCGAGTCCCCGTCGAAGACGAGCTCGTCCTGGCCGCCGGTCGAGGCGAGGTACGCGGTCGTGCAGCCCGCCTCCTGGGCCCGCTTGCGGACGAGCTCCAGCCGGGTGTCGTCCTTCGCGCGCTCGTACGGCGAGGCGTTGACCGACAGCAGCAGCCCGGCCCCCGCGCTCCGCGCGGCCGGTACGCGCCCGCCCTCCTGCCAGAGGTCCTCGCAGATGGCGAGGGCGACGTCCACGCCGTGCACCCGGACCACCGGCAGTGTGTCCCCGGGCACGAAGTAGCGGAACTCGTCGAACACCCCGTAGTTCGGCAGGTGGTGCTTGGCGAACGTCAGCACCGCCCGGCCCCGGTGCAGCACGGCGGCGGCGTTGAGCGGCGAGCCCGCGGGACGGCCCAGCCGCGGCTGGGCCTCCTCGCTGCGGTCGAGGTAGCCGACGACCACCGGCACCTCACCCAGGCCCTCGGCCCGCAGCCGCTCGGCGAGCGCGTGCAGCGCGGCGCGGCTGGCCTCGACGAAGGAGGAGCGCAGCGCCAGATCCTCGACCGGGTAGCCGGTCAGCACCATCTCGGGGAACGCCACCAGATGCGCGCCCTGCCCGGCACTGTGCCGGGTCCACCGGACGACCGCCTCCGCGTTCCCCGCGATGTCGCCGACGCAGGGGTCGATCTGGTTCATGGCGAGACGAAGGTGAGCCACGTCCTCAGGGTAACCGTCAGTCTGACGCGATAGCGGGTCGACAGCGGATGTGCGCGAAAACGTTCGCAGGCCTCATGATGGGGCGAAACGATCGAACGCTTGGCCAAAGGACGCTCCTCCCTTCATGACCCTCCAGCAACAGGAACAGGTCCGGGACGAACGTCCCCTCACCACGGGAACCACGGGAACCACGGGAACGGGGCAGGCCGCGCCCCCGCCCCCGCAGCAGTTCATCTCCTGGGCGGCCCTCGCCCTGATGACCACCGCCTCGGTGGCCAACCTGCGCCCCGCCCCCTCGATGGCCCTCTACGGCCTCGCCGCCGTCTTCCTCTACCTCCTGCCCGCGGTCGTCTTCCTGCTCCCGACCGCCCTGGTCTCCGCCGAGCTCGCCTCCGGCTGGCCCGGCGGCGTCTACCGCTGGGTCAGCGAAGGGCTCTCCAAGCCGCTGGGCTTCCTGGCCGTCTGGTGCCAGTTCGCGATGACGATCGCCTACTACCCGAGCCTGCTGGCCTATGTGGCGAGCACCTTCGCGTACGTCGTCAACCCCTCGCTCGCGGACAACGGCGTCTACGTCGCCATCGTCATCGTCGTCGTCTACTGGGCGGGCGTGCTGATCTCCACGCGCGGCACCAAGGCCGTGGCCGGGCTCGCCGGCGCGGGCCTGGTGATCGGCACCCTGCTCCCCGGCCTCGTCCTGGTCGTCCTCGGCCTGGTCTTCCTCGGCCAGGGCAACCCCTCCGCCGCGCCCATGGACACCGGCCACGTCCTGCCGCCCTGGACCGGCACCGCCGGCCTGGTGCTGATCGTCGGCAACTTCCTGTCCTACGCGGGCATGGAGATGAACGGCGTGCACGTCTCCGCGCTGCGCGACCCCGGCCGGCAGTTCCCGCGCGCGGTCTTCACCGCCACCGGGCTCGTCCTGCTGATCTTCATCCTGCCCGCGCTGGCCATCAGCTGGGTCATGCCCGGCGAGGACCTCAGCCTGACCGCCGGCGTGATGCAGGCCTTCCAGGGCTTCTTCGACCACTTCCACGTCGGCTGGCTGACCAAGGTCGTCGGCGTCCTGCTGGTCGCCGCCGCGCTCGGCGGCATGCTCACCTGGATGGCCGGGCCGTCCAAGGGACTGCTGATGGTCGCCCGGCAGGAGGGCTATCTGCCGCCCGTCCTGCAGAAGCTCAACAAGAACGGCGTCCAGCGCAACATCATGGTCGCCCAGGGCGTCCTGACCACCCTGATCGCCCTGCTCTACGCGTTCATCCCCAACGTCTCCAGCGCGTACTGGATCTTCTCCGTCATCACCACCCAGATCTACCTGGTCGTCTACCTGCTGATGTTCGCCGCCGTCGTACGGCTGCGCCGCACCCGGCCCGACCAGCCGCGCGGCTTCCGCGTCCCGGCCGTGCGCCTCGTCGCGGGCGTCGGCTTCGTCGCCTCGGTCGCGGCCATGTGCATCGGCTTCGTCCCGCCCGGGCAGTTCGGCGGCCAGCCGCTGTGGAGCTATCTGCTGATCGTCGGCGGCGGTCTGCTGACCATAGGCTTCCTCGCGCCGCTCGCCTTCCTGAAGCTCCGCAAACCGCACTGGGCCACGGCCACCGTCACCGCGCCGGATCAGGAAACCGCCAAGGTCGACTAGCTTTGCCGTGAACGAAGGGGGAAGCCGCATGAGCTCCGACCACCGCCCGCCCGGCCGCATGCTGCGTGTCGGCGGAGTGCCCTTGCACGTGCTGTGCGAGGGCTCGGGGCCCGTGTGCGTGCTGAGCGCGGGCCTCGGCATGGGCTGGTTCGACTGGGAGCACGTCGTCCCCCTCCTCACGCCGCACCGGACCGTCGTCCGCTTCGACCGGCCCGGCCTCGGCTTCAGCGCCCCCGCCGCCGAGCCGCCCACCCTCGCCGGCGAGGCGCACCGCATCGCCGGCGTCCTCGACGCGCTGGGCCTGCCCGGCCCCGCCACGGTCGTCGGCCACTCGCTCGCCGGCTTCCACGCCGAGGCCTTCGCCCGGCTCCGCCCCGGCCGCACCGCCGGGGTCGTCCTCGTCGACAGCAGCATCGAGGAGAACGCCCGCCCCCTCCCCGCCCGCGAGCTGCGCACCGCCGCCGCCCGCGCCCGCAGCGCGGCCTACGCCACCGCCGGGCTGCCCCGCGCCCTGGGCCCCGCCCTGCGCCGCCTCACCGTGCGCGTCGCCTCCGTCAAACGGCGCGACCCCGCGTCCGCCGAACTGGTCCGCCGCACCTACGGCACCGGCCGCGTGGCCCGCGCCGTCCTCATGGAGAACGCCCGCTACCGCGACGTCGCCGCCGAACTCGAGCAACTGCGCGCCGAGCACCCCCTGCCGCCCGTCCCGGTCACCGTGCTCGCCGCCTCCTCCGGCAGCGGCTCCTGGCTCGAACGCCGCTGGCTCCAGCGCCAGCGCGCCCTCGCCGAGTTCCTCGACGGCCGCTTCGAGGCCATCGCCCCGGCCGGTCACCTGCTGATGTACGACCGCCCGCAGGCCGTCGCGGCGGCGGTACTGGCGACCTCGCCCCGCCGACGCTGACTCGACCCTCCCCTGACTTGACCCTCCCCCGACGTCAGGCTCCATCGTGGCCGGTGAACGGAAAGGGATCATCACCATGAGCCACACCGTCGGGCAGGTCTCCGGCTTCACCGGAGTCACCGTACGCACGCTCCACCACTACGACAGAACGGGGCTGCTCTCCCCGAGCGAGCGCAGCCCCGCCGGCTACCGGCTCTACGGCGACGCCGACCTCGCCCGGCTCCAGCAGATCCTCTTCTACCGCGAACTGGGCTTCTCCCTCGACGAGATCGCCGCCATTCTCGACGACCCCCACGCCAGCGCCCTCGACCAGCTGCGCGCCCGGCACAAGCGGCTCAGCGAACAGATCGCCAAGCTGCAACGGCTCGTCGAAGTCGCCGAGCACGCCATCGAGATGGAGAGGACCGGCGTCGCGCTCACCCCGCAGGAACGCTTCGAGGTCTTCGGCGAGATCACCTTCGACCTGACCTACGCCACCGATGCCGGGCTGAAGTGGCGTGACAGCGAGGCACACCAGCAGTCCCTGTCCAGCGCCGCCGCCCACACCAAGGAGGACTGGCAGCGGCTCATGGCCGAAGCGGCGGCCTGGCGCGCCGACGTCCTCGCCGCCTTCGACGCCGGTGAACCGGCCGACGGCGAACGGGCCATGGACCTCGCCGAGCAGCACCGGCAGCACATCAGCCGCTGGTTCACCCCCTGCCCCTTCGACACGCACCTGCGCATCGCCGACGACTTCGCCGACGACCCGCGCGCCTTCGCCCTCCTCGTCCCGCCGTCCGAGCAGCGCCCCGGCCTCGCCGCGTATCTCCGTACGGCCGTCCACGCCAACGCGTCCCGGGGGAGTGCCCGATGAGGATCCTGATCACCGCCGCGGGCTCGCGCGGCGACGTCGCCCCGTACACCGGCCTCGGCGCCCGCCTCGTCGCGGAGGGCCACCACGTCGCCCTCGCCACGCACGACCACTTCGCGCCGCTGGTCTCCGCGGCCGGACTGGACTTCCGCCCGCTCCCGGCCGACCCGCGCGGCCGGGGTACGGCCACCGACAAGCGCGAACTGATGCGTACGGCCGCGGCGTTCGTCCGCGAACTCGCCCTGGGGTTCGCGGAGGCGGTTGCTCCCGATACCGACCTCATGCTCCTCTCCACCACCACGGCCCCGCTCGGCTGGCACCTCACCGAAGCCACCGGCATCCCGGGCCTCGGCGCGTACCTCGTCCCGTCCGCCCCGACCGGCGACTTCGCGCCGGTCGTCGGCGGCACGCGCTCGCTGGGCCGCTGGGGCAACCGCACCGTCGGGCGCTTCGCGGCCCGCATGGTCGACCGCATCTACGCCGACGCGGTACGCGACCTACGGGCGCACCTCGGCCTGCCGCCCGCCGCGCCGGGTACGGTCCGCCGCCGCGTGGAGGCGGGCGACTGGCCGGTCCTGCACGGCTTCAGCGCCGCCCTGCTGCCCAGGCCCGCCGACTGGCGCCCGGGGCTCACCGTCGTCGGCAACTGGTGGCCCCACGACGCCGACGAGCAACTCCCGCCGCAAGTCGAGGACTTCCTCACCGCCGGTCCGCCGCCCGTACTCATCGGCTTCGGCAGCATGGCCCCCGGCGACAGCGAGCGCCTGAGCGAGCTCGCGGTGGATGCGCTGCGCCGCGCCGGGCTGCGCGGAATCCTCCAGTCCGGCGCGGCGGGGCTCGCCGCGGATGCCGACGGCATCCTCACCGTCGGCGACCTGCCGCACTCCCTGCTCTTCCCCCGCCTCGCGGCCGTGGTGCACCACGCGGGCGCGGGTACGACAGCCGCCGCCCTGCGCGCGGGAGTTCCGTCGGTCCCCGTGCCGGTCACGGCGGACCAGCCGTTCTGGGCCCACCGCCTCGCCACCCTCGGCGCGGCCACGGCGCCCGTCCCCTTCGTGGACCTGACGGCCGAGCGCCTCGCGGACGCACTCAAGCGCGCGGTGGAGGAGCCGTCGTACGCGCACGCCGCCGGCGCGGTGGCCCGGGCGATGGCGGCGGAGGACAGCGCGGGGCGGGTGGCGGAGGCGGTGGAGCGGCTCGGCGTCCCAGCGCGTCGTCATGCGGGGTGAGCAACGGCCGAGGCCAGGCGGTGGGACGTCCCAGAGTCTCCCTGCGGCAGGCGGTGCCCGGCGGGGGTGGGACACCATGACGGCATGACAGCGAAGAGAGCAATCGGAGTGGGAATCGGGGCCGTACTGCTGGGAGTCGGCTCCCTCGCCGCGACCCAGGCGCAGGCCCAGGTGGCGCAGCCGCACTACTCGTGCAACTACAGCGACGACATGCCGACCATCGGCCTCGGCTCCTCCGGCCCGGCGGTCAAGCAGGCCCAGTGCGAGCTCAACAGCGTGCTCGACCGCCACGTCGTCGCCGACGGCAGCTTCGGCAAGAACACGAAGAGCGCGACCCGCGCGTTCCAGCAGTGCGCCGGCCTGGCGGACGACGGTGCCATCGGCCACGCGACGTGGCCGGAGCTGAACTACTGGTACAACGAGGCGATCGACTGCCACAAGTGAGTCGCGTACGGGTTTCCTTGCGCGCGGGGGCCTATGGCGTAAGGAAACCCGTACCCGACCGGCTGCCTACGGTCGCAGGCCGTCGATCGCCTTGACCGCGTCGCCGAGCAGGTCCGCCGGGCAGCCCCAGTGGTCGTAGATGCCGCCGCGGTCGCGGTTGCTGCCGCAGATGACGAACACGCCTGTGCCGAGCGTGCGCTTGAGGTGGGTGGCGAGCCAGCCGACGAAGCCGCTGTTGTCGAGGCCGGGAGGGAAGTGGAAGGAGAAGACGCCGAACCGCTCGACGTCCGCCGCCGTCGTCGCGTCGTCCGGGACGGGGACGAGCGCGCTCCAGGAGTCGGCGTCCCGCACCACGGCAAGTGTGTCCGGGGACAGGGACGGCGGCCGGGACGCCGGGGTCTCGTGGAAGTACCAGGTGCCGTCCTGGACGACCATCTCGGCGGCGGCGAGGACATGGCGGAGCCGTGCCTCGGTCTGCTCGGGCGTTTCTCTGCTGACATCGACCATGGGGTCACCTTAGGGCTGTGGTGCTCAAGTTGACGTCTGAGGTGATCTGTTGCTGCTGTGGCAGCTCGCGGCGCGTACGGACCGGCGACAGCAGGATCGGCAGAACCGACAGCGCCAGGCAGCAGCCGCCCGTCCACAGGGCCGTGCGCATGCCCGCGAGTTCGCCGATCGCACCCGCGACGGCGGAGCCCACCGCGAGGGCGCCGGTGAGCATGAAGCGGAAGGTGGCGTTCATGCGGCCGAGGAGGGGGTCGGGGGTCAGGCGCTGGCGCAGCGTGACGCCGAGGACGTTGCTGACGCCCGTACGGAACGTGGCGAGCAGCCACCCCGCTCCGGAGGCCCAGATCCAGAAGCCATGGCCGGCGAGGGGGACGAGCAGGCCGGCCGGCGCGAACCACAGGCCGCAGGAACCCAGCGCGCGGCCGTGGCCCAGGAGGCGGGCGAGCGGGGCGGCGAGACGCGCGCCCAGGAACATGCCGACGCCGCCCGCGGCCCAGTAGAGGCCCAGCGCGCTTGCGGGCAGGCCGAGTTCGCGGGTGAAGAGGACGGGGAGCAGCGTGTTGATGATCTGCGAACCGAAGTTGGAGAGGGAGGTGGCGAGCACGAGGGCGCGCAGTTCCGCGTTGCCCAGGACGTGGCGCAGGCCCTCGGCGATCTGCGCGCCCATACGGTCGTCCGGCCGAGGCTGTACGGGACGACCCGTGCCGCGGACCGCCGTGAGGCCGAGCGCGGACGCGAGGTAGAGGGCGCCGGTGGCGGCCACGGCGACCGGTGCCGTGAGGAGCTGGACGAGGCCGCCGCCCGCGCCCCGCCCCGCGACGCTTCCGGCGGCCTGGAGCGTGACGACGGCGGAGTTGGCCCGTACCAGCCCGTCGCGCCCGACCAGTTGGGGCAGGATGCTCTGCGAGCCGACGTCGAAGAACACCGTGGCGCAGCCGTTCAGCAGGGTGACGGCGTACAACTGCTCCAGCGTGAGGGTGTCAAGGGCCCAGGCCACCGGTACCGAGGCGAACAGGATCGCGCGGGCCAGGTCCGCGGCGACCAGCATCCGGTTCTGCCGCATCCGGTCGACCCAGGCCCCGGCGGGCAGGCCGATGAGGAGGAAGGCGGCGGTGCTCAGGGTGGCCAGCAGGCCGACCTGGCCGGGGCTCGCGTCGAGGGTGGTCACCGCGATGAGGGGGACGGCGACATAGCCGGTGTTGGTGGCCAGCTGGCTGAGCGCCGATGCGGCGAAGAGTCTGCGGAAGTCGGTTGTCCGCCAGGGGTTTTCGGTGGGCATGACGGGTACGGTGCCGGGCTCCCGGCGCCCGGCCCAATGATTTAGCCTGGGCTGAATGGTGGCCCATGAGGAGCTCAAAGGCGGCACGCTGGAGGTCGAGTTCTCGGCCGAGGACGTGGCCCGCACGCGGTTCGCGGTCTCCCCGCTGTGGGAGGTGATCGCGAGCGTACGGGTGCTCAAGGGCGCGGACGAGAACGGCCTGCACCGGCGGTGGGCCGATGACGTACGGCCGCGGATCGCGGCGGCGAAGCTGGACCTGTCGCCGCTGTCGCGCCTGCTCCCCGCACCCGGCGGCGTCCCCGGCTTCCTGGTGCCGCCGCCCACCACCCCGCAGGCGTCGCTCGAGGTGGAGCTGGCAGTGCTGAGCGCGACGCCGCCCGAGCTGCTGACCACGACAACGCCGGGCGCGCGGGCCGGTGTTGAGGCGCTGCGGGAGGAGGGGGCGGGCGGTCTGGAGCGGCTGACGGAGGTGATCGCCGCGTACTGGGAGGTGGCGCTGGCTCCGTACTGGCCGCGGCTCCTCGCCCTGTTCGAGGGGGACATCCTGCACCGGGCCCGGCGCCTCGCGGACGGCGGCGCCCGGCGGCTCTTCGACGACCTCGGCCCCCGACTCGCCTGGGACGCGGGCACGGTGCGCATGGTCAGCCGCTGCACCCGCGGGGTGCGGAGGCTGGACGGCAGGGGGCTGCTGCTGGTGCCGTCCGCGTTCGTGTGGCCGCGGGTCTTCTCGACGTTCGCGAGCGACAAGTGGCAGCCCACCCTCCGCTATCCGCCGCGCGGCATCGGCACGTTGTGGGAGCGGCGTCCCCAGCCGTGCTCCGACGCCCTGGCCGGCGTGCTGGGCCGGGGCAGGGCCCTGCTGCTGGCCGAACTGGCCGCCCCCGCCTCCACCACGGAGCTGTCCCGCCGCACCGGCCTCACCCCGGGCGGCGTCTCCCAGCACCTGACGGCACTGCGCGCGGCGGGCCTGGTGAGCGCGCACCGTACGGGGCGGGTGGTGCTGTACGCGCGGACGAGCGTGGCGGAGGCGCTGGTGGGCGGCGGGGGCTCATGACCGTATCGCGGACAGGGCGGCGAACTGCTCGCCGGTGAGCCGGATATCGAGCGCCGCCGCATTCTCCGCGAGGTGCGGGACCGAGGCCGTGCCCGGGATGGGGATCACGGTGGGGGAGCGGTGCAGCAGCCAGGCCAGGGCCGTCTGGGACGGGGTCGCGCCGATCTCCCGCGCGACGGCGGCGAGCGCACTGTCGGGCCCGGCCGCGTGGTTGCCCAGCGAGACGGGGAAGTAGGGGATGAAAGCGATGCCGTGCTCGGCGGTGAAGTCGACGACGGCCTCGCTCGTGCGGTCGCCGAGGTTGTAGAGGTTCTGCACGCTGCGGATCGGGGCGATGGCGGAGGCCTCGCGGATCTGCTCGACGGTGACCTCGGACAGCCCGATGTGCCGGACCTTGCCCTCGTCCTGCAACTGCTTGAGCGCACCGATCTGGTCGGCCAGCGGGTACTCGGGGTCGATGCGGTGCAGCTGGAGCAGGTCGATGCGCTCGGTACGCAGCCGGCGCAGGCTCAACTCGGCCTGCTGGCGCAGGTAGGCGGGGTGGCCGAGGGGCACCCACTCCGTGGGCGACGGGCGGGTGTTGCCCACCTTGGTGGCGACGGTGACGGAGCCCTCGTACGGGTGCAGGGCCTCGGCGAGGAGCTCCCCCCCGCCGCCGAGGGAGTAGGCGTCGGCGGTGTCGAAGAAGTCGATGCCGAGCTCGACCGCGCGCCGCAGCAGGGCGATCAGCTCGCTGTGTTCGTCGGCGACCCGCCAGATGGTGCCGGACATGCCGCGCCGGTCCTCGGGAGCGCCGGTGAGCCGCATGGCTCCGTAGCCGATGCGGCGCACGGGGAGGTCGCCGCCGATGGGGAAAATGGTCTGCATGGCGGCAACGCTAGAAGCTCACATGGGTGTGAGCTTCAAGGGCATGTGAGGGGGATCACGATGAGGATCGGCGAGCTGGCGGAGGCCACGGGGGTCAGCGTGCGACTGCTGCGCTACTACGAGGAGCAGGAGTTGCTGGCCTCCACGCGGACGCCGGGAGGCCACCGTTCGTACGCGGCGGACGCGCCGCTGACCGTCCGCCGCATCCGCATGCTGCTGGAGGCCGGACTGCCCACGCGGGTCATCCGCGAGGTGCTGCCGTGCATCGAGGGCGACGGCATGGAGGTCCACCCCTGCGTGAGCGGTCAACTGCGCGACCAGCTGCGGGGGATGGACGAGCGCATCGCCGGGCTCCAGGACAGCCGCAGCTCGCTCGCCGCGATCCTCGCCGCGACGGACGCAGCGTAGTCAGCGCCCTGTGCGGGCGTACCGCCCCGGCGCGATGCCGACGACGCGCTTGAAATGCCGTGTCAGGTGCGCCTGGTCGTAGAAGCCGGTGTCCGCCGCGACCGTGTGCGGCGGCAGGCCCTCGAGCAGCAGGTGGCGGGCGCGGTCGACGCGGCGGGTGGTGAGGTAGCGGTGCGGTGGGATGCCGAACTCGGCGCTGAAGGCCCGTACGAGATGAGCGGGGTGCGCATGCAGGAGGCCGGCGGCCTCCTGGAGGGGCAGGCCCTCGGCGATGCGCTCGTCGAGCAGCTCGCGCAGGCGGTGCGCGAGCCGGCCGCGGTCACGGCGCGGCAGCGCGGGCAGGCCGCGCCGGTCCAGGTGCCGGACGAGCCGGTCGCAGACCAGGGCGAGCCGGCTCTCGGCCTCCAACTCCTCGCCGCGGTACGCCAGTACGGTGTGCAGCTGGTGCACGCGACGGCGCAGGAGCGGGTCGTCCAGTACGGATCCGTCGACCGCCGCACCGGTGTGCCGTTCGCTCAGCAGGTCCGTGTCCAGGTAGAGCACGCGCTTGCGGAAGCCGTGCGGCGTCGCCGGACAGCCGTTGTGCGGGACATGTGGGGGAAGGAGGCACACCGCGCTGGTGGGAACGCCGTGTTCGTGGCGGTCGAGGTCGTAGCGGATCGCGCCGTCGTCCACGATGAGCAGCGTCCACGTGTTGTGGGCGTGCATGGGGTAGGCGTGGTCCGTGAAGCGGGCGTGGAAGACCTCGGTGACGCCCGTCAGGGCCGGCCGCCATGCCGTGACCTCGGGCCGGGCGGCGTCGGCGGGCATGCAAAGAGCGTACAAGACCGGAATCTTGGGGCACGGCGAGACTGCGACGCATGAACATGTACGCGGAGACCGAAGCACCCCGAACGAAGATCGCCGTCCTGCTGCGGGACGACCTGGCGACCTGGCAGCGGCTGAACGTCACGGCCTTTCTGGTCAGCGGGTTCGGCACGGAACTCAGCGAAGTGATCGGCGAGCCCTACGCCGACGCCGACGGCTCGCGCTATCTGCCGATGTTCCGGCAGCCGGTGCTGGTCTTCGAGGGGACGAAGGAGGTGCTCGCCGCCGCGCACACCCGTGCGCTGGGGCGTGACCTGCCGATGGCGGTGTTCACCTCGGACCTGTTCGCTACCGACAACGACCGCGATAACCGCGCCGCGGTGCGGGCGGTGGGCCGGGATCACCTGGACCTGGCCGGGCTGGCGGTGTACGGCCCGCGCAACGGTGTGGACAAGGTGCTCAAGGGGGCGAGCATGCATCCATGACCGCTGTGCGGGCCGGGGCCCTGCCAGGGGAAGCCTCAGCCGTTCTTCGCGCCGAGGAACATGGCCGCACCGATGATGTCCTGCGGCTTGAGCTCCTTCGCACCGGCCGGGGCGGTGGGTTTGCCGGTGCCGCCCTTGAGCCCGATGATCAGCGGGAATTCGCCGTGGATCTTCTTGTCGAACTGGGCCAGGTCGACGGACAGTCCGTTGACCGCGCCGTTCTTGATGCCGACGACGATGGTGGCCTTCTCGTTCGGGGCGTTCTTCTTCATGTTCTCGAGGTCGCCGTCCTTGCCGAGTTTCTTCTCGACCGGCTTGAGAGCGTCGGCGAGAATTCCGGCCGCCTTCTTGGCCGGGACGGTGACCTCGATGTGGTTCACGCCGTCGTGGGTCCCGGCGTCCTTGAACTCGGCGCTGTCGCCTATCGCCTTCTTGAGGCCGTCGAAGACCTGCTTCTGGGTCTTCGGGTCGAGCTCGTTCTTCTCGCCGGAGTCCCCGCCCGCCGCCTTCGCGAATTGCCTGACACTCTCGGCGTCGACGACGACCCATTCGCCCTTGACGACGGCCTTGAACGAGTCGAGGGAGGCGGGCAGCTTGTCGGCGTCCTTGAGCATGTCCTCGACGTCCTTGTCGGGCGCGAGGCGGGTCAGGGCCTTGAGGTCGGCCCGCACGTAGGCCTTCTCATCGATGTAGCGGAGGTCGAACAGGTCCTCGTCGCCGCTCTTCGCCACGCGCATCGACATGGAGGAGGTGTCGTCGTCCTTCGCCGTGACCTCCTTGAGCGGCTTCTTGTATTCCGCGCTCACGGCGAACCGGAGTCCGGCGAGCAGGTCCGCGTCCTTGCGCTCGAAGTCCTTGGAGTCCTTCATCGCGGAATAGATCTTGTCCGCGTCACCCTCGAAACCGAATTCCGCGGAGAACGACTTCTGTTCTCCCAGCTTCTCGAAGGCGCGCTGCACCTTCACTCCCGCGCTCAGCTGCTCGGCGGTTCCGCAGGCGGTGGACGCTGCTGCGACGACGACGATGCAGCCCGCGGCTGCCAGACCCTTGCGCTTCGTAAAGATGACGTGCTCCCCACGGTTCGGTTCTGTTCAGGTAAAGCGAAAGTAAATGTCAGGCCAAGGGTTGCTGTCAAAGTGATTCTGGATCAGTGCAACTCCGCACCGGACGGTCCGACCGCGCCCCCGGGGTCCACATCCCCTCGCGGCTCCCTCGCGCAGCAGTGCGAGCAACACGGGCCAAGCGGGCATAAGTACGATGCCCTCAGGGGTTGGATGGGGTAACGCGACCGGCCGGAAACCGTCCGGTAACCCGCAGACGTGATACTCAGGACCAGCCCCGCCCGCACTCGGTGCACCGAGCCGTCTGACCTGCGAGGATAGGTAGCCATGGATAAGCAGCAGGAGTTCGTGCTCCGCACGCTCGAAGAGCGCGACATCCGGTTCGTGCGGCTGTGGTTCACCGACGTGCTCGGCTATCTGAAGTCCGTGGCCGTCGCCCCCGCCGAACTCGAGCAGGCCTTCGATGAGGGCATCGGCTTCGACGGGTCCGCGATCGAGGGATTCGCGCGGGTCTATGAATCGGACATGATCGCCAAGCCGGACCCCGGCACCTTCCAGATCCTGCCGTGGCGCGCCGAGACCCCCGGCACCGCCCGGATGTTCTGCGACATCCTCATGCCGGACGGCTCCCCGTCCTACGCCGACCCGCGCTACGTCCTCAAGCGCATCCTCGCCAAGACCTCCGACCTCGGCTTCACCTTCTACACCCACCCCGAGATCGAGTTCTTCCTGCTCAAGGACAAGCCGGTGGACGGCCGCCGCCCCGAGCCCGCCGACTCCTCCGGCTACTTCGACCACACCCCCACCGGCGTGGGCATGGACTTCCGCCGCCAGGCCATCACGATGCTCGAATCCATGGGCATCTCGGTCGAGTTCAGCCACCACGAGGGCGCCCCCGGCCAGCAGGAGATCGACCTGCGCTACGCCGACGCGCTCTCCACGGCCGACAACATCATGACTTTCCGCATCGTGATGAAGCAGGTAGCCCTGGAACAGGGCGTGCACGCAACCTTCATGCCGAAGCCGTTCTCCGAGTACCCCGGCTCCGGCATGCACACCCACCTCTCCCTCTTCGAGGGCGACCGCAACGCCTTCCACGAGTCGGGCGCGGAGTACCAGCTCTCCAAGGTCGGCCGCTCCTTCATCGCCGGCCTGCTCCGGCACGCCGCCGAGACCTCCGCCGTCACCAACCAGTGGGTCAACTCCTACAAGCGCATCTGGGGCGGCTCCAAGCGCACCGCGGGCGCCGGCGGCGAGGCCCCCTCATACATCTGCTGGGGCCACAACAACCGCTCCGCCCTCATCCGCGTCCCCATGTACAAGCCCGGCAAGACCGGCTCCACGCGAGTCGAGGTCCGCTCCATCGACTCCGGCGCCAACCCGTACCTGACGTACGCGGTACTGCTCGCCGCCGGCCTCAAGGGCATCGAGGAGGGCTACGAACTCCCGGCCGGCGCCGACGACGACGTCTGGGCGCTGTCGGACGCGGAGCGCCGCGCGATGGGCATCGAGCCCCTGCCGCAGAACCTCGGCGAGGCGATCGAGCTCATGGAGCGGAGTGAGCTGGTCGCCGAGACGCTGGGTGAGCACGTCTTCGACTTCTTCCTGCGCAACAAGAAGCAGGAGTGGGAGGAGTACCGCTCGGAGGTCACGGCGTTCGAGCTGCGCAAGATGCTGCCGGTGCTGTAGGCGGAAGTCGGCCTGCCCGTATGTGGGTTGGACGTACTCGTTCGGGTGACTAGAGTGACTGTAAGCAACAGTTAGTTGCCCGTGGTTCTTGGAGGTGTGGGGGGCGGGTCATCCCGCGCCCCACACCTGCGTCGGTTGCTGGGGTTTTTGAGGGGGAACATCATGGGGTCGCCGCCCGACCTGCACGCTCCGAGTGACTCGCTGCAGGACTTGAAGAAGAGCGTCGAGAAGCTGCTGCGAGACCTGAACAAGTCGCCGGGCTCACACGACAGCATCGAGCGCCAGAAGGTGAGCCAGGCGTCGTACGGGCACCTGACGGAAGCTCAGGAGCTGGGCAAGCAGTACGACGTCGTGCATGCGAAGTTGGTGCTGCTCGCGCGCGTGCTGACCGACCAGTTGCAGGCGGCGGGCATCGCCGTCGACTGCGCGGACAAGGGCTACCAGAACGTCGACGGCGACTACGCGCGACGGCTTGCCGCCATCGAGGAGCGCTCTCGGCATGACTGGAAGCAGCAACAGGAGTGGGCGCAGCACGCAAGCCCTGACGTCGGCGCCAGCAAGCCGACCAGTGGCACTGGAACGAAGTGATCGGGGGCGAGGATGACAAGCGTTGACGGTGTGCCGTACGAGACCATGTACGCCAGCTTCCAGGGTGCCAATGGGCAAGAGCTGATGGACAAGGGCAACGCTCTGCTCGATGCGCACAAGCACATCAACGACGTCGGTGAAGCCCTGAAGCAGCATGCGTCCCGGGTGACGTGGGACGGCGACGGCGGCAATGCCTTCCGGGAGTGGGGTGATTCCTTTGCCAAGGACGTCCTCAAACTCGCCGGGGTTGCGGAGAAGACCGGCCACAGCATGGTGCGTGCAGGGGTGGCGTTGAAGACGGCGACGAGTCAGCTGAAGCCGCCGCCTGCGGGTGCGTCCTCGTCCGTCTGTTCCGCGGACCCGGAGAAGGACAAGGGCCGTTTGGAGCTCGAGCGGATGGCCAAGGAGCATCAGGCCGTTGCGAACAGTGCGGCCTCGCAGTGCCACGTCGAGGCGCAGGCGCTTCAGGAGCAGAACAAGCAGATGCCGCAACTGCGGCTCATACCGACTGAGGCGCTGCCGCCGGCATTCCGTCATGACGGTTGGCAGCAGGAATATGGCTCTTCGGCGGATGGCCAATCCGGTTCCTACGGAGGCGGCGGCAGAGACGGAGTCAGTACTGGTTTCGCCGACACGGGTTCCGACGCCCAGAGCGACCGTTCCGTTGGGCACACGACGAGCAGGGTTCAGGGCGACGTGCTGAGCAACCCAACTCACCATGATCCTGCGCCGACCCGTGACCCCGTGCCGACTCACGACCAGACCAGCACAAGGACCGACAGCACGGACATAAAGACCGTGCCGCCGACCACGCCGTCCGGCCCAAGCACACCTACGCTGCCAAGCCACACAGGGCACAGCCAGACCACCACGCTGCCACCGATACCGGGCCCGGTTCCGTCGCAAGGGCCCGGCCCGACGAAGCCTGGCACACAACCCCGTACCAGCGAGGTCAGGCTGCCTTCTCAGGGGGTTGGGCGCACGGGCACCGTTCCGGGAGTGGGGCGTCCGGGCTTTCCGGGCAACACCGGCGTGATCAAGCCGCCGGCCACGCCACGTGGTGACACTGGCGTCATCGGCGGGACGCCAACACAGGGGCAGCCGGGTTCTGGCGCTGCGCGAAGCGTGTCTCGTGGCACCGTCATCGGTGGCGAGCCACAACAAACGGGCCGGGGCCCCATGGGGGTTGGCGGGCCTGGGGCCGTCGGCGCGGGCAGCGGCTCGCCACGCAGCGGTGGTTCCTCGAGGAGGCTTGTTTCCGAGCCCGGAGGTGTGGTGGGCACGTCCAGAGGAGGTCGCGGTACTGCTCGGGGGGAGTTCACCCCAGGTGGCAGTGGACTCGTCCGAGGCGCCCAGGCCCAGGGGCAAAGGCGTCCGGCGGAGAAGAAACGCCAGGGTTCGCAGGTTCCGGACTACCTCAGCGAGGACGAAGACACCTGGACGCCCAAAAACCGTAAGGTCGTCCCGCCAGTGATCGATTAGAAGTGATGGCGAGCAAGGAATCGGTTCGTGTCATGAAGATGAAGGTGATGCGTGTGCGTGGCCGAACGATGGCAGCACTCTCTCTGCTCGGTTCCTTGCTCGCCGTTGCTGGCTCCGTTGCCCCTCCGGCTCTGGCCGACACGATGCGCGAGCGTCAGTGGTACCTGGAGACCATGGAGGCCGAGAAGATGTGGAAGGTCACCACTGGCGCGGGGGTCACCGTTGCAGTCCTTGATACCGGCGTCCAAGCCTCACAGGCTGAGTTGGATGGCAAGGTGCAACCGGGTAGGAACTTTGTCGGTGGTGATTCGGAAGACGGCCGCATGGATCACGACGGGCACGGAACGGCGATGGCCACGCTTATCGCTGGTGACGGTTTGCACGACCAGGGTGTCCAGGGTGTAGCCCCGGACGCAAGGATTCTCCCGGTCAAGGTGATCGGTACGACAGGCAAGGAGAAAAGAGGCAGCGTAAAGGCGGTAGTTGCTGGCATTCGCTACGCGGCAGACAGTCCTGCACAGATCATCAACCTGTCGATGGGGGTTCCTGAATATGCCCTCGCAGACGGCGACCGGGCAGCGCTCCAGGCAGCTGTCGATTACGCTATCCAGCGCGGCAAGTTGCTGATGGCAGCGACCGGTAACAGCGGCAAGGACAGCACCGTCGATTACCCAGCTGCTAGTTCAGGCGTTGCCGGAATCGCGGCAGTCGATGACAACGTGACCGTGTCCAAGGAGTCGACCCAAGGGCCGCAGGTAGCTTTCGGTTCTCCCGGTGAAGAGATCCCAATTCCCTGCGTCGACGGCAAGCCCGGTTACTGCCGCAGTGGTGGCACCAGCCAGGCAACAGCCATCGCCGCCGGCTCAGCGGCGCTGCTCTGGTCCATGCACCCGAAGTGGACCGGCAATCAGGTCCTTCGCGTACTGATGGACACCGCCGGCAGGCCGACATACGGCCGTGTCCCCAACGAGCTCATCGGTTACGGCTTCATCCGCCCCCGCATCGCGGTCCTGGAGAAGAAGGGTGACCCCGGCTCGCCGGACGTCAACCCGCTCGTGGCGGCCAAGGCATCCAAGACCGCTTCTCCCAGCCCGTCTCGGAGCACCCCAAACGAATCGGCCACCCCTGCCCCTGCGACCGGGGCTAATGCATCAGCCTCTGACAACAAGGGCGTTGGCGTCCTTCCTTGGGCGATTGCCGGGGCAGTGGCGGTTGCCCTGGCCGGTGCCGGAGTCTTCGTCCTGCTCCGCCGCCGGGCGAAGGCCCAGCAGACCGCTGCCGTGAGGGCTAATCCGTACGCGAACATGCCCTACGGCACCCCGCCCCCGCCAACTCGACCGCCGCACAACCCTTACAGCGGCTCGCCGAACGGAGACCGCTGAGCAGTGAATCGGCCGCCATCACGTTATGCGAACAACCAGCCGTAGCATTTCGGCTATTCGGTCACTCAGGGGGATCAATGAGCATAGACGTCACCACGGGCCAGGTGCGGAAAGGCGCCGGAGGAACTGAGTCGGCTGCACATACAGCGCTGGATAAACTCCGCCGGTCCCTCCATTCGAGCGGTACGGCAGCCGATGGTCACCACGGCTGGACAGCTGCGGCAGCTTTGAAGCAATGCGCGAATGCCTGGGAAGACCACATGGTTGACCTGGCCAAGCAGATGAACACCATGGCAGAGGCTCTCCACGGCTCGGCGAACGCCTACGACACGACTGATGTGCAGGCGAGGGACGCCTTTTCCCGACTCCAGCACGGACTCTCGGAATTCGGGAGGCGCTGAGCCATGGTCTCCTATCACGACCTGTACGACTGCCGCGTCGAGCAGTGGAGGAAGGCAGCCGACGACTGGGTCGCCCTCTCCGGCCAGTCCCAGACCGCCGCCGAAGACATCCGCGACCAGGGCAAGAAGCCGCTCGACGAGCACTGGGCGGACGCCACCGGCAAGAAGGCGGGCAAGCGCTTGGAGGACATCGCCAATCGCCTGGAGGCCGGCGGCGACATCACCAAGGGCGTGGCCATGGTGCTCGACGGTCTGGTCTACTCGATGGAGTTGGCCCAGCGCACGTTGTTCCACGCGGTCGAGCTCGCGAACGGGTACGGGCTCCACATACGGGATGGCCAGGCCGTCGGACTCTACGGCGGTGCCCCTCCGTTGGGGCCCACCATTCCGCAGGCCGCGTGGGACTCCTACAACAAGGAGCAGAAGCACACAGCCGAGGTCAACGGCCTGATCGAAGAATCGTTGCGCCAAGCCACACAGGCCGACGAGAAAGCGGCCGCCGAGCTGGCCAAGCTGGCGAAGACGGTCAATATCGCCGACACCAGCAAGGCGCACAACGAGATCGAGGTCGAGACCTCCCATGTCGAGTTCGACATGCTCAGGGCGGACATCCCGGTCGGCAAGGACCCGGCCCTCATCCGCTCCTGGTGGGACGGGCTGACATCAAAGCAGCAGCAAGACCTCATGCGGGCGGATCCCGTAACGCTCGCGGACCTCAAGGGGCTGCCGAAGGGCGTCTATACGGAGCTTCAGGGACCCGACGGGAAGATCGACCGGGTCGAGATGGTGCGGTATGCACTGGACCACTGGAACAAGAAGGACGACCTGGACTACGGGTCGGTCGGCAACTGCACCAACTTCGTGTCGTCGGCACTCGAAGCCGGCGGGATGGAGAAGAAGATCGACACCTGGTCGGGTCTGCTCGGCGACAACACCTGGGGCCGGGAGACCGGTGTGGGCTGGGCTAGGCTCGACAAGAAGTTGTACCACTCCGAGTCATGGGCACGGGCCGAAAGCCTGCAGAACTTCCTGCTGCGCAATGGCGGCAAGGAGGTCTCGAGGTCGGAAGCGCGCCCCGGTGACATCATCTTCTACGAGCAGGTGGCTCCCGGCAATCCGGAGACTGCACAGGGTGAGACCCACCATGCCGCCGTCGTCACCTCGGTGACCCCTGACGGCGACATCAAACTGACCCAGCACACCAACTCGTTCCAGAATGTGAGCCTGGACAGCCGGGAGCACATCGCCAACAAAAATTGGGGTGAGCAGCGCATGCGCATCGTTCGGCCGAAACCGAATTGGTACTAATGGCTACTTCCCCTTCCCCGGGTAAACTCGACGACCCTGCGCAGCAGCGCTCTGTCACACCAGGCATGGTGATCACGGCACTGCTGGTTCCGCTCATAGGCGTTGCCGGCCTGCTCACATCCTTGAACACCGACGACATTGAAAACGACTGGGCAGACCGGCAACGGGAGGCATGCCGACACATGCCCTTCCCGAAGACGGAATACGCTGCCGCGTGGGCCGGACTGGTCCTCGGCGTAAGCGCGTTGATCGTCTGCGTGCTGCTCACCAGGAGGCTCCGCCGACAGTACGGCGCCCAGCTCGGGGAGGCATGGCCGCGTCTGGTGACCTACATCGGCGTGCAGCTGTGCATGTGGCTCACGGTGTTGACGATCCCGGTCGAGCTGATCCAGCTGTACGCCGCGTACAAGTCTGCTGGATCGGGGATCGTCCTGGGCGACTGCGGATAGAGGCCATCCGCCCGCCATGGCGGCAATCGCACTTGCCGGAGCTGGTGCCGACGGTCACCAGGGTGGGCTTGGCGGGCGCGTGGAGGGTGGAGAACCAGTCCCAGGCCAACTCCTGGTGGCCATGAGAGTGGAAGCCGCAGGGCCACCGCGTCAAGCGCCGCTGTCAGTCGTCGCCTTCGGCACGCCGAAAGGTTGCGCGGATGCGACGGCAGGGCCCCGGAAGATCCCACCCTCGGGTCCGACGAGGAATTGCTCAAATGCGTTGAGCTGTATCGGGAGCGTAGTGGCTACCCCAGTGCGTCGAGTGCCGCCAAGATCTCGGAGGGTTCGGCCCGTACGGTGTAGTCGGTCTCGACGAAGGCCCACCGGATGGTTCCGGTGCGGTCGATGACGTAGGTGGCGGGCAGCGGCAGGGTGCGGGCGTGGCCGTCGTTCACGTGGTGCAGGTCGAACCCGAACCGGTCGTAGAGCTCGCCCAGTTCGCCGGAGAGATCGAAGGCTATGCCGAACTGCTTCGCGACGTCAGAGCCGATGTCGCTGAGCACGTCGAAAGCGAGCTGTTCCTTCTCGGTCAGGGAGAGCGACTCGTCGGGGATCTGCGGTGAGACGGCCACCAGGCGCGCCCCTCGGGCCGTGATCGCGTCGTGGTGCTGCTGGAGGGCGCGCAGGGCGAGGTTGCAGTACGGGCACCACGCGCCGCGGTAGAAGGTCAGCACGACAGGTCCGTCCGCGAGCAGGCCCTCCAGCGTGACCTCCGTCCCGGTGGCCGTGGGGAGCGTGAATCGCGGAGCTTGTGCGCCGACTCCAAGGGCGCGGCCCGCCATGCCGGTTGCGGCAAGCTCGCGCGCGCCCCGGTCCATGACCTCGAGTGCGTCGGCGGGCAGCTTGCGGTGCTTGTTCTCGTACAGGTCCAGCAGCTCGTCGCGGAGGCTCATGTCCGCCGTCCTCTCTCTGGGGGGATCCTGGAATGATCGTTCCCGGATGGGCTGGTGACAGGATGGCCGCCTGGGCGGGTACGCGTCAAGAGTTATCCTGGAACGGTTATTCCAGGCACTGGGAGCGGCAACTCATGCCCGATATCAAGCACTTCGACCCTGAGCATGCGCTGGAGTGTGCCGAGCACCTCTTCTGGCAGCACGGCTCCGCCAAGGTGTCGATCCAGGAGGTCACCGTCGCGACGGGCCTCAACCGATCCAGCCTCTATGCCACGTTCGGCAGCAAGAGTGAGCTCTACCTCGCCGCCCTGCGCCGTTACGTTCACCACCGAGCGGGGCCGGCGCTGCGAGGGCTCGCGGATGACGGCCGCGGCCTGCCCGCCGTGCGGGATTTCTTCGCCGGGCTGATAGCGGTTCGCTGTTCGGGCGAGTATGCGGGCTGGGGCTGCATGCTCGTCAACGCTCACTCCGACACCGGCCAGACCGACCCCGAGATCGGTGCCGTGCTGGAGGAGCATCACCGGCAGCTGCGGGATGCGTTGCGGTCTGCGCTGGAAACGGCGCGTGACCGAGGGCAGTTGTCGGCGGGGCTCGACCTCGAGGCCGCCGCCGAGGCCTTGGTGTTGCTTGCCTATGGGGTGAATGTCCGTTCCCGCACGGGGGTCGACGCCGATGCGCTTCTCGGTACCGTCACTGCAACCCTCGGGCTGCTCGGTCCGAGATGAGCTTCGCGCGGCGTCCCATGGAATCCGATGGCGCGACGCGGTTTTGGCGTCAAGAATCGCCGGATGCGTGAAGTGAAGCTGTCCGACGGGGTCATCACCTTGTCCCCGCTGTGCCTGGATGATGCTGAGGCGCATCTTGCCGGGGAGGACGAGTTGCTCGTTCGCTATCTCAACGGCGGTCCCGGCACGCGCGAGGGCGTCGAGGCCTACATCCGGCATTGCCGGGAACAGTGGGACACGGCCGGGCCGCTCCGCGCCTTCGGCATACGGGCCGGCGCTGACGAGGTGCTTGCGGGGACGGTCGACCTGCGGTTCGCGGCGGAGGGGTTGACTCCCGGCCAGGTGAATGTCGCCTACGGCCTCTACCCTCCCTGGAGGGGGCGCGGCCTGGCCACCCGTGCGGTCCTCCTGGTCTGCCGATACGCGGCAAGCGAGGGCGGGGAGGAGGCGGTGATCCAAGTAGAGCCGGAGAACGCCGCATCTGTCGCAGTCGCCCAGCGGGCAGGGTTCATCCCCGGCAGGGACGGGACACGGCTCGACTGGTACACCCGGGACCTGCCCCATCCGGATTGGTGCTGATGGCTAGTTCACCTTCCTCTGCCCTTTCCGGCCACGCAACACAGAAGCGGCTCGTCACGCCCGGCACGCTGATCGCTGCGTTGTGCGTGCCACTCGCGACCGCTGTCGGGGTGGTCATTTCCCTGCAGGCGCAGTACATCGACCAGGATTGGGTCGAACGGCAACAGGCGGTATGCCGGAACATGCCTTTCCCGAAGGTGGAATATGTCGTCGTGTGGGCGGGGTTGCTCCTGGGTATTTCG
Organism: Streptomyces sp. SX-6; assembly: GCF_059089585.1. NCBI lineage: Bacteria > Bacillati > Actinomycetota > Actinomycetes > Kitasatosporales > Streptomycetaceae > Streptomyces > Streptomyces sp. SX-6. Next base: position 37,843 of record NZ_JBTHHU010000042.1, on the reverse strand, counting down.
GCGGTCGTGGTCTGCTTCCTACTTGCCAGGCGGATCCGCCGACGGCATGGCGCCCGGATCTCGCAAACGTGGTGGGGGCTGCTGGCCTGCACTACTGCGTGGTTCGGTGTGCTGACGATTCCGCTGGAGCTGTTCATGCTCTACGCCACGTACTCGCCACTCCAGACAGGGATGCCGATCCTGGGCGATTGCGGCTGAGCTTGATCTTCATTCCTGCTGCCAAGGCCAGTTGTCCACCAGTGGTACGGGCTGGCCGCACTGTCCTACCGAAAACGAATTGGTACTGATGGCCACTTCCCCCGCTTCCGAGAAGTTCGAGGCCGCCCCGCAGACGCGTCCTGCCGCGCTCGGGATGGTGATCGCCGCGCTGTTGGTGCCTGCCATGACCGTTGCGGGTGCGGTCAGTTCCTTGCGCGTTCAGGACATCGAGAACGATTGGTCATGGCGGCAACAGCTCGCATGCCGGCACATGCCCTTTCCCGTGACGGAATACGTTGCCGCATGGCTGGGGGTGACCCTCGGCGTGGCGGCTGTGGTCGTCTGCGTGCTGGTTTGCAAGCGGATCCACCGCCGGGACGGCGTCCCGTTCTGGCAGCGATGGCCTGGGCTCGTGGCCTTCATTTGTGTGTGGCTCAACGTCCTCACGATTCCGATAGAACTGATCATGCTGTACGAGGCGTATTCCGTCGCCGGATCGGGGGTGTTCCTGGGGGACTGCGGGTAAGTTGCCCGGCCTTGCTGCTTACGCAGTTCTGCGGTGATTATGAGAAATGAATGAGTAAGCTGTGGAGACGTTGGCGAAACGTGGCCTCTGCTGAACTGGGGCGCAGTGAGAGGGCCGTAAGGGCTTTCTCCCCTCCCGAGAGGCTTGGATCAGCATGAATCGCATCCGTATATCGCGTCGTAAGTCCCTCTACGCCACCGGTATTGCGGCGGCAGTTCTCGGCACGGTGGCTTTGGGCGGGACGGCCTTCGCCGCGGACAGTCATTCCGGTAGCAATGCCAAGCCGTCCGCGAAGTCCGCTCAGTTTGCGCAGACTGACAGCAAGGGGAGCGTCTGCTTCTCGACCACCAAGCCGATGAAGGACGGTGTGAAGGCCGTCCCGGCGCAGAAGGTCAATGGCAGCGCCAAGGCCGCAGCGGGCAAGGGGAAGGTCGTCCGCCTGGACGCCAAGTCGGCGAAGGCGTGTGCTCCGCTGCAGAAGGCCAACGGCAAGTACGTTGTCGCGGACCGCTACGGCAATGTCCACCAGACCGACGTCATGCCGTCGGGCGGCGCCCCCGCGCAGAAGCGGTGACCGAACTCGGCTGAGCGGCCGGGGTGCCGCGCCCTCATCGCTTGTCGGTGCGGTGAGGGCGCGGTGCGTCATGCGTGTGTCTTCCAGAAGTGGGCGCTCATGGCCTCGGTCAGCTTCACGGCTGTTTGGCGGTCGCCGGTCGTGAGGGCTAGGGATCTCTTGTACTTGATGTCCTGGCACTCCTGGCAGCGAGGTGCTGTGCCGGCTTCGCGAGTCTGCTTGTTCATGCCCGGCCCTGCCCCTGGTTGCTGCGGCTGTTGACGTCGGCCAGCTTTGCTCGCAGCCGGTCGTGCGTGGTCGCCGGGCGGACGTCGCAGGGGAGGGCTTCCCAGGTCCGGCCGTCGGACGGGGAGCGCAGCAATAGTCGTCCGTCGGACGATTCGACGACCTCGCCGAGGCGGTCCCGGCGGGCGTCGACAACCAGTGTGCCAGGGTCGTGCATGCGCTGATGCTCCCATCATTGGCCCCCGGAAGGGGGACGGTGTGGCCGTCAGCCTTGCCGAGGAGGCGTGCCGGGTCCACGCTTGGGCTGTTACCAAAGCCCCCTTGTGGACAGCGAGTTGAAGGCGCGTTCGATCAGTGGAACTCAACAATGAGGACGGCAGCAGGCCCACACCGCGCACGGCGCTCGGGCGGCGCTTGCGTCGGCTGCGGGAGGGGCAAGGGCTCTCGCTGCGTGCGCTCGCGGAGAAGGTCGGGTACCCGCACACTTACCTCAGTCGGGTCGAGCGCGGAGAGCAGCTCCCGTCCACCGCCCTTGCCGAGGCGCTGGACATGTACTTCGCCGCCGACGGGCTCTTTGTCGAGCTGTTGGCCATGGCGCAGGACTCCTCGATCCCCGATTACGGGCGTGTGGTCGTGGACAGTGAAGGGAAAGCGGCTCGGATCCAGGTGTTCGCCAGCAGCTTGGTCCCCGGCTTGCTGCAGACCGAGGATTATGCGCGTGCGCTCTTTCGTGTGTCGATTCCGGGAGAGTCCGAGGAGCAGGTGAGCGAACGGGTGGCTGCGCGAATGCGTCGCAAGCGCGTATTCGAAAGCGAAGAAACACCGTTCTACTGGGCAATCCTGGATGAAGCGGCACTGAGGCGTCCAATCGGCGGCGCAGCGTGCATGGCCGGGCAGATTCGCCACATGCTCGAGGTGATGGAGTCGCCTCACGTCTCCGTTCAGGTTCTTCCCTTTGTGCAGGGCGAACATCCCATGCTGGGCGGGAGTTTGAGCCTGCTCACGTTCCGCAACGGCACCACGATCGGTTACGTCGAGAGCTTTGATTCCGGCGAACCGGTCGAGTCGCCGAAGAGGATCCTCAAGCTCACGCAGATGTTTGACGTGGCTCGTTCGAAGGCGCTACCGGAGAAGGAATCTCTCGATCTTGTCCGCAGTTACCTGAAAGAGTACGAAGATGAAGACGATGTGGCGCAAGTCCAGCTATAGCAACGGACAGGGCGCCGAGTGCGTCGAGATTGCCGATGGGTTCCCCGGTGCCGTCCCCGTCCGTGACTCCAAGAACCCGTACGGTCCGTCTCTCCGCATAGCCTCAAGAGCATGGGCGGAGTTCATATCCGGCATACGAACCGGAGCCTTTCCTGCGGTCGGCTAGAGGGTGTTTGAAGTCCCTTGCGGGAAAGCTGACTTGGTAGTCGCTCCTTCGGTGGAGGCGGGCGGTGGCTGGTCGGCGGGCTGCGTATGTGACGGATCTGTCCGACGCGGAGTGGGGGCTTCTTGCGCCTCTCATGCCGCAGCCGAAGCCGGGTGGCCGGCCGCCCAAGCATCCCCGCCGCGCGAAGTGCCGCTGTTCACCGTGGTCCCGCGCAGGCGGGTGATCGAGCGGAGTTTCGCCTGGCTGGGACGCTACCGGCGACTCGCCAAGGATTACGAGTACCGACTCGGCACCTCCGAGAGCGCCGTCTGTCTCGCCGCCATCATGCTCTTGCTCCACCGAACAGCTGCAAGAGCCCGCCCCTGAGCGGGACTTCTCAGACACCCTCCAGCTCGGTGCCAGCCTCACGGTGGAGAGGTGGGGGGCGCGCGTCCCATGCAGCGCCCGGGTGGTGTGCTCTGCGCCCGGGTGGCACGCCCTTTGCGCTGGTTCCGCGCCCTCTGGTGTTGGCTGCGGGGACGCAGGATAGTGACCGCAATTCGCCGTACAGCGGATCCACAAACAGGATTCCGTGGGCGGTCAATGTGATCCCGACGCGGAGGATCAAGCAGTTCCCCTAGCTCAACTAACCAGTCCTGACAGGGGTTCTGCGCGCAAAGGACAGTCAACTGCTTCGGGCCCTGGTCGGTTCCTGGTCGGTTACGGGCCGGATTCTGGTAGCTATCTGGAGGCCGACGGTGGGACAGTGGGCGCCCGTCTCTGTGGCGACGGTTTTTTCGGTTTTCACGCGAAATCGCGCTAGTAGCCCAGTCTTTGCTTCGGGCGCTGTGCGCCGAGCGGTGATCGCGAGTCTGCTGGGCAGCACGTTGGTGTGGTACGACTTCTTCCTCTTCGTCAGAGCCTCCGCCATGGCGTTCGATCACTTGTACTTTCCGGCGGCTGTGCCGCTGACGGGCACTCTGCTTGCGCTCGGCATGTTCGGATCCGGGTTTGTGACACGGCCTTTGGGCGGCCTGGTTTTCGGATACATCGGCGACCGATACGGCCGACGTCCGATGATGGTGGGGGCTTTGATGCTCACGGCGGTTCCCACCGGGTTGATCCCGCTGTTGCCTCCGTACTGGACGATCGGGCTCGGCGCTCCGATCGTTCTGGTCATCCTGCGTCTGGTGCAGGGCCTGGGTCTGGGGGGAGTCTGGGGTGCCGCCGTGGTCCTGTCATGGGAACACGCTCACCCGAGCCGACGCGGGCTGGTCACAGCCTGGGCCTTGGTCGGGATGCCGGCCGGCTACCTTCTGGCGGCGGTGGCCCTCAACACGATGTCCACCGCCCTTCCCGCGCATGACTACCTGGCTTGGGGCTGGCGGGTGCCGTTCCTGCTGTCCCTGGTTCTGGTGGTTGTCGCGTGGTGGACACAGCAGAACGTTGCACAGGCCTCGGTGTTCGCCACACCCGCCGACAAGCGCACGCGGGTCCGGTTTCCGCTGGTCGAGGCAGTGCGGCGTCACCCGCGACGCCTGCTTGTCGCGATCGGCGTGACGATTGGCGTCGAGGTCGCGTTCTACACGTTCTCGTTCGGTTTTGCCCTGTCGTACTTCCTGAGCGTCGCAGGCATGCCGCCCTCCGAAGTCATCATCTTGTTGACCGGTGGGCCGGTCCTGCTGGCAGGGCTGATCCCGGGGTTCGCGGCACTGTCGGATCGCTATGGCCGGCGACGGGTCTGCCTGATCGGACTCCTCGCCACCGCAGTCCATACGGCGGTGTTCTTCCCTCTCGTCGAGACTCTCTCCCGAACCCTGATGATCGCGGTATTTGTCGTGGGTCTCGTCGCATTCGCCGCACTCTGCGGGCCCACGGCCGCACTCCTGGCCGAACAGTTTCCCTTCTCGGTGCGCTGCACCGGAGTCTCGGCCGGCTACCAGGGCGGGGCGCTGTTGGGAGGCACCCTCGTCCAGGTTCTCCTTGTGCGAGGGGATTTCCCCAGTCCCCACCTGGTCTCGGTCTACACCCTGGCCGCGTTGGCTGTCGCCGCACTCGCTCTGGCATTTGCCCGACCGGAAGCGCCCCAGGACGCCCCCCACCACGACCTCTGATATCCCCGGCCCGGCGGAACACCGCCCGCACGCCTCTCCTTGCCAACGCCCTATCGACCGTCAGTCCCCCCTCCCTTCGAGAATGGAGGAACACATCATGAAACCGGATCCCGTCAACGGGGCACAGCACGACGGCAAGCCTGGGCGCCGGTGGTGGATTCTGGCCGCCGTACTCACGATCCTCGTCGGCACGGGCGGCCTCCTGGGCGTTTCCGTGAACCAGGCCAACGCGGCCCAGACCATCACCTGCAACATCACGTGGACGCAGCACTGGGACACCCCCATCAGCACTACTCCCGCCACCGTTACGTTCAAGACGGTGCCCACCACCAGCGCCAGAATCTGGTCCTGCAGTGGAGATCCCTACCTGAACAGCGATGTCGCCGACGGCAACACGTTCCAGGCGCAGAGCTCGCCGACGGACGCCAGTTGCCTGGCCGGCGTCTACGCGAACGACGGCTCCACGCAAGAATCCTTCTGGAACGTCTCCGGCGGGCCTGCCACCAGCACCTTCATCTGGAACGAGCCCTCGCTGGCCGACCTGACCAACGGGGCCCAGACCATCTCCGCGTCGTACACCTCCGGAAGGTACGCGGGTGGCACCGTCACCATTGTCGTCAGCGGAACCCAGCCGGAACACGCCGTGACGGCATGCTCGACGAGCGGCTTGTCCGATCTCACGGTCACCGGGGTCATGACGATCGTCGTGCCGTGACATGACACCCGAGTGTGTGGTCCGGGTCAGTGGGACCACACACTCGGCCAACGCGATCCTGGTGAGAGCCTGATGAGAGGTAGTGCCGTGGGGTTGGGAAGGTACGTTCCGGCGCGAGGAATCTACACGGAGTCGGCTCGGCTTCAACGGCTCAACTGGATTCGCTCCATAACCGGGCTCGGCCTGAATTCCATGGAACACACGCGGCTCGACGCCAGTAGGCTGACCGGGAATATCGAGGGATTCGTCGGCAGCGTCGAGGTCCCGGTCGGCCTGGCCGGGCCGTTGCTGTTCCGTGGAGAGAACGTCAAGGGAGATATCTACGCCCCCTTGGCGACTACCGAGGGCGCTGTGGTGTCATCGGTGACTCGTGGATCGCTGGCTGCCAGCATGGCGGGCGGAGTCAGTACCTGTGCCGTCTCTCAGAGAATGACACGTGCACCGGTGTTCGCCTTCTCCAGGATGTCGGCCGCCAGACTCTTCGCGTCAACGATTGCCCGGTACTTGGGTGAGCTTCGGGCGGTCGTCCGGCAGGTCTCGAAACATGCGGAACTCATCTCGATCGAACCCGTATTGCTGGGCAGGACCGTCCACTTGAAGTTCACCTACACCACCGGGGACGCAGCCGGCCAGAACATGACCACCGCCTGCACCTGGCATGCCTGTCAGTGGATCCAGGCACAGCCTCACCTGATCAAGGGCCGGGAGCTCGAGTCCTTCATCATCGAGGGAAACACATCCGGCGACAAGAAGGCGTCCGTCCAGAGGATGACGGAAGGCCGCGGAATCAGGGTGACCGCCGACTGTGTCCTTCCCGAAGGCATCATCAAACGGGTCTTGAACACAACGCCCGCTGAACTGGTCATGGGATACCACCACATCGCGTCCGGGGCAGTCCACGGCGGAGTATTGGGTTCGAACGCGAATGTCGCCAACATTGTGGCGGCGATTTTTGCCGCGACAGGTCAGGACATCGCATGTGTTCACGAGTCAAGCGTGGGGCAGTTCATTCTCGAACGGACGTCGGACGGCGTCTATGCCAGCATGACTCTCCCCGGCCTGGCCGTCGGAACGGTCGGTGGCGGCACCCACCTTGCCGCGCAGCGCGAACTTCTGGAGTTGATGGGCTGCACGGGAGAGGGAAGTGCGGCCCGCCTGGCCGAAATCATCGCCGGCTTTGCCCTCGCCCTCGACCTCTCGACGGTCTCCGCAGCAGTTTCCGGACATTTCGCCAGCGCTCATGAACGCCTCGGGCGCAACAGATATACCGGCTAGCCAGCCGTCGCGGTGTCGGCGGTGGTGGATAGGCTGGAGCCAGAGGTCCACCGCAGAACGACACCGCACGCCAGAGCCAGAGCCGGAGGCTGCCGATGACCGTGCCGCAGGGGCGTCGCAGCAGTACGTACACCCAGTTGCTGCGTTGCGGCTTCACCGATCCCGCCCTCGCCGAGCGGCTCCTCGGCGAGCTCCCCGGGCTGCGCGGTGATGCCATGCTCCTCGACGCGCTCGGCGCCACCGCCGACCCCGACCTCGCGCTGCGCGGGCTCGTACGGTTTGCCGAGGCGCTGGACGAGGGGGAGCGGCGGGTGCTGCTCGACACCCTTGTCGCCGCCAAGCCGCTGCGCGACCGGCTGCTCGGGGTGCTCGGTGCGTCCGAGGCGCTCGGCGACCACCTCGCCCGGCACCCGGGGGACTGGCACGTCCTGGTCGCCTTCGAGCCGGATGATCTGCATCCCGCGACACCGGAGTTCGCCCGAGCGCTCGCCGAAGGCATGGAGAGAGCGTACGGCGCCGGGCTCACGCCCCCCGACGCGCTGCGTGCCGCCTACCGGCGTTGTCTGCTCGCGATAGCCGCCCGGGACGTCACCGGCACCATCGACGTCGCCCAGAGCGCCGCCGAGCTGGCCGACCTCGCCACCGCCACGCTGCGCGCCGCCCTGGTGATCGCCGCCGAGGAGCTGCCCGAGGAGGCCGCCGCCTGTCGGCTCGCCGTCATCGGCATGGGCAAGTGCGGTGCGCGGGAGCTGAATTACGTCTCGGACGTGGACGTCATCTTCGTCACCGAGGCCCGCGACGGCGCCGAGGAGGGGCTCGCCCTGCGTGCCGCCACCCGGCTCGCCTCCCGCCTGATGCAGGTGTGCTCCGACACCACCGCCGAGGGCACCATCTGGACCGTCGACGCCAACCTCCGCCCCGAGGGGCGTAACGGTCCGCTCGTGCGCACGCTCTCCAGTCACCTCGCCTATTACCAGCGTTGGGCGAAGACCTGGGAGTTCCAGGCTCTCCTCAAGGCCCGGCCCGTCGCCGGTGACAGCGCCCTCGGGCAGAGCTACGTCGACGCCCTCGCCCCCCTTGTCTGGCAGGCCGCCGAGCGCGAGAACTTCGTTCCCGATGTGCAGCAGATGCGGCGTCGGGTCATCGCCTCGATCCCTGTCGGGCACGTCGAGCGCGAACTCAAGCTCGGGCCGGGCGGGTTGCGTGACGTCGAGTTCGCCGTGCAGATGTTGCAGTTGGTGCACGGGCGCAGCGATGCCACCCTGCGTCAGCCGGGCACCCTCGAGGCGCTGGCCGCCCTCGCGGTGGGTGGCTACGTCGGGCGCGCCGATGCCGCCGCGCTCGACGCCGCGTATCGCTTCCTGCGTGCCATGGAGCACCGCATCCAGCTCTACCGGCTGCGCCGCACCCACCTCATGCCCGAGGACGAGGGTGAACAGCGGCGCCTGGGGCGCTCGCTCGGCTTCCGTACGGACCCCGTCACGGAGCTCGGCAAGGAGTGGAGACGCCATGCGCGTGAGGTGCGGCGGCTGCACGAAAAGCTCTTCTACCGGCCCCTGCTGGACGCCGTCGCCCAGCTCGAGCCCGGCGAGATCCGGCTCAGCGCCAAGGCCGCCGGCCAGCGCCTCGAGGCCCTCGGCTACGCGGACCCGCGTGCCGCGCTGCGCCACCTGGAGGCACTCGCCTCGGGCGTGACCCGCAAGGCGGCGATCCAGCGTACGCTGCTGCCCGTGCTGCTGGGCTGGTTCGCCGACTCCGCCGATCCCGACGCCGGACTGCTCAACTTCCACAAGGTCTCGGACGCGTTGGGCAAGACCCCCTGGTACCTGCGGCTGTTGCGCGACGAGGGCGCCGCCGCCGAGAACCTGGCCCGTGTGCTCTCCGCCGGGCGGCTCGCCCCCGATCTGCTGCTGCGCGCTCCCGAGGCCGTCGCCATCCTCGGTGCCGAGGAAGGGCTGCGCCCGCGCGACCGGGAGGCGCTCGAGCAGGAGACGCTCGCCGCGGTCGGCCGTGCGGAGGACGCCGAGGCGGCGATCGTCGCGGTGCGCGGGGTGCGGCGGCGCGAGCTGTTCCGTACGTCCGCCGCGGACATCATCGGTGCGTACGGCAGCGGGGCTTCGGAGAAGGAGAAGGAATACGGTACGGGCTCGCGTGGTGCCGCCGAGACCGCCGGTGAGCCCGGCGATCGCGTCGATGTCGTCGGCCAGGCCGTCTCCGATCTGAACGCTGCCGCTATCGCCGGTGCGTTGCGGGCTGCCGTGCGGGCCGAGTGGGGCGACACCCTTCCGACGCGCTTCGCGGTCATCGGTATGGGCCGGTTCGGTGGTCACGAGCAGGGCTACGGGTCCGACGCGGATGTGCTGTTCGTGCACGAGCCGCGGGACGGTGTCGGGGAGCAGGAGGCCGCGAAGGCGGCCTTCGCCGTCGCCAACGAGATGCGCAGGCTGCTGCAACTGCCCACCACCGACCCGCCGCTGCTCATCGACGCCGACCTGCGGCCGGAAGGCAAGTCCGGGCCGCTCGTGCGCAGTCTCGGCTCGTACAGGGCGTACTACCGGCGGTGGTCGCTGGTGTGGGAGAGCCAGGCGCTGCTGCGTGCGGAGCCGATGGCCGGCGATGCGGATCTTGGCCGTGAGTTCGTCGAGTTGATCGATCCGCTGCGGTATCCCCCGGAGGGGCTCGGCGACGACGCGGTGCGCGAGATCCGCCGTCTCAAGGCCCGTATGGAGAGCGAACGCCTCCCGCGCGGCGCGGACCCCACCACCCACACCAAGCTCGGGCGGGGCGGTCTGTCCGATGTGGAGTGGACTGTTCAGCTGCTCCAAATGCGGCACGGGTGGGCCGAGCCGGGTCTGCGTACGCCCCGCACCCGCGATGCCCTCGCGGCCGCGTGCGCGGCCCGGCTGATCTCCGCGGAGGAGGCGCGGATACTGGACGAGGCGTGGGTTCTCGCGACGAGTGTGCGCAATGCGGTGATGCTCGTGCGGGGGCGGGCGGGCGACATGTTCCCCGCGGATGCGCGGGACTTGGCGGCGGTCGGGCGGTATCTCGGCTATGAGCCGGGGCATGTGGGGGAGATGCTCGACGATTATCGGCGGACTACGCGGAGGGCTCGGGCCGTGGTGGAGGAGTTGTTCTACGGGGGGTAGGGGTTTTGTGCCCCGGTCCCGCCCTTTCACCGTTTCTTGGGGGCTGCGCCCCCAAACCCCCGCAGCACGCTGCGCGCGCTGTCCTCAAACGCCGGACGGGCTGGATTGTGCCGCCACCCGCCTCGCCAGCCTCGACGGGAGCGAGCCGTACCACGCGTACGACACCCCGAACCCGAAGCTGAGGCAGAGCAGCCCTCCCACCGCGTCCAGCCAGAAGTGGTTCGCCGTCGAGACGATCACGAGCAGTGTCGCCACCGGGTACAGCAGGGCCAGTACCTTCACCCACACCCGCCCGGCGAGCATCGCGATGACGACCCCGCACCACGTCGACCACCCGATGTGCATCGACGGCATCGCCGCGTACTGGTTGGAGACGTCCGCGAGGTTGCCGGAGGCCATGGAGCCCCACGTGTTGTGGACCACGACCGTGTCGATGAAGTCGATGCCCTCCATCAGCCGTGGCGGCGCGAGCGGGTACAGGTAGTAGCCGACCAGCGCCACGCCCGTCGTGGCGAAGAGGGCGAGGCGGGCGGCGGCGTACCGTCCGGGATGCCAGCGGTAGAGCCATACCAGTACGCCGATGGTCAGCACGAAGTGCAGCGTGGCGTAGTAGTAGTTCATCCCCACGATGAGCCACGTCACCGAATTCATGGCCTGGTTGACGGTGTGCTCGACCGCGATGTGGAGGGTCTGCTCGGTGCGCCAGATCCAGTCGGCGTTGCGGAGCGCCGCGGCCTCCTGCTCGGGAACGGCGTTGCGGACAAGGGAGTATGTCCAGTAGCTGACCGCGATGAGCAGGATCTCGAACCACAGCCGCGGATGGCGTGGCGAGCGGAGTCTCCGCAGCAAAGAACGGTCTGCAGGCGGCCTGTCCGCACGCTCCTCGGTGGGTGGCGGGACGGCCGTCCGGCTTTCCAGGGTCCTTGCTGTCGCTTCACCCATAGGCCAAGAGTGTGCCAGACGATGGACAGCCGCAGATCATCCCTAAGTCTGGTCTTGGCCGGTTTCGGCCTGATTCGCGCCCGTGGGGTGGGGCCTTGCGAGGGGCCCCGGTAGCTCCGAAAGCCCCCGTTCACACGCAGGAGTGAACGATGAGTGTGTGATCAGTTGCCGAGCGTCGTCGGGTGACGCCCGGCACTCCGCCGTTCGGGTGACGTTTGGCCTAGGCCTCCCACCAGGTGCAGGAGTCCGCGGGCAGCCAGGCCGTCTCGCCCATGAGCCCGGGTGCCGCGGTGGCCAGCACCGGGCGGCGGCCCGGCATCGGCAGCTCCACCGGGCGGCCGAGGGTGTTGAGCGTGCAGACGAAGCCCGGGCGGGCGAAGGCCAGGACGCCCTCCGGGGCCTCGAGCCAGGTCATCTCGCCGCCGCCGAGCCCCGGCAGCTCGCGCCGCAGCGCCAGCGCCGAGCGGTAGAGCTCCAGCGTCGAGCGCGGGTCGCCCGACTGCGCCGCCACCGACAGCTCGCGCCACGCCGCGGGCTGCGGCAGCCAGCTGCCGCCCGGCCCGAAGCCGTACGGGGCCGCGTCGCCCGACCACGGGATCGGCACCCGGCAGCCGTCGCGGGTGCCGTCCTGGCCGTCGCCGCGGAAGAACGCCGGGTCCTGGCGCACCTCGTCCGGCAGGTCCACGACCTCCGGCAGGCCGAGCTCCTCGCCCTGGTAGACGTACGTCGAGCCGGGCAGGGCCAGCATCAGCAGCGCCGCGGCCCGGGCCCGGCGGTCGCCCTGTGTGCCGCCGCCGTAGCGGGTGGTGTGCCGCACCACGTCGTGGTTGGACAGCACCCAGGTGGTGGGTGCGCCGACGGACAGGGTGGCCGCCATCGATTCCTCGATCACGGCCCGCATGGGGTCCGCTCCCCACGCGCAGTTGAGGAACTGGAAGTTGAAGGCCTGGTGCAGTTCGTCGGGGCGTACGTACAGCGCGAGCCGTTCGGGGGTCGGGGCCCACGCCTCGGCCACGCCGATGCGGTCGCCGTCGTAGGAGTCCAGCAGTCGCCGCCAGGAGCGGTGGATCTCGTGCACGCCGTCCTGGTCGAAGAACGGCAGCACCTGGTTGCCGATGAGTTTGGCCTGTTCCTTGCGGCCGATGTCCGGCAGCCCCGGCGCCTTGATCATGCCGTGTGCGACGTCGATACGGAAACCGTCGACCCCCAGGTCCAGCCAGAACCGCAGGACGGACTCGAACTCCTCGCGTACCTCGGGGTTCTCCCAGTTGAGGTCCGGCTGCTCGGGCGCGAACAGGTGGAGGTACCACTCGCCCGGGCTGCCGTCCGGCCGCACGGTGCGCGTCCAGGCGGGGCCGCCGAAGACGGACTCCCAGTCGTTCGGCGGCAGTTCGCCGCCCGGCCCCTTGCCCGGGCGGAAGTGGTAGCGCGTACGGTCGCGCCCGCCCGGCCGGCCGGCGAGCGCGGCGAGGAACCAGGCGTGCCGGTCGGAGGTGTGGTTGGGCACGATGTCGACGATGACCCGCAGCCCCAGCCGGTGCGCCTCGCGCACCAGGTCGTCGGCGTCCGCCAGGTCGCCGAACAGCGGGTCCACCGCACGGTAGTCCGTGACGTCGTACCCGCCGTCCGCCTGCGGGGAGGCGTAGAACGGGGTCAGCCACACCGCGTCCACGCCGAGACCGGCGAGATAGGGCAGCCGTTCGCGGATCCCGCGCAGATCGCCGACGCCGTCCCCGTCGCTGTCGGCGAACGAGCGCACGTACACCTGGTAGATGACGGCGCTCCGCCACCAGCCGTCCGCCGGGGCGGAGGAGGCTGCTACGGACTCGGGGGACGGCGCGAGGTTCTGGGTCATGAAGGTCCTTACGAGGGGCCCGTGTTGAGGAGAGGAAGCTAACAGGACCCCAAGGCTCGCGGAAGACCGTGCTGTGCGGTGGCATCCCGCGCGGAGGCACTCGGGGGTGTGCATGACAATGGTGTTTCAGTCAACCCCCTTGGGAGAGCATTGTGAGAATGTCCCGGATACGCACCCTGACGCGTCGCCTCACGGTCGGCGTGCTCGGCGGGGCGGCCGTCGCGCTGGCCCTGCCGGCGGACGCGAGTGCCGCCGTGGAGTCGGTGCGGGCCATGACCTGGAACATCTGCGGCGAGGCCGGCGGCCCGCCCGGTGACTCCAGCTACTGCCCGTACCGCAACGAACCGAAGCAGAAGGCGAAGGCCATCGCCGAGGTGGTGCGGGTGCGCAAGCTCAACGCGGTGATGCTGCAGGAGGTGTGCTCGGGGTCGCCGCGGCGCGGCGGGGCCACCGGGCCCAGCCAACTGACCGTGATCCTGGGCGCCTTGGGCCGCGGCTGGAACGCGGCGTGGGCGGAGAGCAAGCGCTATGACGGCCGTTCCGACTGCCGGGGAAAGCTCTCGGGCACGCTGAGCACCGCGATCCTGGTACGGGGGAAGATCAACCACCGGCCCGCACCGGTGCCGCTGCCGGTCCCGCTGCACAAGGACGCCGACCGCAACCAGGTGATGTGCGTGGGGGTGGCCGGCTGGAAGACCCATATCTGCACCACCCATATGTCCAACAACGACCAGCTGTTGGCGGCGGGGGTGTACGAGAAGGAGATCGCCACCGTCAGGAAGGTGATTTCCGCCTATCCCCGGGTGGTGCTCGGCGGCGACTTCAACATGGGCCTGTACAACCACCGGATCCCCGCCCGGCTGCAGCCGCTCTACCGGATGATGCCCGAGTGCGACCGGAAGTCCTACACGCCGGGCGACGCGACCGACGAGCCCACGCACTTCAGCTATGACCCGCGCACCGGCGGCTACACCGAGTCGAAGATCGACTACCTCTTCGGCACCGCCGGCTTCACCGGCTGCGATTCCTGGACACAGTTGGCCGACCACGCCGACTACCGGCACACCAAGCAGCCCACCGGCATCTCCGACCACGCGCCGCTGTACGGCTACACCAAGGCGAGCTGAGTCCGGGATCTAGGACGCGAGTGCGGCGAGGCGGTCGGCCAGGCCGTCGAACGGCTCGTCCGTCAGCATGTGCCGCAGCACCGCCGCCAACTCGTCGTCGTGCGCCGCGCTCACCGACGTGAGCGCCACGAAGGCCTGGACGAGCTGCAGCTCCAGCTCCGCGCGCGGGACGCGGCGGCCGTCCAGCCACAGCAGCGCGGTCGTCTCCGCCAGGGACATCCAGGAGCGCAGCGCGACCTCCAGGCGCGGGCCGGGCGCCGCGACGCCGAGGTGGACGAGCAGGTGCTCGTACGCCCTGCGGCGCACCCCGTCGGTCACCGCCTCCGTCTCGGGGGAGAGCGCACCCGCCGGTGCGCCGCGCAGCAGCGTGGCGAAGCCGGCGCCGTGGGACTCCACGAAGTCGAAGAAGCGGTTCACCACCCGCAACAGCCGTGTGCCGGGCGGTCCTTCGTACGGTTCGGCGAAGAGCGCGGTCAGCTCCTCGGCGGCGCGGCACAGCGCAGCCTCGTACAGGCTCTGCTTGCCGGTGAAGTAGCGGTAGAGGAGCGGCCGGGATATCCCGGCCGCCTCGGCGATGTCATCAAGGGACACGGCGTCGGGGGAGCGGTGGCTGAACAACTCGAGCGCGACGCCGATCAGCTGCTCGCGCCGCTCCTCGACGCCCATCCTGCGGCGCACCCCGGTGGTCATGGGATGCATCCTAAACGGACGCGGTAAAAGACCTGTCAGCGCCCGGTACTTGATCACTGGATCGCCGGATCCGCTAGTGCAGCATGCCGATCTTCTTTCCGTCGTCCAGCCGGGCGCTGAGTTCGGCCTGTGCGCCCGGCTTCGCCGGGAGTGCCAACGCCGGGCCCGGCGCGGTGCCGTGAACGCCGCCGGTGGCGGTGATCGAGGCGACGTCCTCGCTGCCCGCGGCGAGCGCGTACCACGTGCCCGCGCGCGACTTCCACAGCACACCCGCCAGTACGTGCGGGTCGTGCGCCCCGCACGCGGGGGAGTCCGCGGCCTGGGTGACGGCCGCCGCCTGGGAGGCGGGCCTGCCGCCCGGGGGCTGGAACTGGGCCAGCACCCGGCTGCCCGGGCCGCGCCAGGTCTCGCCTCGGGTGCAGTACCACGCGGCGCTCCCGGCGCCGCCGGGCAGCGGCTGGGCCGCGAACTGCCAGGCGTTGACCGACCGCATGCCCTGCGACCGCACCGTCTGCAGCCGGCACGCGGTGTGGGCCCACGCGGTGCGCGCCGCCGCGCTGTTGACGTCGTGCGGGGCCTCGGGGCTGCCGCCGGTGAGGCGGGCCGGGACGAGCTCGCCCAGGTCCGTCACCAGCCGGCCGCCGAGCTGGAGGGCCGTCCAGGAGGCGCAGTCGCCGGCCGCCGCGGGGACGGGGCTGCGGACGGGGTCGGTCACCCCGTCCGCGTCGCGGTGCAGCGGCTGTGCCGCGCCCTCCGGCTTGAGCAGGTCGCGCAGGGCCGCGCTGTCGGCCCAAGGGGCCGTCAGATAGCGGACGTTGCCGTCGGTGCGGCTGACGACGACGGCCGTCGCGGAGTCGGCGTCGGCCGCGTCCGTGCGCGCGAAGTCCAGGGCGGCGCCGCTCGTGTCGCCGTTCTTCGCCTCGGCGTAGCGCACCACGCGCAGGCCGTCGTAGAAGAGGGCGACCGCGGCGGAGTCCACGTCGCCCGCGTAGAGCAGCTGCGGGGGGCCCGCCGCGGGGCCCGTCTGGGTGCCCGGTGTCCCGGTGACCTGGACGGTGCCGCCCGGGCGCGCCCAGACGGCGAGCGCGCGGCGCAGCAGCGCCTCGTCGCCGGTGCGGTTGCCGCGCGCGGGCCAGGTGGCGAAGCCGGGGCGGTCGGCGCGCTGCCACGCGGTGGCCGATACGCGGCTCAACTGGGCCGGATCCAGGGCGCGTTGGGCCGACGCGTTGCTCGCGTACGGCGGGGCGGCGGCGCCGTCGCTGCCCCAGCCGTCGCCGGGCAGCCCCAGCAGCGCACCGCACAGCACGACCGCCGCGGCCGCCGCGGACGCGGCCCGGGTGTGCTGGCGGCGGCGCATCAGGTCGGTGGGCCGGGCCTGGAGGGAGCACGGGTCGAACTCCACCGACTCCAGCAGCGAGACGTCCCGGCTGCCGGGCGGGGTGCGCACGCCGGCCGCCTCGGCCAGGGCCGCGCCGGGGCCGTCTACCCCGGCGGCGGCCAGCAGGAGGTGGACTTCCCGCTCCGCCGGCAGCTCGAGGGCGCGCAGGACGAGCGCGGCCCGGCCGGGCGCGGACAGGCCCGCGAGGGCCTGGTCGAGGGCGAGTTCGTCGGCTCCGCCCGAGCGCGGGAACAGCCGCAGCCCCCACACCTGCGGGAGCAGCGGCGGCAGTTGGCCCACGCGGGGCAGCTGCCGCCGCCCGCGCGGACGGGCCGCGGCCAGCGCGGCTCTGAGCACGCGCTGGCGCACATAGGCGTAGCCCGGGTCGTCCGTGTCATGGGTCTCGCCGGTGACGCGGTTGCGTGGCAGGGACCGCTGGACGAGCGCGTGTGCGGTCAGCACCCGGCGGTGGCGGCCCAGTGTCGGCGGCAGCACGAGATAGCAGAGGCGCACGAGACGGGGGTAGTGCTCGATGAGCGCGGCTTCGGCCTGCTCGATGTCGACGTGGACGGTGGGGGCGGGGATGTGACCGGGGTCCGGGGCGAAGGGCCGGGGGGCTGTCGCTTGCTGCTCCACGTCCGTAGAACGAGTGAATGATGCGATGGTCACCTCACCCGTCGGTGTGTGTGGCGCTCCCGAAGTCCGCGCCGGCGGACGGCAGTTCGTGTGGTCCGTGGCCGATGCCACGGACCGTCGCGTCACGTCGCGGGACGCGATCCGCTCTCAGGCCACGTACCGTGCTCGTACCCGGTCCACCGACCGGCCCGGGACGCCGAGGCCCTCCCGTACGTAGCCCTCCGCCGACCCGTGCCGCCGCAGCATCTCCTCGAGGGCCGCCGCCAGATAGGAGGCGCGCACCCCGAACACCGCCTGCGCGATCTCCGGGTTCCCGCCGGCGGCGGTGAACCGGTCCACCACCGGGGCGAAGGGGGCCACGGAGCCGCCCGCGAGGTACTCGGCCTCCGCCGTTGCCTCGTCCGCGCCGAGCAACAGCAGCAGGACCACCGCGGCCCACCCGGTGCGGTCCTTGCCCGCCGTGCAGTGGAAGAGCAGCGGACCGCAGTCCGGCTCCGCGAGCGTGCCGATCAGCCGGCCGTACGCCCGGCAGGCGGGCTCCGAGGTCACGAACGACCGGTAGACGTCGCACATCAGCTTCTCGGCCTTGCCGCCCCCGAGCTGTTCCTCCGCCGCGGACGGGCTGCCGAGCGCCGACTCGAGGTGGGCCGGCATCGCGCCGGCGGCTGCCGTGGAGGCCAGGACGTCGGCGACGATCAGGCGCGCTCCCTGCGGCATCCGGTCGGGCCGCTCCTGCCGCTCGGCCTCGGTGCGCAGGTCCACGACGGTGCGGATGCCGAGCGCGGCCACGGCCGGGTCGGCCGCTGTGTCGAGCCGGTCGAGCTGTCCGGAGCGGAGCAGCAGACCGGGCCGGACGGCCGAGTTGCCGGCGAGCGCGACGCCCCCGAGGTCGCGCAGGTTGGGCACGGTCGAGGCGTCGAGCTGCGGCATGGGCACGTCTCCTTTGTCGGGCCTTCCGGCCCTATTGTGGCGAATGCCGGGGACGGCCGCCCGTCAGCCCCGGTCGAGATACGCCAGGACCGCCAGCACACGCCGGTTGTCGTCGTCGGACGGCGGCAGCCCCAGCTTGCCGAAGATGTTGGAGGTGTGCTTCGCGATCGCGCGCTCCGTGATGAACAGCTGTGCCGCGATGGCCGTGTTGGACCGTCCCTGCGCCATCAGCTCGATCACTTCGCGCTCCCGCGGGGTCAGCCGCCCCATCGGCGCGTCCTGCGACCGCCGGGTCAGCAGCTGTGAGATGACCTGCGGGTCCATCGCGGTGCCGCCCGCGGCCACGCGGCGTACGGCGTCGATGAACTGGTCCGCGTCGAAGACCCGGTCCTTGAGCAGATAGCCGATCCCGCCGCTGCCGTCGGCGAGCAGCTCCTGCGCGTACAGCTGCTCCACGTGCTGCGAGAGCACCAGCACCGGCAGTCCGGGCGTCGCCCGCCGGGCCGCGAGGGCGCACTGCAGGCCCTCGTCGGTGAAGGAGGGCGGCAGCCGGACGTCCACGATGGCCACGTCCGGCCGCAGTTCGGCGAGCGCCTCGGTCAGTGCCGGTCCGCTGTCGACCGCTGCCGCGATCTCGAAGTCGTACGCCTCGAGCATCCGTACCAGCCCGTCGCGCAACAGGAACAGGTCTTCGGCAAGGACAACGCGCACGGGAGCTCCAGAGTCGGGGGCGCCTCCGAGGCCGGGGGCGCCCCCATCCTCCCTTATACGGGCGGATACAGCATGAAGTCCTCGTAGGAGAAGCCCGGGGCCACCACGCAGGAGACCAACACGGGCTCGTCACCGGCCGGTTCCGCGGCCTGCCACGTGCCGCCGGGGAACACCACCTGGGGCCGCTCGCCGTGCTCGATGCCGGGGCCGAGCACCACCTCCGTCACACCCGCCTCGTCCGGGGTCTCGCCCTCGCCGCCGAAGCGCAGCCGCAGGGGGCCGCCCCGGTGCCACAGCCACATCTCGTCGGAGCGGACGCGGTGCCAGCGGGAGGACTCGCCGGGGTGGAGCAGGAAGTAGATGCCTGTCGCGAACGGCCGCGGGCCCGGGTAACCCTCGGGCACCACGGCGCCGTCCGTCTTCCACGTCTCGCGGAACCAGCCGCCCTCGACGTGCGGTTGGAGGCCGAGGAGGGTGACGAGTTCAGAGGTGTCGGTCATGTGACCACTGTGCCCCACCGCGTCAGGCGTTTGCCCTGAGTGTGCAGGGGATCTCGACGGTGACCATCGTCGGCCCGCCCGCCGGGCTGTTCACCGCGAGGACGCCGTCGAAGGCGCCGAGCCGTCGCTCGATGCCCGCGAGGCCCGTACCGAGCGACACATCGGCCCCGCCGTGCCCGTTGTCGGTGACGGCGATGCGCAGCATCCCCTCGGCGTGGTGCGCGTCCAGCCAGATCTGCCGGGCGCCCGAGTGCTTGACGGCGTTGGTGAGGATCTCGCTGACCGCGAAGTACGCGGCGGCCTCGACCGGTTCCTCGGCCCGGCCGGGCATCTCGACGGCCACCTCGACGGGCAGCGGCAGCCGCAGCGCCAGGGCCCGTACGGCGTCGGCGAAGCCGCGCTCGGCGAGTACGGGAGGGTGGATGCCGCGCACGAGGTCGCGCAGTTCGGTCAGCGCCTCGGCGGAGGACGCCCGGGCGGCGGCCAGCAGCTCCCTGGCCTTGGCGGGGTCCTTCTCGATCAGCGCCTCGATCGTGCCCAGGCTCATGCCCACGGCGACGAGCCGAGCCTGTGCGCCGTCGTGCAGATCGCGCTCGATGCGGCGCAGTTCGGCGGCCGAGGTGTCAACAGCGTCGTGTCGGGTCTCGGTCAGGCGCTCGACGCGCTGGGCCAGCGCCTGCGCGGGGGTGGGGGCGAGGAACGACTTGGCGAGGAGGAAGTTCGCGCGCAGCAGTGCCGGGTTCACGAACAGGCCGAGTACGCCGTACGCGACCCCGAGGACCGCGGCCATGTTGGCGGTGGTCTGGTCGGTGATGCGGAGGAAGGTGAACCACTCGTTGCCGCCGTTCTCGACGATCGGCTTCCAGACACCGAGGGCCAGCACGGGGCCGTACAGCACGTAGAGGAACAGGATCGGCGGCAGGATGGACAGGACGAAGCCCGCGATCATGTCCACCAGCAGCCACTGCAGGTCGCGCCAGGTGGCCTTGTCCTTCAGCAGGTCCCGGCACAGTTCTATCTGACCGAAAACACCGGGATATTGCTGCTTCAGTGGCAGATAGGGCGACGGAATGTCCACATCTGCCCAGGACTTGGCCTGGGCCCGGCGCGTGCCGGTGTAGGCCCGCACGGCCTTGATGACGTGTGGGGTGGTGAAGACACCGATGCCGGCCGTGATGAGGGCGATCGACACGATCGTGAGCGTAAACAAAATGATCGATGTGATCAGCCCGCTGATCGCCAGCCACCCTGCCCGTGCGGTGGCCAGTGGTGCTCTGCGGATCTTCATCGGTGCTCTCCCCGGTCGTGCCGAGGGCCCGTGTTGCCCGGGCCCTGCGTCCATTCTGCAAGGTCGGAGAGGGGCCGGTCACGGGGCGCAGACGGTCGGCGGGGGTGTACCCAGCACCACCCTCCGGGCGGGGGCCCCGGCGGCTGGGGGATCGCCGCCCGGATTCCTAGCGTCGGAGCGTGACCACTTCCACTCTTCCCCGGGCCCCTCAGCACGGCGGCCCGCCGCGCAGTCTCGCCGCCCGCCTCGGCGTCTGGAGCACCCGGCACCGCCGGACCGCGATCCTCGGCTGGCTGCTCTTCGTCGTCCTGGCCTCGGTGGCCGGGGGTGCGGCCGGCGTGGCGAAGATGACCACCGTCGAACAGAGCACGGGCGACACCGCCCGGGCCGAACGCATCCTCGCCGACGCGGGTATCCGCCATCCCGCCGCCGAAGCGGTCATGATCTCCGGCCCGGAGGCGGGCGGTTGGCGCTCCGCCGCCGGCGAGCTCGCCCGGGCCCTCGACGCCACCGGCCGCACCGAGGGCATCAAGAGCCCCCTGCCGTCCGCCGACAACAAGGCTGCCCTCCTGCGCTTCGCCGTCCGGGGCGACCCGGACACCGCCGGCGAGCGGGTGCAGCCCGTACTCGACGCGGTCGGCAGGGCCAGGACGGCCCACCCGGAGCTGGCCTTCCACCAGTACGGTGCCGCCAGTGGCGCCAAGTGGCTCGACACCATGCTCGGCGACGACTTCGGCACGGCCGAGTGGGTGGCCGTGCCGCTCGCCCTCGGCATCCTGCTCGTCGTCTTCGGCGCGGTGGTCGCCGCCCTGCTGCCGGTCGGCCTCGCCGTGACCGCGTTCGTCGCCGCCAACGGCCTGCTGGCCGTGGCCAGTCACGCGCTGCACGTGTTCCAGACCACCACCTCGGTGATGCTCCTCATGGGCCTCGCCGTCGGCGTCGACTACTGCCTGTTCTACCTGCGCCGCGAGCGCGACGAGCGGGCCGCCGGACGGGACGCCGGCACCGCGCTGCGCATCGCCGCCGCCACCAGCGGCCGGGCGGTGCTGGTCTCCGGGATCACCGTCATGGTGGCGATGGCCGGGCTGTTCCTGTCCGGACTCATGCTCTTCAAGGGCTTTGCCCTCGCGACCATCCTGGTCGTCCTCATCGCCATGCTCGGCTCGGTGACCGTCCTGCCCGCGCTCCTGTCCTGGCTCGGCGACCGCGTGGAGAAGGGCAGGCTGCCCCTCCTCGGCGCCCGCGCCCGGAAGAGCCGGACGCCCAGGGCGCGTCTCGCGGGTGCGGTGCTGCGGCCCGTCCTCGGCAGGCCCGCGGTCATGGCGGCCGGAGCCGTCGCCGTCCTGCTCGTGCTGGCCGCACCGGCCCTGGGCATGAAGACCCAACAGCTGGGCCTGCAGCAGCAGATGCCGAAGGACGCCCCGCTGCGCGTCTCCTACGAGCAGATCACCCGCACCTTCCCCGGCGGGCCCGACCCCGCCAAGGTCGTCGTCGCGGCCGACGACGTGACCTCGCCGCGCTTCACCGCCGCCGTGCAGGACTTCACCCGG
This sequence comes from Streptomyces sp. SX-6, assembly GCF_059089585.1. Lineage (NCBI taxonomy): Bacteria > Bacillati > Actinomycetota > Actinomycetes > Kitasatosporales > Streptomycetaceae > Streptomyces > Streptomyces sp. SX-6. The sequence goes on along the minus strand of NZ_JBTHHU010000042.1, from coordinate 16,106 downwards.
CGGGCGCAGGCGAGCGGCCGGTTCGGGCACGGCATCACCGTCACCCCGTACGCGCGGCGGCACGTCGCGGAGATCTCCGTCCCGCTCGCCGGAGACGGCCGGGCCTCGCTGGACACGCTCCGGCACGACCTCGTCCCGCGGACGCTCGGCCCCGTGTCCCGGCACGCCTATGTGACCGGGGAGCTCGCCTCCGCCGCCGACTTCGACGACCAGCTCGGGCGCGGCATCGTCCCGGTCTTCGCGTTCATCACCGTCGCGACCTTCCTGCTGATGCTGCTGTGCTTCCGCTCACTGCCCGTTGCGGCGGTGTCCATCGCCCTCAACCTGCTGTCCGTGGCGGCCTCGTACGGGGTGATGACCGCCGTCTTCCAGCACGGCTGGGGCGCGGGCCCGCTCGGGGTGGAGGCGGCCGGGGCCGTCGAGAGCTGGATGCCGCTGTTCGTCCTCGTGGTGCTCTTCGGACTGTCCATGGACTACCACGTGTTCGTGGTGTCCCGGATCCGCGAGGCACGCGCCGGCGGGCTGTCGACCCGCGACGCCATCCGCGAGGGCATCCGGGCCACCGCCGGACCGGTCACCGGGGCCGCCACGATCATGGTCGCCGTGTTCGCGGTCTTCGCCATGCTCTCGATGCAGGACATGCAGCAGATGGGCGTCGGCCTCGCCGTGGCCGTCCTGCTCGACGCCACGGTCGTCCGCATGGTGCTGCTGCCCTCGGCCCTGGCCCTGCTCGGCGAGCGGAGCTGGCAACTCCCGCGCGGGCTGCGGTGGTTGCCGGACCTCTCGCACGCCGAGCACGCTTCGCACGCCGTGCACGCCTCGCCTGCCTCGCCCGCCGAGCAGTCGTCGGCCCGTCAGGAGCCGGTCGGGGGCGCGTACTTGTAGCCCACCCTGCGCACGGTCACGATCGACGCGCGGTGCTCCGCCCCCATCTTGCGGCGGAGCCGGGCGACGTGGACGTCGACCGTGCGCCCGTCGCCCACGTGACCGTAGCCCCACACCGTGGTCACCAGCTGGTCGCGGGTGTGCACCCGGTTCGGGTGCGCCACGAGGTGGGCCAGCAGCTCGAACTCCAGATAGGTCAGGTCCAGGGGCTTGCCCGCCACCCGCGCCGTCCGCTGCTCGGGGTCGATACTCACCAGCGCGTCCCCCCGGCCGACGGGCGGGGCGCTGTCGGTGCCGGGCCGTTCGGCCGGTACGAGCACCAGGTAGCCGACCATCGGCGGCTGCCCCGGCAGCGCGGGGAGGGAGTGCTGCGGTGCGGGCAGCCAGGTCGCCCCGGGGTGCAGCAGCTCCGCCACCGGCGGAACCTCGCCCGGGGCCACGGCTCGCAGCCGGTGACGGTGCGCGGCGCGGTCGGCGGGAAGGGTGCTGGGGAGGGTACGGAGAGTCGTCATGGAGAGCTCAGCTCTTTCGCGCGAGAAGCCGTCGAGAGGGACGTGCGGTGCGCGGGCCGTTGGCCGGCAGTGGTGCCGGTCGGCTGACTTCGACGTGGGTCAGCGAGAGAAGGGGGCCTGCGCGGGAAGGTACGCGCGACAACACACCCGGTCGAAATCGTGATGCTGGCGAGAAGGCCAGAAAGGCTCGAGGTCGTAGCGACCCTTCGCGGAGTTCTGGTGGCTGGCCATGTCCCCTATTGAAACATGATCGGCGGCCGGTGAGCAGTCCTTTGTCGGGGGCCTGACGCTGACCCTCGGTAATAACCCCTTACGCCTTGGGGAAGGTCAACTACACCGTCGCTGAGAGTGACGGGCTTGCACAACGGGCATCACTGGCGGTGATGCTGCGTTTGCGTCCAGCCCCGCGCCGCTGGGACGGTGGTGGGGCAGGGGCCGTTGACGGGGCCCCGCGTCGCCACAACTCCCGCGCACGGGCGCGGATGTTGCGGGAGCCGTTCCGGTCCGCGTGCGCAACGACGCCGCAGGACCGGCACGCGAACCACGCCTGTGAGACCCGGTTCGCCTTGTCGATGTGCCCGCACTCGGCGCAGGTACGGGAGGTGTACGCCGGATCGACGTAGACCACCGGTACCCCCGCTCTGCGGGCCTTGTACGCGATGAACTGCCCGAGCTGGTGGAACGCCCAGGAGTGCAGGGTGGCCCGTTGGGGCTTGTGAAGCCGTACCCGCTCGCGGATGCCCGTCAGGTCTTCCAGGGCGATCCCGCGACCGGTGCGTTCAGCCTCGGCCACCACATGTTTCGCGATCTTGTGGTTGATGTCCCGCGCCCGCCGCGCCTCCTTGCGCCTGCGCTTGTTCAGCCTGCGCCTGGCGGACGGGGTGTTCTTCTTCTGCAGCTTGGCCCGCAGCTTCCGCTCCCGCACCCGGCCGCGGTTGAGCTCACGCCCGGCCATGATCTCGCCATCGCTGGTGGTGGCGATGTTGACAATGCCCAGGTCGACGCCGAGGAAGTCCACCGGATCGGTGTTCAGCTCGTTTTCGGGCACCTCGCAGGTGGCCAGCAGGAACCACATACCGTCCCGGCAGACCAGATCGGACTCACCCCTGCGGTACAACGCCAGCGCGGCCAGCTGCCCGGGCGACGCCGTGAACACCACACCCTTGACCCGCCCGTCGACCGTCCAGATGGACACCCGCCGCTCAGCGACCTGCCAGGACAGCATCCGGTCGTCGTACGGCTGCGCCCCCTCCAGGCGGAAGACGACCGGCTTCTCCACCGCCCGGCGGTAGCGTTCCGAGCCCGGCCTGCCCAGGTTCCCGGCCCTCAGGTTCGCCTTGAGCGCAGTGTACGCGTCACACGTCTTCTTGATCACATGCTGGGCCGCCTGCGCCCCCAGCCCCCACCGCGCCTTCACCGTGTCATATGCGAGCCTGCGCAGCGCGAAGTTGTTCTTCACGCCCTGTTCGAAGGCGACCTGACTGGCCCAGGTGGCCGCCTTGTTGCAGGCACGCAGGGTCGCCTCAAGTGCCGCCGCCTGCAACGGTGTCGGCAGCAGCTTCACCTGCACCACCAGCTTCACCCCCGCGACGCTACCCGCCGATCCCGGGCCTCGCATTCGAACACGGGGAACTCCCCTGTTTATCCCGAGGGCCGTCGAGTGGGGACTGGTCGTGCCGTAAACCGTCAACTCCCCGACCGCGAAAGCGCCTCCCGCACCGCCTCGTCCGTGCGGGCCACCAGCGCCGAGCCGTCGTCCGCGGTGATGATCGGCCGCTGGATCAGCTTCGGGTGCTCGGCGAGCGCCTTGATCCAGCGGTCGCGCGCGGTGGCGTCGCGCGGCCAGTCCTTGAGGCCGAGCTCCTTCGCCGCCGCCTCCTGTGTGCGCGTGATGTCCCACGGCTCGAGGCCGAGCCGGTCGAGCACCGCGCGGATCTCCTCGGGGCCCGGCACGTCCTCGAGGTAGCGGCGGACGGTGTAGTCGGCGCCCTCGGCGTCGAGCAGGTGCACTGCGGAACGGCACTTCGAACAGGCCGGATTGATCCAGATCTCCATGCGCCACACCGTATCGCGCACCACTGTCAATTGCCGTCTGAGCTGGGGCGATTGTCAGTGCCCCGTCGTAAAATGGAGACAGTCGAACAAGGCCGCACGACACCTCTGGAGGATGCCGATGGCCGTGACCGCAACCCCGCTTCCGAACCTGCCGAGCCTGCCCACCCTGCCGAAGAAGCGCCTGCCCGCCGGGCACCCGCGCCACTGGTACGAGTCGCACAACCGTCAGCTCAAGGCCATGCGCCTCGCCATCGCCCTGCTCCACTCCGGCGTCTACGGCCCGGAGCGGGCGACGGACCGGAGGATACGCACCGCCGCCGAGCAGATCGGGGTGCACACCCCGTCCGCGACCACGTGCCGGCTGGTGCGTGCCCTCATCCGCGACGCGGGGCGCTGATCGGCTGACCCGCTGATCCGCTGACCCGTTGAGCACTACATCCCGTGTATACATCGCGTGTATACACGGGATGTAGTATGGCCCGCATGTCTATCGGACACACGCTGCTCGGCCTGCTGGAATCGGGCCCCCGCCATGGCTACGACCTCAAGCGGACCTTCGACCAGCGCTTCGGCCATGACCGCCCCCTGCACTACGGGCAGGTCTACTCGACCATGTCCCGCCTGCTGAAGAACGGTCTCGTCGAGGTCGACGGCATAGAGCACGGCGACGGCCCGGACCGCAAGCGCTACGCGATCACTGACGCCGGGATCACCGACGTCGAGCGCTGGCTGGCGCAGCCCGAGAAGCCCGAGCCGTACCTCCAGTCGACGCTCTACACCAAGGTCGTCCTCTCCCTCCTCAGCGGCCGCGACGCGGGCCGCCTGCTGGACGCCCAGCGCTCCGAGCATCTGCGGCTGATGCGCGGGCTCACCGAGCGCAAGCGCACCGGTGACCTCGCCGACCAGCTCATCTGCGACCACGCCCTGTTCCACCTCGAAGCCGACCTGCGCTGGCTGGAACTGACCGCCGCCCGGCTCGAGCAGCTCAGGCAGGAGGTGACCGCATGACCCCCGCCGGCGCCCTCCTGACCGCGACGGACGCGCACAAGACCTACGGCCGGACGCCCGCGCTCGACGGCGCGGACTTCTCCATCCACCCCGGCGAGGTCGTGGCCGTCATGGGCCCGTCCGGCTCCGGCAAGTCGACACTGCTGCACTGCCTCGCCGGCATCGTGCCGCCCGACACCGGCACGGTGACCTACGACGGACGTGACCTGGCCCTCCTGTCCGACGCCGGGCGCAGCGCCCTGCGGCGCAGCGAGTTCGGCTTCGTCTTCCAGTTCGGCCAACTCGTGCCCGAGCTGACCTGCCTCGAGAACGCCGCCCTGCCGCTGCGCCTGACCGGCGCCGGCCGCAAGGAGGCCGAGGTCCGCGCCCTCGCCTGGCTGGAGCGGCTCGAGGTGGCGGACGTACGGCACCACCGGCCCGGCCAGATATCCGGCGGCCAGGGCCAACGGGTCGCCGTGGCCCGCGCGTTGGTCACCGGCCCGCGCGTGGTCTTCGCGGACGAGCCGACCGGCGCCCTCGACTCACTCAACGGCGAGCGTGTGATGCAGCTCCTCACCGACGCGGCACGGGAGACCCGTGCCGCCGTCGTCCTGGTCACCCACGAGGCGCGTGTGGCCGCGTACTCCGACCGCGAGGTCGTCGTCCGCGACGGCCGGGTGCGCGACATGGCGGGCGCCCTGTGAGGACCTGGTTCCGCGACCTCTCCCTGGGCGCGCAACTCACTGTCAAGGGCGGCCGCGACAGCGTGCTGCGCACCGTGCTCACCGCCGTGGGCGTCGGCCTGTCCGTGGCGTTGCTGCTGATCGCCGCGGCGGTGCCGCAGATGCTGGCCAACCGCAGCGAACGCGGAGTGGCCCGCGAGAGCTACCAGTTCAACAACCGCGTCGAGAAGGGCAGCGGCACGCTGCTCCTCGCCACCAGCGACACGGTCTTCCGCGGCGCCGGGGTACGGGGTCGGCTCGTGCACCCCGAAGGGCCCGAGGCCCCGCTGCCGCCCGGCCTGTCCGCGTACCCGCGTCCCGGCGAGATGGTGGCGTCCCCCGCCCTCGCCGCACTGCTGCGTTCCGGCGACGGTGACGGGAAGCTGCTGCGCGAGCGGCTGCCCTACCGCGTCGTCGGCACGATCGGGGACCAGGGCCTCATCGGCCCCGACGAGCTCACGTACTACGCCGGAAGCGACGCCCTGAAGCCGGGCGTCAAGGGCTGGCGATCGGACACGTGGGGCGTCGGCGCCGCGCGCGACGCGATCAGCGCCGTGATCATCCTGCTGACCGTGCTCGGCTCCGTCGCCCTGCTGGTACCGCTCGCGGTGCTCGTCGCGGGCGCCGTACGGACCGGCGGCGAACGCCGCGACCGGCGGCTCGCCGCGCTGCGGCTCGTCGGCGCGGACGTACACATGATCCGGCGGATCGCGGCGGGCGAGGCGCTGTGCGGCGCGGTGCTCGGCCTCGCGGCCGGGGCGGGGTTCTTCCTCCTGGCCCGGGGCATCGCCGAGGACGTCGCCATCCACGGCACCAGCGTCTTCGCCGCCGATCTGACGCCCGACCCCTGGCTGGCGGCGCTGATCGCCCTCGCCGTCCCCGTCGGTGCCGTCGTCGTGACGCTGTTCGCGCTGCGCGGCATCACCATCGAACCGCTCGGCCTCGTACGCAACACCGCCACCGGGCGCCGCCGTCTGTGGTGGCGGCTGCTGATCCCGGCCGCGGGCCTCGCGCTGCTGCTGCCGTACTACGGCTCGATCGAGCGGAACGACCGCACGCTCGACACCGCCCAGATCGCCACGGGCGCCGGGCTGTTGCTGATCGGCGTCACCGCGCTGCTGCCCTGGGCTGTCGAGGCGTTCGTACGCCGCTTGGGCGGCGGGGGCAACCTGTCGTGGCAACTGGCCACGCGCAGGCTCCAGTTGCACAGCGGCTCGGCCGTCCGCGCCGTCAGCGGCATCACCGTCGCGGTGGCCGCGGCCACCGCCGTGCAGATGCTCCTCTCCGGTACGCAGGGCGACTTCGAGAAGCCCACGGGCCAGGACCCCGCCCGCGCCCAGGTGCGCGCGTCCTTCCCCGCCTCGTCGGGCTCCGCGGCCGTTGCGGCGGCGGACCGGTTCCGCGAGACGCGCGGCGTGACCACCGCCCTCGGCGTGGTCGAGGCCTACGGCAACCGCCCCGACGCCGCGAGCGGGGGCACCCGCATCAGCATCGCCGACTGCACCACCCTGCGCGAACTCGCCCGCATCGGCACCTGCAAGGACGGCGACGTCTTCTACAGCGCCGACCCCGATCCCGCCGTCGGCACGGCCAAGATGAAGCCCGGCACCAGGCTCGGCATCGGCGACGCGGGCGCTGACGAAGACGGGAGGCTCCCGCAGTGGACCGTCCCCGCCTCGGCCCGCGAGACCGAGGCCCGCACGGACCCGCTCGGCGAGGTCCGCCACGGCATCCTGGCCACTCCCGGCGCGATCGACCCCGCGCTGCTGGGACCCTCCCGGGCCGTCGTCATGCTGCGCCTCGACGGCGCCGACCGCGATGCCGCGGAGCGCGTCCGCAACACCGCGTCCGCCATCGACCCGACGACGGCGGTGACCGAGCTGACCGGCGCGGTGGTGGACGACCGCTACGCCTCGGTCCGGCGCGGCATCCTCGTCGCCTCGGTCCTCACCCTAGGCCTGATCGGCGTCGGCATGGTCGTCTCCACCCTCGACCAACTCCGCGAGCGCAAGCGCCACTTCTCGGCCCTCGTCGCCTTCGGTACGCGGCGCAGCACCCTCGGCTGGTCGGTGCTGTGGCAGACCGCCATCCCCGTGCTCCTGGGGATGCCCCTGGCCGTCGCGGGCGGTCTCGGCCTCGGCTGGACGATGACCCGGCTGGTCAACGCCCGGGTCAAGGACTGGCTGGTCTTCCTGCCCCTCACGGGCGCGGGCGCGGCCGTGATCGCCCTGGTGACGCTCGCGGGCCTCCCGGCCCTGTGGTGCATGACGCGACCGGACGGTCTGCGGACGGAGTGACGTTCACGCCCGCCCGGAGTTGCCGAGCGCCGTCCCCGCCTGGTCGGCCAGCGTCACCGCGACCAGCCGGGCGGCGAGCGGCGGCACCGCGCCCGGGGTGGGCCGGAGCATGAACCGGCCGTGGAAGCGCCCGTTGTGCATCACCCGCAACTCCACTTCCTCGTCCGGCAACCCCTGCCGGTCCGCGTCCCACACCCGGCGCCCCCAGGTGACCGTGCCGTCCTCGCGCAGGCGCGGGGGATGCCCCATCAGCGAGCCGTACTCGAACCGGCAGCCCCGCAGGGTGAGCAGTTCCGTCAGCTGCTGTTGGACGTGCTCGATCACGTCCTCGGGCCCGGTGGCCGACTCGGCCAGGCGCGCGGTGTGGTGGATCCGCCGCAGGTACGCGTCATGGGTGACCGCGATCACCTTCATCTTCCGTGCCCGCGCGGCGAGTTGGGACACCACCACGCCCACGACCAGAAGCAGTACGGACGTGGTGATGTCCGAGGCCCTGGTGATGGTGAGCTGCTCGTACGGGCGCGTGAGGAAGAAGTCGAACCAGATCGCCGCGAACAGCGCCGTCACCACACCGGCAACCCGGTTGCCGAGCGCCGCCACGGCGACCACGGCGACGACCAGGACCAGCGCGGCGTTCGTGTTCGACATGCCCGTCCGGAACGGCACGAGCACCGCGCACACGGCGAGCGGCAGCACCACGGCAGCGACGAACGCCAGCCGGTCCCGGGGCAGGTACCGGTGGTGCCAGTGGTGCAGGTGCCGAGGCATGAGCGCTCACCTCCACCTCCGGTGTAACGCGAAGCCGTGGGGGCTCGCCACTGCAACGGCTACTTACTGTGCAGCTCTGCTTGCGCAGAGTGCTCACGGATATAGAAGTGCAGTTAGTAGAAGTGTGCTTCTACGTTCTGGAGCGGCGGGCCCCGGCGAGAGCGTCTCTCGCCGGGGGTGGCCGGTCAGATGCGGTCGGCGGCGATGAGGAGGTAGTGGAAGCTGCCTTCCTTGTACGCGGTGAGGAAGGGGTCTTCGACGCCGGTGGCGAGGGAGGACTGGGCACGCAGCTCCCAGTAGGGGATGGTCGCGGCCGTGAGGTCCACGACGTTCATCGGGACGAGGCCGTTGGCGGCCATGGCCTTGAAGTAGGCGCTGCGCGGGTGGATGTTGCACGTGTAGTGCTCGTCGATGCGGCTGACCGCCTTGGAACGGCCGCCCGTCACGTCGTTGGAGCAGCCGGTGATGACGACGTAGCGGCCGCCGAAGGCGAGCTGGCGGGCGTGTTCGGCGAAGAGGTCGAACAGGTCGACGTACATGGTGGATTCGTTGTTCCATGCGCCCTGGAAGGCGCCGGTGGGCAGGCCCGTGTCGAGCATGTTGCGGAAGTGGTAACGCACCTTGTCGTCCACGCCCCGCTTGCGGGCCTGGCCGTTGGCGAACTCGACCTGCTGCTCGGAAATGGACACGCCGTCGACCTGGCAGCCGAAACGCGCGTTGGCCATGATGCTGCTGCCGCCCCGGCCGCAGCCTGCGTCGAGGAGGCGGTGCTCGGGGGTGATGGGGCCGAGGTGGTCGAGGAGGACGTCGGACTGGGCCGACTCGAGGCGGTGCAGTTCCTCGATGATGCGGGCGTCGCGGGTGTCGGCGGGGCCTTCGAGGACGGCGGGGTCGTAGTCGCCGAGGCCGTAGTGGTGGTGGTAGAGGCCGTCGACGTCGCCCAGGCGCAGGTTGACCGGGTCCTTCTCGTTGTTCCAGTACTCGGCGACGGACTTCTGGTACGCCGTGCGCAGGACGGGGGCGGACATGGTGGAGCTCCTTACGTACATGAACATGGAGGTCAGGCGGCGTTGTAGCGGGGGCTGCCCGCGTGCCATGCGCGGCTGCCGCCGAGCCAGGCCCACACCCCCGCGAGGAAGCGGCGCAGCTGAGGGGAACCGGTGAGGGCGAGGGCCGCGGACTCGGCCTCGAAGGTGCGTACCAGCTCGTCGTGGATCGCCACGCTCCGCTCGACCGCCTCGCGCAGTGAGCACCGCTCCTCGTGGGCGATCACGGTGGGCAGGTTGAACTCCATGCCGGAGGAGTCGTGTTCCTTGGCCATCGAGTACAGGTCGTTGACGAGTGTGGAGGCCGTGGACGCCATCGTCACGGCGCGGCGCACCCGCGGATCGCCGTACTCGGCGGCGGGCAGCGCGTAGCCGCCCACCACGTCGGTCAGGGCGATGCAGGGGAGGAAGGCATTGATCTGACGGTGCGCCAGGTACTCGGGGACGGTGGGCATACGTCCCTGGGAGCGCCAGGAGCCCTCCTGGGCGTAGCCCACGAACAGCACCGCGACTTCGTGGCGCAGCCGGGCCGCTTGGGACCAGTCCGCGTACCGGGCGAGGTGAGTGAGCCCGGAGCGGAGGGCGACGCGTACGGGGTCGTCGCGCAGGGCCTTCTCCCCGGCGGGCGCGTAGCCGACGGGGAGGTGGGACGGGTCGATCGCGGTGTAGGCGAGACCGAGGTGGCCGCCGAGGCGTTCGGGGGCGGAGGCCGGGTCGTCGCAGTAGTAGTCGTCGGTGGCCCACTCCGCCAGCGCGCACTTCCCGGCGGCCAGCAGCCGGTCCGGGTCGTCGGTGTCGGGGTGGGCCAGCATCATCAGCCGTCCGAAGTCGGCGGCCCTGACGCGGTCGAGCCGTCCGGCGTAGAGGCCGACGCCCTCGGCCCACTCCACCAGGCGCGCGTTGACCTCCTCGCCGAGCGCCCGGTCGTCGCGGAGCGCGGGCGGGCAGTACAGCTCCGGAACGCCGTTGCCGGCGGCGGGCTTTCGCGCGGTGACGCGGGCGGTGATACGGGCGGCGGAGGTGCCCAGCCCGGTCGGTCCGGTGGGGAACGCCCGGGTGGTTACGGGCTGCAGCAACGTTGCCACGAGCCGCGCCACCTCGTGGTGGGCGGCGGGCGCGGTCATCCGGGTCAGCAGTGACACCAGTTCTCCTCTAGGACGGCGAGTGGAAGACCTCGACGTTGTCGAGGACACCGAGCGCGTCGGGTACGAGGACGGCCGCCGAGTGGTAGGTGCTGACCAGGTAGGAGATGATCGCCTGCTCGTTGATGCCCATGAACCGGACGTTCAGGCCCGGCTCGTACTCATCGGGGATGCCCGTCTGCCGCAGGCCGACGACGCCCTGCTCGGACTCGCCCAGGCGCATCGCCAGGATCGAGGTCGTGCCCTCGTCCGAGACCCGGATCTTGCCGCAGGGGAGCAGCGGCACGCCCCGCCAGGCGGGAACCTGGTGACCGCCCACGTCGACACGGTCGAAGGCGAGCCCCCGCTTGTTGCACTCACGGCCGAACGCGGCGATGGCCTTGGGGTGCGCGAAGAACGCCTTCGTCCCGCGCCGCATGCTGAGCAGTTCGTCCATGTCGTCCGGGGTGGGCGGACCGGAGTGGGTCGAAATGCGCTGGCTGTAGTCCGCGTTGTGCAGCAGCCCGAAGTCGGGGTTGTTGACCAGCTCGGACTCCTGGCGCTCGCGCAGTGCCTCGATGGTCAGGCGGAGCTGCTGCTCGACCTGGTCCATCGGGTCGTTGTAGAGGTCCGCGACCCGGCTGTGCACCCGCAGGATCGTCTGCACGACGCTCAACTCGTACTCGCGCGGGCTCAGTTCGTAGTCGACGAACGTTCCGGGCAGGACGGGCTCGCCCGCGTGGCCGGCGGCGAGGGAGATGTCCGCCTCGCCCTTCCTGTTCTGCGGCCGCGCCTTCTCGGCCTGGCGGTGCCGGACGTGTGCCCGCAACCGCTCGTGCCGCCCGGCCACTTCCTCGTACGCCCGCCGGGGCAGCGACAGCACCGTGCATGCCGTCATCGCCCGCGCCGTGAACTCCCACGCACCCGGCTCCTCGGCCACCACCCGCGCGCCGAAGAACCCGCCGTCGGACAGGACGCCGCGCCGGGCGTCGGCGTCGTACTTCCCGGAGACGAGCTTCTCCACCTTGCCGTGCGCGATGAGGTGGACGTGGTCGAGGTCCCGCCCCTGCTCGGCTATGACCTGGCCCGGCTCGTACGCCCGCTGCTCGCACCGCTCGGCCAGGGCCCGCAGTACGTCAGTGTCGTCGAAGCCGCGCAGCAGCGGCAGTTCGCCCAGCTCGGCGGGGACGACCCGGACCGTGGCCCCCTCCTGGACGAACGTCACCCGGCCGTCGCCGACCTCGTACGCCAGGCGCCGGTTGACCCGGTACGTACCGCCCTTGACCTCCACCCACGGCAGCATCCGCAGCAGCCACCGCGAGCTGATGCCCTGCATCTGCGGCACGCTCTTGGTGGTCGTCGCCAGGTTCCGCGCGGCGGCGATCCCCAGGCTGAGCTGCGCCCGGCCTGCGGCGGTTGCCTGTCCGGGCTCGTCCGGCTGCTGCTGGGGCACTGCGGTCGACATCCGGCCGGGTCCTTTCGTATGGGCTTTCGGACCGGCAAGTGAAGCAGCGTCAGATGATGTTGGTCGAACGGAGGGGAGGGGGTCTGTTGGATTCCGGCCAGGTGGTAGGTCCGGTATGTCGTGATGATCCGCTATTTCTGGCTGGATTGAGCCGATATCTCCCCGCTGTGGGTGGCTGATAATGCACGTTCGTCAGCGAGGCGACACCACGGCCCGACCGGGGGCGTGGTGCGCGATCACGTCAGCGGTCTCCTCGGGGGAGAGCTCGGCGGTGTCCAGCCACCACCCGACTCCGCCCAGCTCCGCGCGCATGGAGCGGTCGAGCGGGCCGAAGTCGTAGTCGACGCGCTCCACGGCGCGACGCGTGGCATTGCGGTGCCGGCACACCTCGAGAGGCGGCGCGAGGACGACGAACAGGACGGGGTGAGGCGCGAGAAGGCCGACCATGAAGTCCAGCACGCCCCGGTCCGGGACAACGTGGTCGAGCACCGGCACGAAGCCCTCGTCGGCGAAGTTGCGGGCCAGCGTGCAGATGTTGCGGGCGCGGAGCAGGAGTTGGCGTTGCGCCTCCGGCTCGGGCAGCCGTACGACGCTGACGCGACCGTTGACGATCATGTCCGCGACGTCGTCCCCGGCGATGCGGGCCGACCGCGGGAACCGCTCCGCGACGAGTCGCGAGACGGTCGTCTTTCCTGCGCCGGGTGCGCCCGAGAGGATCAGGCATCCGGGGAGTTGCGGGCTGGCCAATCCTGCCCCCTTTGGCTGATGGTGCTGTCGTCAGGGCATTCTGCCGGTGGCCGGGGCGGGCGCGCACCCGAAAATAGCGCCGCCTTCGGGGGTGCAACTCGCCGCCGTGCGCCGGAACATGGCGCTCAGCGTGCTGTGCGGTCCAGACACCCACGGGAGGCAAGATGGACAAGCGGCGCCCGATCATCCGAATGACAGCCATCGTGGTCACCGCCCTCGCGGCGGTTCTCGCCCTGCCCGGCGCCGTCGGATCCCCGGTCCGGCCGTCGCCGGCCGTCTCGTACGCCCGGCTCCAGGCGGTCGGTGATGCGCTGAGAGCCAAGGCCGGGACGCCGGGTACGGCGTGGGCGGTCGATCCTGCGGCCGGGCGAGTAGTGGTGACCGCCGACCGAACGGTCACCGGCGCCCGGTTCGTGGAACTCGTCACGGCGGCCCGGGCATTCGGCGGCGACAGGGTCGAAGTGCGGCGTACGAAAGGGCAGTTCAGACCGTACATGCGTGGCGGTGATGCCGTCGGCAGGGGCTGCTCGGTGGGCTTCAACGTGGTCGCCGGCGACGGCACCCCGTACTTCCTGACCGCCGGGCACTGCCTGGGCGCCGTCGGCACCGTCGTGTACGACAGCGGCGGCCGGGAGATCGGGGTCACGGCCGGGAGCGTCTTTCCGGGCAGCGACTACGGGATCGTGAAGTACAACCCGGGCATCGAACACCCGAGTGAGATCAACCTCTACAACGGATCGGCGCAGACCGTCTCCCGCGCGGCGGATGCCACTGTGGGCGAGAGAGTGCAGCGCAGCGGCAGCGGCAGCGGAGTGCACGCGGGGACGGTCACCGGGCTGAACGCGACCATCCAGTACCAGGAGGGCACGCTCTACGGCCTGATCGAGACCGACCTCTGCGCCGAACCCGGGGACAGCGGCGGCCCGCTCTTCGACGGCGATACGGCACTGGGCCTGACCGTGGGCGGCAGCGGCGACTGCACCACCGGCGGCAGCACTTACTACCAGCCGGTGACCCAGCCGCTGTCGGCGTACGGGGTGTCGATCGGCTGAGGGGCTCGAGTTCAGGATTCCGAGGTGTTGACCGAGATCATTCTCGCGCCCAGCACTGGGAGATAGGGGCTGGCAGCGGCTTCATCCGGTGGGCTATGTTGTGCAGCCATGACTACCGGGACGGCATTGCGCCACACACGGATTGGCGACCCGGTGCTCTCCTGAGCGCCGTACGGGCCGGTGCCGGCCCGTTGATGGGCCGAGGGGCTGGTGCTGCCGCGCGGGCTCCACCTCCGTCGTGTTGATCACAAGCTCGACACATCAACCACGACAGGAGAGTTCATGCCCACCAAGATGCTGCAGATTCCCACCGCGGACGGCCAGGCCGACGCGTTCGCCGCCTTCCCCGACGGTGGCGGGCGGCACCCGGGGGTGCTGATGTACGCGGACGGCTTCGGCATCCGGCCCGTGCTGCGGGAGATGGCCCTCGAACTGGCCGGGCACGGGTACTTCGTGCTCGTCCCCAACTTCTTCTACCGGCACGGCCCGGCACCGGTGATCGAACTTCCCGAGTACATCGGGGAAGAGGCCCGGCCCGCGGTCTTCGCCCAGCTGATGCCCTTGATCGAGGCGCACACCGCCGAACGTGCCGTGAGCGACGCCGACGCCTACCTCAGGTTCCTCACCACCCAGCCCGAGGTCAGCGCCGGACCGGTCGCGGTGACCGGCTACTGCATAGGAGGCCTCCTGGCGATGCGCACCGCCGCGGCCCACCCCGGCCAGGTGGCCGCCGTCGCCGCATTCCACGGCCCCGTGGGTGTCGATGGGCCCAACCTCTTCTCCAAGCTCACCGCCCAGGTCCACCTGGGTCACGCCGAAGGCGACATGACACCCGAGGCCCTCGGCGAGCTCAACCAGGCCCTGGATGCCGCAGGTGTCAGCTACACCTCAGAGATCTACCCCGGCACCATCCACGGCTTCACCATGTCCGACACCGACGCCTTCAACTCGGCCGCATTGCAGCGCCATTGGGACCGCCTGCTGCCCCTTCTCGGCCGCACCCTGGCCAACGGCTGAGGCTCCGGCCCGGAAACCAAACCCGAAGTACACGTCTCCGAAGCCCTGGTGATGTTTCGGAGCCGGTGTGGGGGCGGGCGCGGTCCGCCCCCACACCGGTTGTGATGAGCGCGATCAGACGCGCTCCATCCGCCACTTCTGCGCGTCGGTGTCATTGAACGTGTACTGCTGCACGTTGGCGCTGTTGTCCTTGGAGCCGCCGGTGACGTCCATGGCCTTGCCGCTGCGGACGCTGCTGATCACGAAGACGCCGTTGCCGATCGGGGTGACCCACCAGCGCTGGTTGGAGCCGTCGGTGCGCTCCCACTGCCGGATGTTCGCGGTGTCCTGCAGGGCCGCGCCGTCGACATCCAGGAGCTTTCCGCTCGCCTTGGAAGCGATCTCGTACTCGCCGGTGACGTTGTACGCCGGGTTGTTGCGCGCGTAGTCACGTCGTACGGGCGTGAACGTCCACTGCTGGTTCGGTCCGCCGTGGCGGGTGTACTGGCCGACGTTCGCCCCGTTGTCCTGTTCCTTGCCCAGGATGTCCAGCACCTTGCCGCTGCCGATGTTCGTGAGGATGTAAGTGCCTTCCTCGACGGGCAGCTTGCGGATCACCTGTGCGGCGTCGGAGCCGAGCGGGAAGATGCGTATGGAGGCCGTCCGGTTCTTGAGCACCGGGCCCAGCTTGTTGCGGGACTCGCCCACGATGTTCCCCAGGCCGTCGATCTCCCGGGTGTCCTTCTCGGCGATGGACCGAAGCTCGTCCCTCGGGCCCACCTGGGCGGCGAAGCCCTTGGAGTCGGCCTCGACGTGCAGGGCCATGCTCTGTTCAGTGTGGTTCACCACCGACAGGACGTGGCCGTCGAAGCCGAAGGCCCGTACGTCACCGAGCGTCTGGTCGGAGAGCAGGACGCGGCCTTGCTCCTTAGTGTTGAAGTCCTCGTGCTCGTAGAGCGCGTACCAGCCCTGCGGGCACAACGCGACGCCACTGCCCTCGACGATCTTGACCGTCACCCTTGTCCATCCCTCTCTGATCACATCCCGCGCGCACCGCGGGCCACGGTTTCACCTTAGGGTTCCGGTGCGGTCACTAGTAGTGATCAAATTAGGTCACTGGCCTGCCGGTTTCCCGCCAGTCGCCGCTGTGCCAGGAACGTGCCGTTCGCGGGACTGTGGGGCCTGCCCAAGGAAGTTGACGATGCGTCGGCGGTGAGTAGGTGACGTGACAAAAGGGGCAGGGCCTGGCATTTGAACGTAACGAAGAGCGCGTCGATTAATTAGGTGCTGGTCTGGTCACGTGTGTGGTGTGGGGATGGCGGCTTGTCCGGTGAGCTGGGCGAGGTCGTGTGCGGTGGTGGCTTTGATGAGGCCTGGTGGGATGGTGTGGTCAAGTTGCTGTAGGGCGTGGGTTGTTTCCCTGACGGCGTTGCCGATGGTGGCGGAGGTGGTG